>JBPCIO010000001.1:0-5594 GCA_051006215.1 Chloroflexota bacterium
CACTACCCGTGCGCGCCGTACCACCCCCTGGCCCGTCTTCAGGCCGCATACCAGGCGCTCTAGCTCGTGGTGCTCGGCATCCGTCAACACGATCTCCACAGGCTTTGGTCCAGGCATCCTGCCCACCCCGATCCGCAAGATGCCTCATCCTAACCGGCTACCTTCTTCCTCCGGTAGTCCTCCGCCGCTCGGTACTAGAAGTCCTCCGCCGCTCGGTACTAGGCGACGTCGGGCTGACGGCGCGCATGCTGCAGGGGCAGTCACGCATTCTGGAGTTGCGCGGCGACATCACTGGCGCGCTGCGTCTGGGGCAACAGAGTCTCACGTGCGCGAACGAAGCCGCGGATCCAACCCTGGTGGTCGACGCGCTGAACGCGATCGGCAACGTCGAATGGCGCCGTCACGCGCACGATGCGGCTGAGAGCACCTACCAGCAAGCTCTCACGCTGACTCGGCAGCTTGGCGATCGTGCGCGTACGGCCGCGCTGCTCGGCAACCTCGGCGCCGTGGCCCTGAACCGCGAGGCGTTCGCGCGTGCCGATCCGCTCCTGCAGGAGTGTGTCGCCATGGCCCGCGATCTGGGCGATCAAGTCGCATGGGCCAAGGGACTGTGCAACCTGGGCGCGTCGGCTTACCGCCAGGGTCGACGAAACACCGCCAGACGGCACTATCGCGAGGCACTGGGGCTGCTCGAGCAATCGGACGAATGGCAGACCATCCCAATTGTCCTTGATAACTGCGCATTGATCGCCGTCGACGAACACGCGTACGAACAGGCGGCGGCTTTTTGGCGCAGCGGAGGCGCTCTTCGAGCGTCTTGGGACCAGCTATCCACCGTTAGACGCTGCTGCCAGCGGCCACAACCGCCTCGAGCTCGTCGCCCGAGAGGCGCTGGGAGAATCGGCCTTCAGTGCGTCGAAAGCCCTCGGCAAAGCGCTGCCGTTGAGTCAAGCCATCGCGCTGGCCATCGCGGAAACGCCACCGGCGCTCCAGGCGCGCGTGGCGGCCTATGGCGGCGGCTGAGCCCGCGCGAGCGGGAAGTGGTCGCGCTCATCACCCAGGGCCTGACCAATCGCCAGATTGGTGAGCGCCTGGTCATCGCCGAGCGTACTGCCAACACGCATGTGCAGAACATCCTGGCCAAGCTGGGCTGTGCGGCGCGCAGCGAGGTGGCGGCGCTGGTGCTCGCCGAGGGCTAGCACCCAGCCCGACTACGTCTTCAGCCCACCCGAAACGCCTCTTTGGGTCAAATTCAGATCGGGCTAAACAGTTCGAGCAAGCCGCGCTAGAAACGAACACTACGTCCAAAGGGGGGCCGCAAGATACGCCTCCGGTTTACGCCTCGTCACGGATGTGCGGCGGTACGCCACGGCCTACGTTTGAGGGGCATGCCAACGTACCTGGTTGAGCACGACCTGCCCGGCCTGAGCCGCGACCAGTTCCGCGCTGCCCAACGAGCACTCCAGGAGGCCGCGTCTACCGCTACTGCGCGCGGGTCAGCGGTGCGCTTCCTGCGCGGCGTGTTCGTTCCAGCCGAGGGCCGGGCAGTGTGCCTGTACGAGGCGGCGGACGCCGAAGACGTACGGACCGTCAACCGCGCCGTCGGCGTGTCATTCAGCACCGTAGTCGACGAAGTGGTGGACATCGCTACCGACGCGGACTACGTGCTTCCGGATTCCAATCTGAATACATGGAGATAACATCGTGAAGCAGTCACTTCTGTCTCTCGTGGGCGCCGCGGCGCTGTTGCTCGCGGCCGTACCCGCAGCCTCCGCCCAAGCCGACCCGGTGCCCGTTATTCAGCAACTGATCGCGGCCGTCGCCAGGACGCCGCCGCGGTCCTGGCGGCATTCACCGACGACGCAATTGTTATTAGCGGACCGTGCGGCCATGAGCCGAGCGGCCTCCGCGTCGGCAAAGCGCAGTTGAAAAAGGCGCTGCAGACCAGCGACCCCGCGCGCATAGCCCTGGCTGGATTACCTGAGGTGGTCGGCGAAGGCAACATCGTCATGTTCCGGCTGCAGGAGCAGTTCCCCATCCCGCCCCAGGCGGTGGCGGCTGGCGTGCGACGCAACCAGGACATGGTCACGGCGGTGACCGCTGGCGGCAAGATTGCCCGACTCGCCTTCGTCACCGACGTCACCGACCGACAGTCGATGGACCTCCTGCGCGCCTTCGCCGCCGCCAGCCCTCCGCCCGGACCCCTGCCGATGGAGCTGTTCGCGCACGATGGGCAGAGCCTGCTCACCCAGCCCGCCGCGACCCAGCTACAGTTCCTGAGTATCTGGGGCGATCAAGCCGGCGTGCACTGGGCGCAGAAGCACGACGCGCTGCTCTCTGGCAGTGGCAGCTAGCCAGTTCACCAAGCCGGCAATCGGGCCGGCTAGTTCGCCAGCCCCGCGAACGACCGGCGCGCAGGCCGCCACGCCAGTCCTCGCCGCCCGCGCGTCAGCGTTGCCCGCCCGGTCGTACAGGCGGATCTGATCAGCAAGATGCACGAGTATGCGGACAGCGGGGTTCGTTTGGGCTGGCTCATCGATCCAGGCGAGAGACGGTCCGTCTCAGGTGTCTGCCGGACGCGTTCTGCTGACTGGCCCATCCCAAGACCAGTATGGGATCGGCAGACCGTCGGGCACATCGTCTGCGGAGCGGTGGTAGCGGGACATCGTGGTGGTGGTTGCCCACACGAAGTAGTCGTGCAGCACCTGTCGGATCCGCTCGGTGTCAGCAAAACCAACGTCGGCCAACGCCTGATCGAAGCAGGCGACCGCTCGACGGTCCATCTCCTCATGCGGACCGTTGCCGCTGTGCATCCGCACCACTGAGCTCTCGTCGCCATAAGCGGTCGAGTACGTCGTCGGTCCCCCAAGTGCCTCGGCCCAGTAGGCGGCGAGCCGCTCGCTGTGCTCGGGGTGAAAGCCGTGGCTGAACGCGTGGCTCACCACCTCGTCTGCCATGACCCTGGCATGCCACGCGTGGGCCAGGCGAAGCAAGCCGACATCACCACCCGCAGCTTCATGCACCGTCTGCATGTTTTTAATGATCGTATCGAAAGCGGGACGTCGCCGTCACCGTCCCTCGTCACCGAAAGGAGGAAGCACGATGGCATCTGCGGCAAACGCCTGGCGCCATTCGTGCCGGAGCTGCTGCGCCGCCTGCGGCACTGGCACGCGGTACGCGACGTCCCCGCTGAGGTCCAGTCCGCGTGGCGCGATGCGCGCGGCTACGGTCTATCGCGCGCTGCGGCCGTGCCGCACCCACGAGGGACGCTGCGGGATTAGCACCACCAAACCTGGCGCGTTGCTCAAACGCCAGATCGCCATTTCGAATCTTCGCTGATTGGACGGATGTCCAACCTGGTTTTCTGGAGATGGACCTGGTGGCTCACTGTCGATTGGAATGCGGCCGTGCAGTTTCTGTACACGCTGAGCATGGTCGATATAGCCACCGGCTGGGTCGCGTGCGATGGGTTGCGCCACAGGCGCAGGAGACGGTCTCCTACCAGTTACAGCGGCTCCAGCTGATCTGTCGATTCCTATTTGGGGCTTGAATAGCGACAACGGCGGAGAGTTCATCAGTGCCCGGAAATGGCAGGTCGTAGGGGGTTTGCCGTGCCTGGCCCTCGTTGGTGTTGAAGAAGGGCCTTCTTATCGTTGAACGTCGGATGCGCGTCGAGGCCCTTGCGTCGGACAAGAACAAGAGGAGTGCGGCCGCATGGCTACAACAGCCGACAGCGTGCCTGGTCCGCGGTCGAGTTCAGGTGCTGATGATCACTCGGTGGCCGTCCTCGATGCGCCGGGTCGCAGTCAGGCGTTGCGGTCGGAGTCGGCGTGCTGGGTCTGGTTGGCGTCGAGGTTGGGGTTGGTATGCGAGTGGCCGTCGCCGTCGGCGAGGCCGGGTTGGTGGGCGCTGCGGTATTTGTGGGTGTCGGCCAGCTCGTTGGCGGCACTGGGGTGAACGTCACGGTTGGCGGCGGTGCGCTCGTGCTGGTAGGTGTAGGCGTCGGCGCCTGAGTCGCGCTGCTACTGCTACCTGCACCACTGCCGTTAGTGGGGCGGGGTCGCTCGGGCGTGGCCGGCGGCTCAGGCGCCAGGGCCATCGCGGTTGCCCTTGGAACGCTCGTCGGCTGCTCCGTCGCCGCTACAAGCGCCGACGTGCTGGTAGGAGCGGGTTGGGGTCCGGTCGTCAGAGCGGGCGTCGTTCCCAGCAGCCGAGTCATGCTGCCCTGCACCTGGCCGAGCGACGACTGCGGCATCTCCGCATTCGGCAACCCCAGATCAGGGAAGAACTCTCGGGCGACCTCACCCGCCAGTTGGGCTGACCTTACCGCGGCCGAACCGTCTCGCAGGTCGCGGGTGGCATTCAGGAACAACTGCAGCCCGGTCGGAGTCAGCGGCGACTGGGCCAGTGCACTGTCCGACGTGGCGCCCGCCTGACCTGGCGTGATCTCCGAAGCACGGATCGTGCTCGACTTCGGCTGCAGCTGCACCCGCCCCTCCAGGAGCACGATCGAAGTCATCGTGCCCGTCGAGCTCTGGGCGATCAGCGGTGCCGCGGACACGGCTTGAGCCCGCAGCCCGGTATCAGCGGGTCGGCCGAGGTCCTCATACACATCCCACGTCTCGCCGGTGGCCGGATCCTGGAAGGTGCGGTCACGCCACAACGTGCCGCCATCCTCGTACTCGGCCTCGCCGACCTGCGGGTACTCACCGCCCAGCAGGTCAAATGTGTCATACGACTGACCGGTGTCCCGCGATTCCCAGCTCCGAACCTCCCACAGCAAGCCGTTGTCGGGGTAAAGGACCTCACCGAGCAACACATCGCCCCCGCCGCCGAGCAGCCGCGGAAAGGTGAGCGGAACGCGGGGCAGGGGCAGGCGCTCGACAGTCACCAGATAGACGGTGCCCCGCACGATCGCGACCGCAGTGGGTGTATCAGTACTGAACGTAGCTGCGCCGGCCAGTTGCTGGACGTGGTTAATCGTTGTGCCTACGGTCTGCACGAGAGACACACCCTGACCGCTCTGCGGTCCGACGGACACGGTCATCTCCGTCCCAGGCGTCAACTGCGTCTCACTGCCGTCGAAGAACGTCAGCAGGGCGACGCCGTCGGGGCCGGTACGAAGCCTGTCTCCCCCGCCCACCGTCTGGCCGTCACGGGCCGGCGCGAACGCACCGCCGCCAGCGCCAACCTCAACTGCTCCCGCGATCACGTTCAAGGTGGCCCCGATAACCTGCTCGGCGGCCACGCTGCCAGCAAAGGCGTGCCCTGGTGGCACGAGCGGGACAAGGAGCATTGCCAGGAACACGAGCAGAGCATTCGCGGCGAACCTACACACGGGGATCAGCCGTGCCAGAGTGCAGCTCGCCCGCGAACATGCAACCATGTAACCACGTCGCTAGCCCGCCCGGCGGCTCGGGGCCGAGAACACGCCATTCCAGCTCGGGTCCGGCGGGGCCTCGATCAACTGCTGACAGCGCTCGAGATACAGCGCACTTGGTCGGTCCGTGTGATCCGACACTGCCTCTAGCGCTGCCAGGAACAAAGACGACGCGGCAACGAAGTCCCGCGCCTGGTACAGCAACACAGCTTGC
>JBPCIO010000002.1:0-8370 GCA_051006215.1 Chloroflexota bacterium
GGTGAATTCGTCGACGATGACTATCTCGCCCTCGGGATTGACGATGTACTGGTCGTCACGGTGGAAGAGGAACTGCGCTTTGAGGGCGTTATCGAGAAAATGGGTGAGCTGAATGTTTTGTGGATCGTAAATGCTGCCGGTAAAGCTCGCGTTCATCCGCTGGAGCATCGACTCAACCTTATCGATGCCCCGCTCTGTCGGCGTCACCACGCGGTATTTTTCGTCGAAGATAACGTCCGAATCGGGATCCGGGGTTTCGTCACTGTCCGGTTTCGGCGCAGCCACTAAACCTTTCACCACCATCGCTAGTACGCCGTAGAGCTGATTCGCTTCTTCGGCCGGCCCAGAAATAATGAGCGGCGTGCGAGCCTCGTCCACCAGAATATTGTCAACTTCGTCGACGATGGCAAAATGCAGCGGCCGTTGGACTTTTTGCTCGGGCTCCCAGACCATATTGTCACGCAAATAGTCGAAGCCGAACTCGTTGTTGGTGCCGTAGGTGATGTCGGCCTGATAGGCCTCTCGCCGCGCCACCGGACGCCAGTGATTGAGGCGTTCGTCTGGGTGCTTGAGCGGATCGTCGAAGTTCGGGTCGTAGACCGCCGCCAGCTCGTGCGAGATCACTCCCACTTTTAGGCCGAGCGCGTCGTACACGGGGCCCATCCAACCGCCGCCCAGCCGCGACAGGTAGTCGTTCGGGGTCACCAGATGCGCGCCCTTGTCTTCGAGGGCATTGAGGTACAGCGGGAGTGTGGCCACCAGCGTCTTGCCTTCGCCCGTCTTCATCTCCGCGATCCGACCTGAGTGCAGGACGGCGCCCGCCAGCATCTGAACGTCGTACGGCCGTTTTCCAGTGGCGCGGCGTGAGGCTTCGCGAACGGCGGCGAATGCCTCTGGCAGTAGGTCATCGAGCGTTTCGCCGGCCAGAAAGCGGCCACGAAACTCGGTGGTCTTGTCGCGCAGGGCCGCGTCCGAGAGCACCGTATAGTCCGCCTCGAGCGAGTTGATCTTGTCGACCAACGGCCGCAGCTTCTTTATTTCACGTTCGGAAGAGTCCCCACCGAACCTGGACAGCCAGTTGAGCATAGGTAGCAATCAGCAGGCAGCAGTCTCGTTCGACTCGCTCACCGCGTGTGTATTGTCACTCATGTCGACCCCGCAGGCCAACATTCTTCCCGCGCTACCCACGCTGCGAGAAGAACGCTTGAGGCAGCAGCGACGAGCGAAGCCCCGCGAAGGCTGGCCGCGCAGGTGGCTCAGACCGGCGCACCGAACAGGGCGCCGACCGATTCGCCAGTATGGATGCGCGAGATGGCCTCGCCGAGCAGCAGCGACACGGACAGCACGGTCATGCTCGGCAGCCGCTTGCTCAGGGGCTGGCTGACCGTGTCCGTCACGATGAGCTCTTTGATCGGTGAGGTCCTGAGCCGCTCGACGGCCGGCCCGGTCAGCAGTGCGTGCGTGCACGCCGCGTAAACCACCCGCGCGCCAGCCTTGACCACAATCTCAGCGGCGCCCACGATTGACCCGGCCGTATCTATCTCATCGTCGATGACGACCGCCGACTTCCCCCGCACGTCGCCGATCACGCCGAGCGATTCGCTGCGGCTGTTGTTGCCAAGCCGCCGCTTCTCGACGAACGCGACCGAGGCACCAATCATGTCCGCAAAATTGCGGGCGCGTTTCGCAAACCCGAGGTCGCCAGCGACGACGACCGGATCGATCAACTCCATGCCGATGACGTAGTCTCGCAACAACGGCTGCATTGCCGTCAGCTCGTCCACGGGGATATTGAAGAAGCCCTGAACCTGGCCGGCATGCAGGTCGATGGTCAGCAAGCGGTTGGCGCCCGCCGTTTGCAGCATGTCGGCAATGAGTCGAGCGGTGATTGGAACGCGCGGTTGGTCCTTCTTATCCGAGCGAGCGTACGAAAAGTAGGGCACGACTGCCGTAATGCGACTGGCCGAGGCGCGCTTTAGCGCATCGATCATAATCAGCAGCTCGAGAATCGAATCGCTCACGTCCGGGTACGTCGGCTGGATAATGAAAACGTCGTGCTCGCGCACGTTCTGGTTGATCTTCGGAAAGATGTTCTCGTTCGAAAACTTGACGACCTCGGCCTTGCCGAGCGGCACCCCGAGATAATGGCACACGGCCCGCGCTAGCTCTGGATGGGCAGTTCCGCTGAAGATCGATAGGTCTCTGTACACCATCGGGAGGGCCCTTCGAGACGCGGTCGGCCGCGCGGCAGGAGCTATCAGCGTCGCCGGCTGCATACCCACTGGAGTATACGTTCGCGCTAGCCCGAATCGACTGCACAAAGTGGCCCATGCCGGACCCCTGGCGAAGCCAAGCTATCGTGGGCCCCAATCACCCGCCCATCGCATTCCGCGACCTAGCGCCCTGCGCGACAGTGTGCTGGCCGTTTCGCGTCTTCGAAGCGCCACTCGTGGGCGTCCATACCCGAATTCGGGAAAGTTGACGCCGTGCAGATACGCGATGGCGGAGTAGTCACCGCCCGTGCCCGTGAAGGGACGGATCGCGAGCTGACTGAGTGCTTGTGCTTGCACGCTTCCTAACCACTTCTGTTCAGTCGGCACTCCGGTAGCTTTGTCAAACGAGCTGGTGAAGCTCACGCATGGAGTGCAGCAGCGGCTCGACGGCGCGCAGCGGGAGCTGGTCCGGTGCCGGGCCCAGCGGGTCGGTGCTCGGCTCGGCGCCAAGCAGCACCCGGCATGCCGCGTCCACACCGTATCCCAACGCATCGAGGTTGTAGCCACCCTCGAGCGCCAGCACCAGTCGGCCGCTGGCTTGCTCGCCAGCCAGAGCCCGCGCCGAGCGGATGAGCGCCGTGCAAGCGCCGCCGATCGACAGCCGTAGGGCGGCTAACGGATCGGACCAGAACCCGTCATAGCCAAGCGACACCAGAATGAAATCAGGCGCATACCGACGGACCGCCGGCTCCACGATTTGGGCGAGCGCAGCGGCATACACCTCGTCCCCTGAGCCGGGCGGCAGAGCCAGATTGATGGTGTATCCCTCGCCCGAGCCCTCACCCGTCTCTTGCCACCGGCCTGTGCCAGGATAAAGCGGGTATTGATGGGTGGACACGTACAGCACGTCCGAGCGCGCGTAGAACGCATCCTGTGTTCCGTTACCGTGGTGGACGTCATAGTCGAGAATTGCCACGCGTTCGGCTTTGCGCATCGCGAGCAGCCACGCCGCGGCGACTGCCACGTTGTTGAACAGGCAGAACCCCATGGCTCGATCGGGCGTGGCGTGGTGACCCGGCGGCCGCACCAGACAGAAGGCGTTGTCCGCCACCCCATCGCTCACGCGCCGCACAGCTTCCACGACGCCCCCAACCGCACGTAGCGCGGCTTCCCAGGACCCGGCCGAAGCGACCGTGTCGGCATCGACATTGCCGCCGCCACGGGCGGTGAGGTCGCGTATATGCGCCACGTGGGCTGGGGAATGAATCAGCTCGAGCGTCGCTTCGTCGGCGAGCCCTGGCTGCCAAACATCGAGTTGCTGCCAGGTCCCGCTCGCCTGCAACTGGGAAACAATCGCCCGAAGACGGTCCGCCCGCTCCGGGTGCCGCGCCCCCGTCTCATGCCGGAGAAACGCCTCTGAATATGCCAGCCCCGTTGTCACTATTTCCTCCCGTACGCCACAGCCAACCGTCGAGCCGCGGGGGAACTCGGGGCGTGCTCTACGCGCCCTACATGCCCCAGCACCGTGCTTGCTTGCTGGTGTTCACAAACTCCAGAACGGTGCGCAGGTGTAATACAACCCTCGCGCCAGCCGGCGCGCCGACGGTTAGCTTGTGCTGGTGGCCGCCCCGGGCGAAAGTCTTGGTACCGGCTGCAGCGTCGGGCGCTCGCGCTGGCCGCTCTCGGTGGGCGCGGGTTGAGGATTTTCGGGTGGCGTCCCGCCTTCGACCGGCGGCTCGCCGCGGAAGACGCGCTCGAGGTTATCTCCGTCAAGCGTTTCGAACTGGATCAGCGCCCTGGCAAACCGATCGAGCACGTCGCGGTGCTCGGTGATAATCTCGACTGCTTTCTGGTACCCCTCGTCGATGAGCCGGCGAATTTCCTCGTCGATGGCCTCGGCCGTCTTTTCCGAGTAGTTCTTCTGCTCGCCGATCTCGCGACCGAGGAACACCAGCTCCTCCTTGTGGCCAAGTGCAACGGTACCGAGCCGCTCACTCATGCCGTATTCCTTGACCATCTTGCGAGCGATATTGGTCGCCTTTTCGATGTCATTTTCTGCGCCAGTGGAGATCTCCCCATATACGACGTGCTCGGCAGCATGACCGCCCAGGGCCGAAGCGATGCTAGCTTTGAACTGGCTCTTGGTCATGTAGTAGCGGTCCTCGGGCGGCAGTGGACGCGTGTAGCCGCCCATCATGCCGCGGGCGATGATGGTGACCTTGTGCACGGGATCATGGTGCTCCAGGTATCGCATTGCGATCGCATGGCCGCTTTCGTGGTACGCAGTCAGCTCTTTCTCGCGCTCTGACATGACGCGGCTCTTGCGCTCGGGTCCGGCGATCACGCGGTCGATCGCCTCTTCGAGCTCGGACATACCAATGGTCTTCTTGTTGCGTCGGGCAGCCAGGATGGCGCCTTCGTTGATCAGGTTGGCGAGGTCAGCTCCCGAAAAGCCAGGCGTTACCTTGCCGATCACGTTCAGGTCGACGGTCTTGTCGAACGGCTTGCCCTTGGCGTGGACTTCCAAAATTGCTTTGCGGCCGTTGATGTCCGGCGCAGGCAGCACCACTTGTCGGTCGAAACGGCCCGGCCGCAGCAAGGCCGGGTCGAGCACGTCGGGTCGGTTGGTGGCGGCGATGACGATCACATTGGTGTTGGAATCAAACCCGTCCATCTCGACCAGAATCTGGTTCAGGGTCTGTTCGCGCTCGTCGTGCGAGCCACCCAGGCCCGCGCCGCGCTGGCGGCCGACGGCGTCGATCTCGTCGACGAAGACAATGCACGGCGCATTGCGCTTGGCCTGGTCGAACAGGTCGCGTACGCGGCTGGCGCCGACGCCAACGAACATCTCGACAAATTCTGAACCCGAGATGCTGAAAAACGGGACACCCGCTTCGCCGGCCACGGCCCGGCTGAGCAAGGTCTTACCCGTACCTGGCGGGCCGACGAGCAATACCCCCTTCGGAATCCGCGCACCAAGGGCGGCGAATTTCTCGGGGTACTTGAGGAATTCGACGACTTCTTGCAACTCCTGTTTGGCTTCTTCGACGCCAGCCACGTCTTGGAACGTGATAGTCGGTTTGTTGCCCATGAACATCCGCGCGCGGCTCTTTCCGAAGCTGAGGGCCTGGTTATTCGACCCCTGTGCCTGACGCATCATGAACAGCAAGATGGCACCGAAGAAGATCAGCGGCAGCAAGTTCACCAGAATGCCTAGCCAATTGCTCAGCTGCGGCGGGTCTTTCACGGTGTACTGGACGGTGGCCAGCTGCTCCGGGGTGACCCCAAAGTTGTGCATCGCGTCGAGGACGTTGGTCGTCGGCCCGACGCGCGTTGTCAAACGCTGATCTGCACCCGTAGTGCTGCTGGCGACCGCCACCACACGGTCATCAGTAACCTCGAGGGACTTGACCTCTCCGCGCTTGATCCGCTGGGCCAGATCGTTGAGCGCAATCGGCTTGACGTCGGGAGCCCCACCCTGCTGCACGACCGTGAAAAAGAGCGCAATGATCGCCACCAGGATGATGAGGTATACGAAGCTATTCCTGAGCCACTTGGTGTCCATGCGCGGTGGGCGCCTCCCGAGGGTGCAAGCATTATACGCCTGAGTCTTCGGCTTCCCGCCTATTCGTCGCCTTGCGCGCGCGAGCGACGCCGTGAAGACGCAGCACGAATGTGAGCGGCAGCGCGCACAGGTCGACGCCGTGCGGCAAGTGATAGGTCTGAAGTGGCGTAGCCGACTGCAGCAGATCGAGGGCGTCTTCTATCGGCGACGCACGCACGTCGACCAGGCTACCCAGCAAACACTCGAGCCCGCGCCGCAACAAGCGGCGCTGGAGCGCCCTCGGCTGCCCACGCCACAGGCGTAGGTCATACTCGAGCACCTCCGGCTCGGGGGCGCGGACCAGGGTCGGGTAGAGTCCGTCGACCAAAGCATCCAGCACGGCGACGTCTTCAGCGGCGAGTTCGGCGGTACGCCCAAGTACGGCTCGAATTGCTGGATTGAAGCCCTCGAGGACAGGCAGCAGATCCAGCCGGACGCGGTTGCGGGTATACGCACGCGATTGGTTCGACGGGTCCTCGACGAGCGGCAGTCCACCCACCTCGACACAGTAGGCGGCGGTTGTCGAACGCGGAATGTTGAGCAACGGACGGACCAGGCGCAAGACAGCGGGCAATGTCTCCAGCTCGGCTAATCGCGGACCAAGGCGGGCAGGCCGAATGGTCTCGTCCAGGCGCATACCCGAGACACCCATCAAGCCTGCCCCGCGCAAGAGGTTGATGAGCAGCGTTTCGGCCTGGTCATCGGCGGTGTGGGCTACCAGAACCGCCGCGGCCCCGCAACGATCGGCCACGGCCGCCAGCGTCTGGTAGCGCGCGGCCCGCGCCGCTTGTTGGACCGACCACCCGGGCAACGCTCTCCTGTAGGCGTCGACGTCGATCCTGTGCGCCTCAAGCTGGATACCCAAGCCACGGACGAGCTCCCCAACGCGCTGGGCCTCGCTGGCCGAGTCGCTCCTCAGGCTGTGATCGACATGCGCTGCCACGATGTCGAGTGCGAGTGGCGACTGGGCGAGGGCGTGCACGAGGCAGGTCGAGTCCTGGCCACCCGAGACACCGACCACCAGCCGTGTTCCCGGCGCTAGCACCTCGGGCACTCGAGCAGCGGCGGCGCGAATGCTCCGCCGAACACATTCGCCGGCCGGCCCTCTCGCGCGCCCAGCGAGCCCGCGCCGGCTGCCCTCTAGCTCAGGCACGCCGCGTCATCGAAACGTCACGCGAGCTCAGCCGAAGACGAAATCCCACCACTGACGCCAGGCCGGAGGGGCAGGTGGAGGTAGGTCCGCTCGGGTTGCTAACGCAGGCGACGGCGCGGGCGACGACGCTACGAGTACCACGGGCCGGTCCCCCGGCTTGATGAGCCCGAGCTGCTCCCGGGCAATCGTTTCGATGGCGGTGTCGGCGCGGGCTCGCTCGATATCCTGTTGCAACCTGATGTTCTCAGAGCGGAGGTCGAGCACTTCGGCCCGCAAGACCTCCGTCTGTCGAGTCAGTCGGTAGTTGTCGACCGCCCTCTGGCCCGTCGCGACCAGGGCGTACAGCAACAATGGCACCACCAGCACGGCTGCGAATCGCAGCGCCAGCGGGGGCGGTCCAATGGGTCGACGGACCACGATGGGGCTGTTCGGCAACCTCAGGCTCCCCAGCTCTGCGATTGCGCCAGCTGAATGCGGCGGTGCAGTGGCGGATGCGTGGCCAGAAGCAGCTCAGCCCAGCGGGGAGGGCACAGCTCGATCAGGTTTTGGCGACCGAGGCGGCGCATGGCCGCAGCAAACGCAACCGGGTTGCGTGTGAGTTGGAGCGCGAACCGATCAGCGCCCGTCTCGAGATGGCGCGACCACCAGTTGAGGAGCGGCGAAGCCAGCACGAAAACCAGCTCAACCACGAACAGCAGCATCGGGTAGCCGGGCACGTACGCCAGGCTGGGCAGACTCAGCACCGGCAGCGCGGGGGCGGCCAGACGAGACGCGACAAATAGCCCGGCCCAGATCAGTACGGCGTTGCCGAGCAGCAGGCGCTGGACGTCGCTGTGGACGTGATGACCAAGCTCGTGGGCGACCACGGCGTCTACTTCGCCCGCGGTGAACTCAGCCAGCAGGTTGTCGGCAATGACTACTCGACGCGACCGGCCCAGGCCGATAACCGCTGCATTGGCCTCACCACTCCGACGTGAGAAATCCAGCGAACACACCTCTCGCACCGGCATTCCGGCTCGATGCACCAGCGCTTGGATGCGCTCGACTGTTGCCGTGTCCGCCAGCGGCTGCATGTTGAAGAAAAGCGGCACGAGTATGTATGGCGTGACAAACACCAGCGCGAGTCCACTCAGCGAGGCGAACAAGCCGAACGTCCACCACCAGTTCGGTCCAGCCCCGACCACCGCCAACAGGAACACGCCGCCGACCACAGACGCCAGGCTCACACCCAACAGCGTGACCTTCAGCCAGTCCACGGCCCAGGCCCAACGCGACTGCCGGCCAAGACCAAATGCGTGTGGCAGGACGTATCCCCCGTAGTAGCCAAGCGGCGCCATGACCGCCGCCAGCGCCAGATGAAGACCGGCAAAAAAGAGCAACGCGCGGACGGCCAGAGGCAT
>JBPCIO010000003.1:0-15449 GCA_051006215.1 Chloroflexota bacterium
CCCATGTGTAGCCCTCACTAATTCGCTTGCCGTTGCGGCTCGTTCCGGGCCGATTGTCCGGATTGGGTGAGGGGTCGCGCGTGTGGATCCGCGCTGCGGCGGGCTGATTGGCTGCCTCAGGGGACGATTGCGGCTCTGGTAACCCGCCCCTGGTCAGCCTCGGTGAATGCTTCGTTGATACGCTCGAGTGGAAAGGTGTGGCTGACTACCTTGTCCCACGGATACCGGTCGCGAGTTCGCCGCATGAGGTCGAGCGCCTGCTGCAGGTGCTCGCCTTCGTAGTACACCATGCCCAGGATCGAGCGATTGCCGAAGATCAGCGTCGAGGGGTCCAGCTCATACTTCAGCCCTGGGTTGATATTGCCAATCTCGAGGTAGCGACCGGTCCGACCGAGCATCGACAAGCCTTCGTTGCACACGCGGGGGTGGCCCACTAACTCGGCCACGACGTCCGCGCCCCAGCTGTCGGTCAACTCAAAGACGCGTTTGATGCGCTGATCGGCATCTGGCAGCTCCTCGATGTCGATCACCTCGTCGGCGCCAAAGCCACGCGCCAGCTCCAGGCGCTCACGGATACTATCGATGACAATTACGCGCCCGGCGCCCATCTCTTTGGCGACCGCGGTGGCGTACACGCCCAGTCCGCCTGCGCCTTGGATCACCACGCATTCACCCAACTTCAAGCCAGCAAGCTGCATTCCACCCACAACCTGAGAGAGCGCACAGTTCGCGCCAGCGACCATGGTGTCGCTCAGCTCGTCGGGCACTTTGAATACGGCCGCACCGGGCCGGATGAAGTAGTAGTCGCCAAACGCGCCGTAAAAGTGAGGCGCTACGTCGCAGGAGCTGGCGAGATAGGTGCGCGCGTTAGGACACGCCCGTGACACTCGCTTGAGACACGCGCGACAGGTTCCGCAGGGATAAAAGTACCGCCATACGACCCGGTCGCCTATACCCAGTGGCTGACCGGCCGTGTCGCGGCTCACCCCCTCGCCCAGCTGGTGCACCGTGCCTGTCATCTCGTGGCCGAGAATCTGCGGGTACGGTCGGCCGAATTTCTCGACGTCGAACTCGCCCCGCCACTGGTGAAGGTCAGAGCCACACACGTTCGCGACGGTCATTTTGACCACGATGCAGCCCGCATCTGCCTCGACCACTGGGTATTCCCGAATCCGCATGGGCTTGCCCGGCCCGTAGAACGCGGCGACCCGTCCTGTCGGCATGTTGTCGATGGTATCCGAAGCTCCCGGTGCGGAAGCATGACGGCAAACGGCTATACCAGCAGCCACGCCAATCGGTACCCGAAGACTGGGCATGCAGCCTGCTGCAGCCGATCATAGGTAGGTCATCCACCTAGCTGAGATCATCGCGAGAGCAACTGCTTCAACCCATGCCTGATTCACGTTTCCTGTTCGGCTGTGCTCGGAGGTCTCGCCCGGCGCCTACTATCGTGGCGCAGTGCAAGTCGGCGTTGAGGACCCTTGCCAAGGCTGTGGCTCCGGTCTCGGTTGGCCCCGACACATCCGCCGACGGCGACATGCCGGCCCTGCTGGCCGAGCTCGGATTCATTGTCGTGCCGCCGGCGTTTACCACGACCCCCGCGGCTAGCGCTGGGCTGAGCACCGCGTCCACTACGCCGATCACGCGCTAGCGTCCGGCATCCCCGCCGGCGGGCGCCCGGCAGAGATCTTGCAGCCTCCATAGGGCATGGACACCAGGCTGGAGGCCAGTTCTGTACGTTTTGCCGCGGATGTACGCGCGGCAACTCGGCCGCGATCCCGCTTTGGCCATACGGTAGGCGTCCTGAGACGAAATTGTTAGAACACTGTTACTTTGTAGCGTCAGGTCGCGCTTCGGTTTCGAGGACGAATGCGCATAGTAAGGCCCGCGCCGAACTTGGCCTGCGCAGCCGCCCACGTCCGGCCGATGCACAGACTAGTACCCGTAGAGGATGACACCGCCTTGCTCAACCACGACCGCGAAACCTCACGCCCAAGCGCCAACGCGAATGTGATTCGGGTCGTGCTGGCCGACGATCACCAGCTCTTTCGCCAGGGCCTCAAGGCGCTCCTGGAGCTCGAGCGCGGCATCGCCGTCGTCGGCGAGGCCAGCGACGGACTCGAAGTCCAACGTGTCAGCCTCGAGCAGCACGCTGACGTGGTGCTAATGGATATCAACATGCCCATAGTCGATGGCCTGTCCGCTACCCGCGAGCTCCTGCGCGCCGATGCAAAAATCGGCGTCATCATCCTCAGCATGCACCATGAAGAGGGCCACGTCTTTCAGGCCCTGCGGGCTGGTGCCCGAGGCTATCTGCTCAAGACCAGCCGTGTGGCTGAAGTGGCCGGAGCGGTGCGCGCGGTGGCGAGCGGCCTGTCCCTGCTCGATCCGTCAGTTACCAGCTCGGTGGTGTCCGAGTTCAAGCGCATGAGCAGCAAGCAGACCCCCGAAGACGGGCTCGGTCAGCTCACCGAAACCGAGGTCAAAATTTTGCAACATGTCTCCGCGGGCATGTCGAACAAGGAAATCGCCAGCAAGCTGTCGCTCGCCGAGAGTACGGTGAAGAACCGGCTGTCGGTGCTGTTCGAAAAAATTGGTGTTCTCGACCGCACTCAGGCAGCCATCTACGCCATCACTCACGGCATCGCCCCGACGGCCGTCCAGACGTCACGGTAGGCCGATATGTCCTACGCCCCACATCCGCTGGCCCGTCGCATCCACGATGGGGTGATGCAGCTCCTCGGCACCGCGCTGCTCAAGACGGACATGTGCGAACAGCTCGGGCGTCTGGGTCGTCCGGATGAGATTCCGGCCAGCCTGGCGGAGTTGCGGTCAGCCCTCGAGGCCACCATTGTCGAGCTGCGGGTGCTGATGGCCGAGGCACGCAATTTGCCCACCGACTCCGGGTCACCCAAGGACCAAGCCGCGTAGACCTGCGGCATACCCCGTGCATCCTCCGTTTTGAACGGGTTGTCCAGGGGTCTTTCACTAACGCTTTCACTGCGTGCGCTGACGCACGCTACCGCTCTTGTTGCGGCCGGCATGTCGGAAGAGCGGTTGCTACCGTTGTTGGCGCGCTGCACGGCTGAGGCGGCGGGCGCTGAGGTGGCGGCGGTGTACGTCCAGCCGAATACGTCGGCGCGTGGAAAACCAGCCTGGCGTCTGGCTGGCCATTTCGGCGGCGACCCCGAGGTACTGGCCGGGCTCCCGAGGTCATACGGTGAAGGCGGCGGTGTTCTGGCACGCCTCTTCCGGGACGCGCGCGAGGTCTGCGAGTCCGACCTGCTGGAGGGGGTGGATGCGGGCAGCGTGGTACCAAAGCAATTCCCTGTCCGCAGTCTGGCGGGATTGCCGGTGCGGCGGCGGGACGGCAGATTCGTGGGCGTGCTGCTACTGGGCGGGTTGCGAACGGGCGCATTCGACGCGGACTCACTGGATGCGGCGCGCGCAGTTGGGCATCTGGTTGGTATCGGGCTGGACAACATTCGGTTGGAGGCCGACCAGGTGCGCGAACGCCGCAAGGCCGCTACCTCAGCGGTAACACTGGGGACGGTTCTCGAGTCGGTCGGTAGTGGCGTGTGCGTTGTGGACCTGGATGGCACGGTGCGCGTGGCCAATAAGGCTCTTCAGGCTCTGTTCGGCTTGAGCGCAGCAGCGGTAAACACGCCTCAGGCGGGGGTCTTCGCAAACGCTGCGATCGCCCCGCGCCAGTCGCAGGCGTTCCTGGCCCGATTGGGGGAGCTGTTGTCCGACCCCGCACAGGTGGACGAGAGCGAATGGGAGCTGGCAACGGATCCGCCGCGCGTCGTGCAGCGCTACTCGGCCCCCATGCGGAGCGTGGTCGGCGAAATTGTCGGGCGTGTCGATGTTTATACCGACATCACCGAAGCACGGCGGCTGTATACCTTGCTGCTCAACTCCGAAAAGCTGCGTGCGATCGGCGAGATGGCCTCGGGCGTGGCGCATGACTTCAATAACGTGTTGGCTTCGATCGTCGGCCAGACGGAGCTACTCCGTCCCGAAGATCAGCCAGCGCTCACGCGCCTGGCGATCGGCACCATCCGCCAGGCTGCCCTCGATGGGGCGCGGATGGTGCGCAATTTGCAGGGTCTTGCCCGGCCGCGAGCAGAGACGGGATTTACGCCAGCCTTTCTCAACGAGACGGTCGAGCTGGCGCTCGAAATGGCGCGGCCGCGGTGGGCTGGCGCCGCACTGCACGGCGGCGTTCCGATCCAGGTGGAGCTGAACCTGGCCCACCCTCAGAGTCTGTCGCGCGTAGCGATCGATCCGGCCGAACTTCGCGAGGTGCTTTTGAACCTGTTGTTCAACGCCGCCGACGCGATGCCAGACGGAGGTCGGATCGACCTTGCCACACGGCCGGGGAGCGCGCCAGGCTCCGCCGAGCTTGTGATCGCTGACACCGGCCACGGAATGTCGGAGTCAGTCCGAGCCCGCATCTTCGAGCCATTCTTCTCGACCAAAGGCCCCAAGGGCAGCGGCGTTGGACTCGCGGTCGCGTACAGCATCATCACCCGTAACGGCGGTGACATCGAGGTTGCATCGCGCATCGGGCAAGGCACGACCTTCACCATTCGTTTGCCCTACGCGGACACCCCCGAAGGCTTGCCCGCGCCGGATGGCTCGCCCACAGGTGACCGAGAGGCGTCTGGCACTGTCCACATGCCTGGCCTGAGTGGGGTACGCATCCTGGTGGCCGACGATGAACCCGGCCTGGTCGCGATCATGCGGCAGTTCATGGAACGGTCGGGTGCCTCGGTATCGGTGGCGCTCGGCGGCAAAGCGGCCGTCGAGCAACTGCGGGCGCCCGGTTCGCAGTTCGAGGTTGTTATCACCGATCTGGATATGCCCGACGTAGATGGTTGGGCAGTCGCTTCGGCAGTCAAATCCCATCACCCGGGCACATATGTGGTGATGCTGACCGGCTGGGCCGGCGAGATCGCGCCCGAAGACTTCAAGTCCCGCGGGGTTGACGTCGTCCTGGCCAAGCCGTGCAGTCGCGCAGAGATCGACCTGGCTGTTGCGAATCTGATTGGGTCCAAGAAGAGCCCGGCCACCGCCTTCGAAGTGCTTCTTGTCGACGACGAGCCCGCTTTTGCCAGAGCAATGCGCGATCTACTCGCGCTCCAGGGCCACCACGTCACCATCGTGGGCTCCGCCGGTGAAGCCCTGGAGGCGGTCGCCGGCCGTACCTTCGACGTCGTGTTGACGGATTACCGATTGGGGGAGGTGACCGGCGCCGAACTGGCCGAAACGCTGGCGCAGGTGCCTGGTTCACCGTTCGTAGTCCTGGTGACGGGCTACGCAACGGGAATTGACGATCCAGCCCTGCTCAGCCGCGGCGTGTCGGCTGTGCTCCCTAAGCCATGTCGCGGCGCTGATCTGCGCCAGATCATGGCCAGAGTCCAGGCGACGCTATCCCTGTGAGGCCGCTGCGCTGCTGACCGAGCCGACTACCTCGATGAGCTCTTCCAGCTCAAATGGCTTGGGCAACAGGCCCAGGTGCTGATCGGGCCCCTTCAGTTCGGCCAGCCTGCCCATGGCCTCCGCGACGAATGCCGTACACACGATCACCGGGGTGTGGCGGAATGACGCATCCGCACGTATGTCGGCGAGTACCTCCCAGCCGCTCACCTCGGGCATGAAGACATCCAGCATAATCACATCCGGGCGTTCGAGGCGGGCCATCTGCGCAGCGTTGCGGGCTTCGAGACACGTCCTGACGCGGTAGCCCTCCTGCTCCAGGCACGCTCGGATGACGTCGAGAAGCGCCGGCGTGTCGTCGACGACCAGAATCCGGTGGGCGGTTGTAACGGTCGGATTGGGTGGCACAACCTTTCGCATCTGAGCCATCTCGGCTTGCTGGTGCAAGTCTCTTGCCAGCCACGCCAACGGCATTATCTGGCGGCACGACTCGTGCATCCCATCAGTACCGGAGATCTCGCCTTGACTATGGAGCTGACACTGATCCTTTCTCTATTTGGCGCAGTTGCGCTGACGCTGCTCGTGCCCGCAGTCCGAGGTATGTTTCGCTGAGCCGTTTTTTCGTCGCCGCCAGCGACGTCGGTTAGCATTCAGCGGTCTCTCTTGACCGCATCTCCGCTTCGATTCGTAGCCCTTGCCGCCGTGGTCGTCGGACTGATGGCGGTGCCCTCGCGGAGCCGGGCCCAGGATTCAGCCACTCGTTGCGGCGATTCGAGCGCCCCGTACGCGGAGGTGCAGATCGACGGTTCTCCTCGCCTTGATCTTGAGCTCGCCCGGACGCCACAAGAGCACGAAGTCGGGCTGATGTTCCGTGAGTCTCTGCCGTCAGACAGCGGCATGCTGTTCGTGTATCAGACCCAAGCCCGAGAGGCGTATTGGATGTTCAACACCCTGATTCCGTTGTCAATCGCGTGGATCGATCGCGATGGGACCATCGTCGACATCCAGGACATGCCGCGCCTGAACAATCCCTCCGACGTCCAGGAAGCTTCGCAGCACACGTATCCGCCCGCTGCTCCGTATTGGTACGCCCTAGAAGTCAACCAGGGCTGGTTTGTCCAGCACGGGGTGGGTACTGGTCAGCAGATCCTGCTCTGCGTCGGGACCTGAGACCCGGGCTGCACTCTTCATCGCCGCCTCGACTGCCATTAGCAGGTCTCGCGGCGAGGTTCCCATCTGAACATACGCCCCCACCCCCACGAGCTGGTTGGGAGTGGTTTGAGCCCGGCGGCCGAGTGCTACGACGACGCCTGCTAGCCGCTCGGCCTGGATCTGCTTGATCGCCCACCACCCCCCGCAGCCCGAAAGCTCCAGCTCGACAAGTGCCAGATCGGGATGCTGGATCCGAGCGACTTCCACCGCGGCGTCCGCTGTATCAACCTCACCCACGACTCGGAAGTGCTCGAGAGCGCCAAGCATGGCAGCCAGCGCCTCGCGCACCCTGGCAGACTCGACCGCGACGACGACGGTCGTGCTGGGTGTGTCGGCGTCCGGGTACGGTCCGATGCGGAGAACGGCGCCATTGCCGAGCTTCACCTTGCAATTCTGTGCGCGAGCTGCCGCTCGCAGACCGTTCGGTCGCACGCGTCCGGCCCCGTACATTGGGACGGTCCGCGTGTGGGGCGCAATCGCGACGTACCGCACTTTCTAGCTGCGGGAACGGCCCTGGCTCCCAACCTCGTGTCCGTACAATCCTGTCACACCGTGACCTCCTTGAGTGCCGATGGTCTGGCAACGCTGCGCGACGAGAACCGCCGGCTGCGCGCCCTGGTCGACTTCGGACGACAGGTGACCGCCGAACGCGACCTTCGCTCGCAGCTACGGCTCCTGTGTGCCGAGCTTCTGCGCACCACCGGCTGTTCCGCCGCGGCAGTCATTCTGTATGACCCGGAGCACGGCGGGGTCGAGTTGATCGAAACCGCTGGATTGACCGCCTTCGTGGATGCCGAGTGGCAACAGGCGGTCCGCACTGCCCCGACAGGCACCGAGCTGGCCAATGTGGTGCCAGCCGGCGCGCATCGCCTGGGTGCCGTGCCGCTGCTGGTGGCCGACGACCGGCTCGGAGTCGTACTCACATACGACTGCCAACCTGGCGACGCCGCCGACGAGGAGGTCCGTTACGTCGCAGCGATGGCGGACGCAGCAGCGATGGCCATCCTCAATACGCGCCTGTACGCCCACAGCCGGCGCGAGCTGCGCCGGCGTGACGCCTTGCGCAAGGTGGTCGCCTCGATTTCGTCCGAGCTCGACCTGGATAGTTTGCTCGGCCGGGTGGTCGGCAGCGCGGTGGCGCTGCTCGAAGCGGATAGTGGCGTCATCAGCTTGATCGACCGAGAGGGCGCGGCGCGGATTCGCGCCATTCACAATCTTCCGGATTGCGTGGTCGGCAGCGTGCTGCCGCCTGGAGCCGGGATTTCGGGTCAGGTGCTGGCGACCCATGCGGGGGTTGTCGTGGAGCATTACCTCCAGGACATCCCCCACCCGCTCGCCGAGGCCGGCCGCGTTGAGTGTGGCGTGGCAGTTCCGGTCTGGTGGCAGGGGCAGTTGACGGGGGTGTTTGGCGTGCTGGCCAGGGACCCTTCCCGAGTCTTCAATGCCCAGGATCGTGAGGTCATGGAGCTGCTGGCGAACCACCTCGCCATCGCCATCGAGAATGCCCGTCTGTACGGCGAAGTCCGCGATCGACTGGCCGAAGTCACGGGCCTGCAAGCCGCCAGCAGCGCTCTGGCCGGAGAGCTGCTCCCCGAACGAGCTCTACGCGTGATCGCCCAGCAGGCGCTGTCGCTGTCTGGCGCGGCGACGGTTTCGATCGAGCTGCTGCGCAGCGGGTGTCGCGAGCTTGAAGTGCAGGTTGCCGTCGGCGAGCACGCAGCGGAGCTGGCGGCCATGCGCGTGGCCGTCGAAGGGTCGTTGGCTGGCGCAGCGGTTTCGACCGGTCGGCCGCAGATTTTGCGGGCCCCGTTTGGCAATGTGGCCGAGCGGAGCGAAGTCAGTGTGGCGGCCGAACGGGCCGAGGCGCGCAGCCTGCTGGTTCTGCCGCTGCGCGCCCGCAGCCGAACCTTGGGAACCCTCTCTGCGTACACTCACCACCCCAACGCGTTCCATTCCCGCCAGGTCGAGCTGCTGGCCGCGTTCGCCAATCAGGCGGCCATCAGCCTCGACAATGCCCGCCTGTACGGCGAGCTGCAGAGCCGCCTCGAAGAGATGGTCGGCCTGCAACGATTGGGGACGTTGTTGCTCGAGGAGCATGATTTCGATCGGGTGCTTCAGTCGATCTGTCAGCAGCTCCTGCGGTTGACTGACGCAGGTGGCGTTGGACTCGCCCTGCTCGAGGACGACCCGCGCTTCTTGGAGATGCGCACCGTCGTCGGGCCGTCAGCCGACGTCCTCCGCGGCTCACGCATTCCGACCGAAGGCTCCTTTGCTGCCGAGGCGCTGCGTTCAAACCGGTCGCAGCGCAGCGACGACGCGCAGAATGACCCGCGCGGCTACCGTCAGAGCCTGGTACTTGGTAACACGCACACGATTCTGTCCGTGCCGATGAAGACGCGGCTGCGAACGGTCGGCGTGCTGAGTGTCTATAACAAAGAGGGTGAAGGTGGCTTTACCGACCGTGATGCCGAGCTTGCTACTTTTTTCGCGAACCAGGCGGCCGCGGCAATCGAAAACGCGCGCTTGTACGAGCAGACTCGCGAATATGCGGTCGTCGAGGAGCGCAACCGCCTCGCGCGCGATCTACACGACTCGGTGACACAGAGCCTGTTCAGCGTGACCCTGCTGTCGGAGGCGGCGCTGAATCTGTTGGATCGCGACGATCCCGCCAAAGCGCGCGAGCGGCTCGAACGTGCCAATGAGCTTGCGCAGGGCGCTCTGGCCGAGATGCGCGCGCTCATTTTCCAGTTGCGCCCGATGACGCTTCAGGAAGAAGGCTTGCTTTCGGCGGTGAAAAAACACCTCAGCGCTTTGCGGAGTCGCAATGGTCAGCTGGTCGGGTTGCAGGTGACGGGGGCCGAGCGGCGTCTGCCAGCAGCCGTCGAAGATGCGGCTTTCGGCATCATCCAGGAGAGTCTCAACAATGTCGTCAAGCACGCGAACTGCCCGCACGCGCAGGTGCACCTCGACTTCGGCGCGGATTGTCTGCGAGTGACCACGATCGACACCGGCGTCGGCTTCGATATGGCTGCTCCACGTCCGGTGCCAACGCTGGGTATGTCGACCATGCGCGAGCGGGCCGAAGGTATCAGCGGGCGGCTGGTGGTCGAGAGTGCGCCTGGTCGGGGTACCTCGGTGTGCGCCGAGCTACCGGTTCACGATGCCGACTAGTCGTGAATCTCGTCCGATCCGCGTCTTGCTTGTCGACGACCACGGCATGGTGCGCGAGGGCCTGCGCGCCTACCTCGAGCTCGAGCCCGACATCCAGGTGGTTGGCGAAGCCAGGGATGGTGAGGAGGGGGCTCGTCGAGCCCAGGAGCTTCAGCCCGACGTCGTGCTGATGGACTTAGTCATGCCGAACGTGGACGGCGTGGAGGCCACGACTCGCATTAAGCGCGACCGGCCAGAAACCCACGTGATCATTTTGACCTCCTTTCTCGACGACGAACGTGTGGTACCGGCCATCAAGGCCGGCGCTACGAGTTATCTGCTCAAAGACGTCGCCGCTACGGATTTGGCGCGTGCCATCCGCGGCGCCCGCGCCGGCCAGGCCCAATTGCATCCGGAAGTGGCCAGACGCCTCATGCTGCAGGTCACCACACCCCGCAAACCCGAAGCCGACGCCCTGCTCACAGAGCGCGAACGCGAGGTCCTGCGCTTGCTCGCGGAAGGCCGCAGCAACAAGGAAATAGCCCGCGCCCTGGTGGTTAGCGAGCGCACGGTCAAGGGCCACGTCTCCAACATTCTTGGCAAACTGGGCCTCCAGGACCGCACCCAGGCCGCCCTCTTCGCCGTGCGCAACGGCCTCGCGCCCGAGCGCTAGCTGAGCAAGCTGGTGCCGGTCATTTCGTTCGGCACAGGCAGCCCAAGCAAGCCAAGTATGGTGGGCGCGACGTCAGCAAAGATCCCGTCCCGCAAGTGGGCATCTCGGTGCTGGTCGTCGATCATGATCAGGTGGACGGGATTCAGCGTGTGTGCGGTGAATGGCCCGCCGTGCTCGTCCAACATCTGCTCGGCGTTGCCGTGGTCAGCCGTGACGAGCGTGATGCCACCAAGCTCTCGCACCCGATCGACCAGCCTGCCCACGCACCGATCGACCACCTCCAAAGCCATCACTGTTGCTTCGAGCATACCGGTATGACCAACCATGTCAGCGTTAGCAAAGTTGAGGACCACCAGCTGGTACGGCGACTCCGTTGCCGAAAGCCGCAGCAGGAGCTCTTGGGTGATCCCAGGCGCGCTCATCTCCGGTTGCAGGTCGTACGTGGCAATCTTCAGCGAAGGGACCAGCGCGCGGTCTTCGCACGAAAACGGCGCCTCCCGTCCGCCGTTGAAGAAATAGGTGACGTGGGCGTACTTCTCGGTCTCGGCGATCCGCAGCTGGCGCATGCCCGCGCCCGCCACGACCTCCCCGAGCGAGTTGCCAATCGTGGCTGGTGGGAAAGCCACTGGCGCCCGTAGCGTGCTGTCGTAGGCCGTCATACACACCAGGTGCACGTCGGCAGGCGGCTGGCTGAACATGCGCGTGATCTGACGTGCGCGGTCGGGGCGGAAATTGAAGAAAATGAGGCCGTCGTGTTGCTGGACTCGACCGACCGGCACGCCACCGTCGCCAACCATGACCGTCGGTGGGACGAATTCGTCGCCCTGGTCAGCTGCATAACTGGCACGCACGGCGTCGATGGCGTCAATCGCCTGGGGTCCGCTGCCTGAAACGTAGGCCTCGTACGCCAGCGTCGTGCGCTCCCAGCGATTGTCTCTGTCCATGCTGTAGTAGCGCCCGCTGACCGTCCCGATGCGGCCCAGCCCGATCCGCTGGATCTCCTGCTCGAGCTGCTCGAGATAGCCCAGGCCGCTGCGGGGCGGCGTGTCCCGCCCGTCCAGGATCGCATGCACGATCACCTGGTCGGCTGCCAGCCGCTGCTGGCGAGCCATTTCCAGAAGCGCAACGAGGTGTTGGATGTGGCTGTGGACCCCGCCGTCCGAGAGCAGCCCCATCAGATGCAGGCGTTTGCCGGTCCGTCTCAGCTCGCCCATCACCTTCAGCAGCACGGGGTTCCGGAAAAAGCTCCCGTCGCGAACGGCAAGCGAGATGCGCATGAGGTCCTGGTAGGTGACGCGGCCGGCACCGAGGTTCTGGTGGCCAACCTCGCTATTGCCCATCTGCCCAGGCGGTAGTCCGACCGCCTCTCCGGATGCCTGCAACAAACAGTGTGGGTACCGCGCCAGGAGATCGTCGAGAACCGGCAGGCGTGCCAGCCGGACCGCATTTCCGTGCCGCGTGGCCTGCGCGGCGTCCTCGTCACATACGCCCCACCCGTCGCGGAGAATCAACACTACCGGCTTCACGTTCCCAGGGTACCCGCGACGGGAGCACCATCCACCAGCCGGGCGACTGACGCTTACTCGAGTTGGCCCCAGGTCCGCACCCGATCGATGTCGGCGGCGATCACCGGCCGCTTGTCCAGCGCCATGGCGCGGTACTGGACGTACTTGCTGCGCAGTGCAGCCAGAGCCGATCTGTGCTCGAGGCCGTCGGCTAGCACGCGCGCGCTGCCGCGCATCAGGACGAACCCTAGTCGCGACCAATCGTCGTCGTCGTACACGTCGACCACGATAGCTACGCGCGGATTGGCGGCGATATTTCGCAGTCTGCGCAGCGTCGGCGGCTCGGCCCGCTTGGGCTTTTCGTCGATCGCGACGTACAGCGTCTCGTGCAGCAGCGAAAAACAGACCGGCACCACATGCGGCACTCCGCTAGCGTCAGCTGTCGCGAGGTGCGCCACGCGCTGCCGTTCGAGGAATGCGCGCACCTGCTGGTCGAAGCCTGTCATCACTTATCTTAAGATTGGTGCAGGCATGCTCGACATTGGACTGGTTGGTGAATCGACCGCGGTAGTGGACGATTCGAAGCTAGCGAGCACCGTTGGCTCGGGCGGCCTGGAGGTCTTCTCATCTCCGGCGCTGATCGCGCTCATGGAAAACGCTGCTCGAGCTGCTGTCGAGGCGCTGCTGCCGGCGCAGCAGACCACAGTTGGTGTACGCGTGGACGTCCGGCATCTCGCTCCGAGCCCGGCCGGCGAGCACGTGCGGGCGCGGGCCGAACTGACCGAGGTTGATGGGCGGCGGCTTGTCTTCCACGTCGAGGCCTTCGATACGCACGAGAAGATTGGCGAAGGCACGCACGAGCGGATGGTGGTCGATCCCGCGCGCCTGCTTGCCCGCGCGATTGCCAAACGCTAGTTCGCCCGGTCTGCCAGCTGGTGCAGGACCGCGGTCAGTCCGGCCAGGTTGCGTCCGATCTCGGTGACGCGCGGGGTGCTCAACTCGACCAGGATGGACGGGATGCCGGCCTCGCGCAGCCACGAGTTCATGCTGCCGCTGGCCGAGTAGGGCAGCGGACTCCGCCCGCCTGGAGCTGGCCAGACGTAACCGCTGGCCTCGGCATACACGCTCGACAACTCACCGGCCTGACCATCGCGTGCGCCAAACATGAACCCGCCAGCGCTGTGATAGTTGACGATGAAGGCTGGTCTGTTCGAAATGGCCCACTCCGCGAGGGCGCGCGTTTCGGGCTCTGAGAACGGCTCGGGGCCGCCGAGCCCGATGCGGAAGACTGCGTTCGAGTCAAATGCATCGGATTGCCAGTCGGTGCCGCCCCAGTTGCGATTGGGATCGACACCACTCGAGAACTGTCGGCTGCCTGCGGCGAGGCCATCCGGGTTGGCGATCGGAAGGACGTCCAGCTCGATCCCGTCCGGCAGTTCGCCCGGGTTCTCGGCGAAATAGTCGAGCAGCCCGCCGGTCAGCTCGACCGTGTTCGCCTCTGGTCCGCCATGCTGACCGCCGACAATCAGGACGCGTTTCGGTCCACTGCCGAGTGCGTACACGACCAGCGGCAACCCGTTCTGCGACATCCCGATAGTGCTCTGCATCGGCCCGGCCAGAGCCGGCTGGGCCGCCAGTGCGGCGAGCACGCACAACAAGGCGATCGGCCGCACGGTTGGATGATGCGGGCGAGGCGACGCTTCGTCAACACGCTGGCTCGACACTTGCAGCACCGAGCATTTGAGCCCTAGCATTGCCGCGCTGCGCTCCAGGGCGGCTGCCGCATTCAAGCCACCACCCACCCGTACTGACGACCCGCCGTGTTCGACCCGCGCCCCCCGCAGGCGCCGCCGCCAACCGACGATCCGCAGCCGATTGCGCCCGTCCCTGCCCCGACGCCGTATTCCGGCCGCTCGGCTGAGTCCAGCCACGTTCGACCGCTGCGCGCCTTGCAGCCGGCCTACTCTGCGCACCGGGCTGAGGCCGAAGCTGCCTCGAGCGTGCTCGAGCCGCTTACACATCCAGCCCAGCCCGACATCCGCAGTATTTCGTTGGCGCTGAGCGGGACGTTCGTCTTGCGTTGCGCGTCCTATGCCGCCGGTTTGCTGGTGGCGATCTCACTTGGCATCAAGAGTCGCAGCGAAGCCGATTTGAGCGTTGGTTACGCCTCGCTGATCGCCGTGACGTTCTATGCTTCCGAGCTGATCGGCGCGCCGCTCTTCGGTGCGTGGTCCGATCGGATTGGACGCCGACCGCTCATGATTTTGGGCCCGGTGCTAGGCGGGATCGCCGCCCAGCTGATGGGTCTGACCATGCTGATCCCGGTGCTCGTCATCGTGCGCATCCTGCAGGGCTTGTCGACCGCGTCGGCGGCCCCGGCCACGCTCGGCTTCCTGTCAGCCCAAACCGCCACTTCGGACAAACTGCGCGGGCGCGTGATGGGCTTCTACGAGGCGGTCACGGTAGTTGGGCTGGCGCTTGGCGGATGGGTGGCTGGCCAACTGCACGACCGCTTCGGGGCGTCGTCGTTCACCATCGTAGCGCTGGTGTACGTGCTGGCGTTGGTGCCGTTCCTGTTTGTGCGTGATCGGGCCTGGGCGCCACGAGTCAGGTTTGCGCGCGGCGGTCTGCTGACCAGGATGTTCAACCGCCGCATCATGCGCTTCGCGCCTGCCTGGCTAGCGGCCAATGCGGTGTTGGGCGCCTGGTTCAGCGTGGGCCCGTTTCTGGCCGCCGGCGCGCCCAATCGCGCTCAGTTCCTGATGCGTGGCTTCAGCGCTGGCGAGATCAGTACGGCGTATCTCGTGTTCGGCATTCTGTTCACCGTCGGCGCCATCACCTGGTGCTTCGTGATGCCGACGATTGGTCGGCAGGCAACGCTGCTGGGCGGCGTGGCGGGTCTGGCCTTTACGAGTGTGGCGCTGTGGGCGCTGAACCACGTCGAGTTCGATGCGACGCATTCGCTGGTGCCGATCCTGGTGGTGCTGGTCATGGTTGGGGTGTTCGTGGAGAGCGGCTTCACCCCGGCATCCCTGGCGTATGGGGCCGAGCTCGCCGAGGAGCGGGCCGAGGACCGCGGCTCAGTGATGGGTGTGTACTCGGGGCTTTTAGCGGTTGGTCAATTGTTGGGCGGGGCGCTGGCGGCGCCCTTCGCCGGTCGGCTTGGCATCAATGGGTTGATCGTGCTGACTGGCCTGCTGAGCCTGGTGGCCCTGTTCACGGTCATGCTGCTAGGCCACGCCGAGCGCCGCCATGCACGTCGCCAAGCCGCGGTCGCAGCGCGCTAAACTACTCCCCGCGCAGGTTTGGGCGGCCGAAGACGCACACCCTCGCAGACGAGACAGTCGAGGCTCGCGACCGAAAACACGCGGAGCTTGGCGCAGGCGGAGGTGGCGTAATGGTAGCCGCGCAGGTCTTAGGAACCTGTGCCCGAAAGGGCGTGGGGGTTCGAGTCCCCCCTTCCGCAC
>JBPCIO010000004.1:0-20293 GCA_051006215.1 Chloroflexota bacterium
CGCTCAGTGCGTTCAATCCAGGACCCATCGCCCACCAACTCAGCACTGTCGCGTAAGAACTCATCCTGGGCGTAGGGCAGCACCACATTCACTTCACCGCCAAGTTCAAGCAGCGCTTCCAGGAACAGGACGTCTGCCCCGGCGGCCGCCGAGGCATACCCTATCCGGCAATCGTGGTGCGTGAGACGGTCGCGAATCGCCTGCCCCACTCCAGGCCCAAGATGGTCAGGGAACCGGGGTACGACGCGTGCGGGATGATCGACCATGTGACCGCTAAAGACGGCTACGGTCGGCACATGCAGTGCCTCTTGCACGTTGGCGTGATCCCCGGCGGCATGCGCTAGCAGGAGGCGTGCGTTGTGGCGCGTCGACACAATATCGCCCAGGCGGAGTCGTCCGGACTCGGCAGCGCGGGAATACCACTGCTGCGCTTGCGTCCATTCCTCCAGGATGACGCTCGCCTCGCCCAGGGTGGCTAACAGCCAGTATGCATCTGCTCCTTCAGAGAGCTGATCCAGCAACAGTTGACACTGCTGGCGCACGGCCTGGGCTATGGTTACCGCGTGTTCGCGATCGCCCAACAGGGTAGCCAGAGTCGCGGCGTTGATGCCTGACCAGTAGCCGCCGTGCCGGGTGTAGGCTTCTGCGTACAGATCAGCCGCACGGCGTAGCTGAACTTGCCCGGCAGCAGGGGGTTTCGAGGCGAAGTACAGATCTTTATAGGTCCGGGCCAGCAGGCCGAGCGTCTCCTCATCCCGATGCCCGTCCTGGTACAGGGTCTGGAGCCGGTCCTGCGCGCGCTCGGTGGCACCGCTACGAGCCAGGGCCAGTCCCTGGTATTGGCGGAGGCGAAGATCGACCGGCCAGTGCTGCAAGCCTTCCTCGCTCACGTCGTATGCCAATAGCGGCTCGCCCGCCCCGAGGAACTGCAGGGCGAGGAGCTGGTACGCCGCCGGACTACGCGACCAGTGATCCGGGTTGCGGCCCTGCCACAGCGCCAGCATTGCCGACAGGTCTAATCGGTGACCAGACTGGAGCTGCGCGAGCTCAGCCGGTAGCTCCGCCTGATTGTCCTGGGATGGTAGTGTCTGGGAGCCCGGCTGCGTATGTGGAGGCTCGATCCGGTAGCCCGAGACGATCAGCGCTCTGGCGATTTCCAGCGCGAGTTCGTGGGCGGTCTCGCGAAGGTGCTGCTGCATCCTACACTCTACGTATCGCGCGTCGTGCGCTGGTTGGGTGGCGCGCGAGCCGCCGCACGATCCACACCGCGTGTTCCGCACTGATCGCGTCCTCGGCTGCGGCCGCGCACTCGCGAAAGTCATCCTCTTCTTCAGCTTGCAGCAGCAGTGCCTCGATGTCCCTCAACTCGCCGCCAACAGCGGTATAGCTCTCACCCAACTCGTGAAAGCGCCTGGTACTGGACCACGCGAGGAGCGCGGCCGCAAGAGTCGTAAATACGCTGACCATGTTGTACGACGTGTCGATCAGGCGAAATGCCACGAACACCACGGAGCAGAGATTTGCGCTGAGGGTAGCCATCGCGAACAGGCGCTCGCGTCGGCCATTGGCTCGGGCCTTCGTCTCGTACCACACCCGTTGGTCCCTCAGGCGCTGCTCGGCGTATCGCTGCGCTCGCTCCTGCCAGTCAGCCGCGCGCAGCCGTCGGATCGCCGCGGTCGGCTCGAAAGCCCCTTGTCCAAGGCTTGCGATCTGCGACGAGAGCAGATGGCTGCCGCGCGGAATGTCTGCCATCAGGAGCGAAGCAAAGCTCTCGTCGGTCGCTTCATGCCCATCAAACGGTGCAATGCGCGCTACGTAGCGCCAACTCGCACTCACGCTGGTTTCCGCTATCGCTCGGTCGGCGTACCAGTCCTGGTTCCAGCCTGCCCGCCGGCTGAGAAGTTGCGTCGCGATGGCTAAACCCAGGCATGCCGCGGACGCGGCCTCGAATACAAGCGCGCGATCATGCACGAACGTGGCACCCTGGCTGACGATTGCTGCGGCAAGCGTAGCTCCCAGTTCAATGACGACCAGCCGCATATAGCGCCGCTGGCGCGTAGTTGCCAGACGATCCGCCACCCGGTGGACCGCGGGAAGCGTCAGCCGGTCAGACGTTACCGGGCGCTCCTCCGGTCAGGCTGCCGACGGGTGTTGGCCAGCTCGGCCAGTGCGCTGCGGGCCACCTCGTCGGCATTGGTGACTACCACGCGGCAACGTGTTATCGCTCGCAGACTCGCGGTGCGTTTGCCGTCGCCCAGAAGCGCAACCTCACCCGCGATCGCGCCTGGGCCAAGCTGGGCCACCGGCTCACCGTCAACCTCCACCGAGAGCAAACCGTCCAGCAGCAAGAACAGCGCCTGCCCGGGGGCGCCCTGCTTAACCAATGCGGCGCCCGCTGCCAATGTAACCGTCTGCAAATTGGCGATGCTCATGATCTGCGTTGACAGTACTCGCTCGAGGGCGCTCTCAACGTTGGTGACCAGAGCGGCCGAGTCTTCGTGTCCCCATGGCGTGAAAGCCCCAAACGCTTCTTCGTACCATTCGGCGAATCGAACCAGGCCGGTTTTCTGGACGAGCCGACCATTGCCGTCATAGATCCAGTGACGCGGGAATGGACTGGCGCTGACAAGCTCGTGCTCCGACCGGCCATCGGTGTGTAGAGTCAGCGCCAGCGACGTCCAGGCAAGCGGCGCGCTCACTCTCACGTATGGCGCGTGCGCAATACGGCGCGGGGCGGCCAGACCTGTCCTACCGCCAGCCAGCTGCCTGAACCTGACCCAGGTGTCGCCGACCTCCGGCTCAGCACGCTGGTCTGGCAACGCGATGGCGGCGAAGGCCAGGCTGGTTGGCCCGAAGCGAACCGTGGTCGACCCGAGATGGCCACCCCCTGTCTGACCGTACCCCGCGATGCGGCCGTCCTGAAGCTCCAGCCAACCGCGCAACTCGTTTGCGAAGCGGAATCCGTCGCGTGCCGCAAGCGCGCCGAGATTGTCGAGTTGGTCCGGGGGAGGGGTGTCGTAATGCGTGATGCCGAGTGAAAAAGGAACACTCGGGATGCCCTCGATGGATTCACGTGGAATCCAGGAGAGCGAGGTGACGCTCGACTCAACTCGCATGGCGCGGTTCTAGTCTCCTTCTTGAGCCTTGACGACGCAACCCCTTGTTGGTGGCGCGCGCGCCTGTTATAAGGGTGATCGACCTAACGTCGTCCGAGGCATGTCAGTCAAACCGGAGTACGAGACGTCGCCGCCGGTCGACTGGCAGGCATACGACGTTTTCCTTTCCCACAACTCGCGAGACAAGTCCGCGGTTGAACGCATCTACACGCATCTGCGCAGCCTGGGACTGCGACCCTGGCTGGATAACCGGGCCCTGCAGGACGAGTGGCACGGCGCAATGCAAGCGGCGATCGATGAGGTCGCCGCCTGCATCGTGTGCATTGGCCCGAATGGGTGGGGCCGTTGGCAGTTTCGCGAGGCGCAGCTTGCCGACTCCCGCCACGTCGAGGACCCAGCTTTTCGGGTCGTGCCCGTCCTGCTGCCGGGCCTCGACGATGACACCCTGCGCAGTCTCCCGCGCTGGCTGGGGCAGTACAGGTTCATCGATTTCCGCGCCGGTCTGGATGATCCCGACCGCCTACACGATCTGCGCAATCGGATCGTCGGCGTAAGCGGGGATGCCTCGTCGCCCGATGCAAATCTCGACGAGGTTGTTTGCCCCTACCGCGGCCTGGAGGCATTCGGGGCCGAGCACGCGCGGTTCTTCTACGGTCGCGACCCCGACATCGAGCACTTGTTGTCGAAGATCCAGGCCAGCCGTTTTCTGGCAGTCCTGGGTGCCTCGGGCAGCGGCAAATCGTCTGTGGTGCTCGCTGGGCTGCTACCCAGGCTCCGAGCCGGTGGGCTGCCTGGAAGCGAGACCTGGAAAGTACAGGTCCTCCGACCCGGAGTAGACCCACTCAAGGCGCTGGCGGACGCCGCGACCCTGCTCAGCGCCCACCAATCTGTCAGCAAGACCCTGGATGAATTGGCCACGGACCCGCGCACGTTGGACGGGGTGAGTGGCCTGATCCTGGCACAGGATCGCTCGGCCCAGCGCGTGGTGTGGGTAGTCGACCAGGCGGAAGAACTCTTTACGCAATGTCCGGACTCCGCTAAACGCGCGCAATTCCTGGCGAATCTGGTGTATGTGGCCACGGTCGAGGGCGGTCGGGCAATGGTCGTGCTCACGATGCGCGCCGACTTCTACGCCAATTGTGCGGAATATAGAGACTTCGCCCGACTCCTGGAGTCCAACCAGTATCTGGTAGGGCCGCTTGACGAAGCCGGACTCCGGCGCGCGATCGTGCAGCCGGCGGGCGACCTGGGGAGAACGCTCGAGACTGGACTGGTGGAAACCATCCTGGACGACGTTCGTCAGCAGCCAGGGGCTCTGCCTCTGCTCCAGTACGCCTTGCGCGAGCTCTGGCAGCGACAGGTGGGCCGCGTTCTGACACTCAGCGGCTATCGCGAAGCCGGCGGGGTTGCGGGTGCACTGGCCAAGCGCGCGGACGCCGTCTATGCAGGCCTGAGCGGAGAGCAACAGCGAGTCGCCCGCTCGACTCTCCTGCAGCTGACCCAGCCCCAGGAGGGCATGGACGCTACGCGCCGACGCGCCACGCTCCGCCAACTGGTGCCCAGCGAAACACTACGCCCGGTGGTGGAGCAGGTCGTGCAACAGCTTGTGGCGGCTCGGCTGCTGACCACTGACCGACAGGCGAATGACGAGTGGGTTGACGTCGCGCATGAGTCGCTCATCCGTAATTGGGAAACCCTTCACCAATGGGTGGAGGAGGACCGTGAGGGACTGCGGCTACTCCACAAGCTGCAGGACGCGTCTGAGGAATGGCGAGTTCGCGGGCAGGCGGACGATGAACTGTGGGCAGGCGCAAGATTGGCACAGGCGCTCGAATGGCAACCCCAGCACGAAGACATGCTGTCCGACGACCTCAGAGCTTTCCTCGACGCGAGCGTTGCGAAGCGCGACTACCAGGAACGAGCGGACCGCGCTCGTGTCGAAGAGCGCTTGCGGGACGCGCGGGATATTTCCAGAGCCAACCGCTTCCTTCGACTCTGGCTCAGCGTGGCGGTAGTCATCGGCATCGTAGCCCTCGGCGCGACTGTCTTCGCGCTGCAGCAGAAATCGACTGCCGACGTGAATGCCTTGCAAGCCGATCAGCAACGGCAGGGACGCGTGACCGAGCTTCTCGCGGCGGAGGCGCTGGATCGAGTGGATCAACGTGACCTTTCGCTGCTGCTCAGCGTGGAGGCTAGCCGTCGGTTCGGCGGCGACTCGGCCGAAGTCAAGCGTAGCCTGCTCACCGCACTGACTCAGAGCGACGGGCTGAGCCGATTCCTGTATGGCCCGGTGGAGACGCGCACCGACTGGGTTGGAAGCCTCGCCTTCAGTCCCGACGGCGCGCTGCTCGTGTCCGGTGCCGATTCAGGTGCCTTGATGTTCTGGGACGCGGCGGCCGGCACGCTCATAGACAAGCCGGCGGTTGGCCACTCCGGGCGGGTGACGAGCGTCGCGTTCAGTCCCGATGGACAAACCCTGGCGTCGGCGAGTGAGGACCATACCGTCCGTTTGTGGGATGTTGCGCACCGACAACCCAGAGGCCAACCCATGTCGGGCCACACGTCAGCCGTGCGAAGTGTTGCGTTCAGCCCGGATGGCACTCGCCTGGCTTCCAGCGGCGATGACGCGACGGTTCGTTTCTGGGACGTCGCCACCGGCCAACCGGATGGTTCACCCCTGAGCGGCCACTCGGGCAGTGTGCGGAGTGTCGCCTTCAGTCCGGATGGAACGCTGCTGGCATCGGGGGGTAACGACGGCACCATTCGACTCTGGGATCCCACCACCCGCCAGGCGCGCGGCCAACCTCTGGGCGGCACAACGATTTCGACGCTCAATAACGAGGTCGCGAGCCTGGCGTTCTCTCCGAATCCAGCCGAAGCCCTCCTGGCGGCTGGCAATTGGAACGGTACCGTCGCGTTGTGGAACGTGCGCAGCGGCGAGGCTCAAGGGCCGCCCAAAAAGATCAGTAACCTGCCGGTAGAGTCGATCGCGTTCGGGCCGAGCGGTGGGTTGTTGGTGACCGGTAATTCGGACAAAACCATTTCACTCTGGAACGTCAGAGGCAACGGAGAGCCAAAATCTCTCACGGGTCAGGGAGCATCGGTGACAAGTGTGGCGATCAGCCAGACCTCGCAGATGGTGGCATCCGCTGGCCAGGATGGGAGCATCGTCTTGTGGGATCATCCGGATGACCAACCCCTGTACCGGGAAGTGGCAAACACACATACGTTGCCGGTGGGCTCGCTGACGTTCGCCCCGAACACCAACTCGCTGGTGGCTGCAACCAGGGGTGGGACAACCACGATCTGGGATCTGGCAACTCGCAAACGCCTTGGAAGCCCATCCACCGGCCGCTTCCCCACGCCATTGCTGAGCGTCTCGCTGAACCCCACGGGGACTCTCGCCGCCATGGAAAGCTCGGAGGGCGTGCTCACCATCTCGGATGTTGGCAAACACCAGGTGCTGGCGCGTTTGGACGTCGGGGCGTACACGCCGCTCAATATCGCCTTCAGCCCGAAGGGAAACGTTCTCGGCTCGGTAGGGTGTGCGACGCCAGCCTGCGAGACCGGTGAAATTCGGACCTGGAACGTATCCGACTGGAAAGCCCACGCTCAAGCCATCAGCGCGCCATCTCAAGCGGTACGGCTGTTGGCATTCAGTCCCGACGAGCGAACACTGGCCACGCTAGGTGGCGCAAGCTCACTGACGCTCTGGGACGTGGACTCGTCCACTCCCCTGGTCGAGCCGGTGGTGGTGAGCGACGCCAATGTGAATGCGCTGGCGTTCGGCTCTGATGGACGCTCGGTCGCCGCGGGTGATTCTGCCGGAGGTGTCACCCTGTTCGACGTGGGCGCACGACGGGTTAGCCAACTGCCACCGAGCGCCGCGCCAACCTGGGTTTCGGCGCTGGCATTCAGCCCGGACGGACGCTGGCTGGCTGCGGGTGGTTTGTTTGGGACGGTGGTCACCTGGGACCTGACGTCCGGGCAGGCGCCCCCAAACCGGCTGAGCGGCGACGATGGTGCGCAGGTGTTGAGCCTGGCCTTCAGCGCTGACGGCCTGACACTGGCTTCGGGCAGCCAGAACGGCTTTATCTCGACCTGGAATACGACCAGCGGTCAGGCGATTGGCGATCCGCTCCTGGAGCGCGGAGCCGGCGTGAGCTCTCTGGCCTACAGTGCCGATGGTCAGCAGTTGGCCGTGAGCACCACCGGTGGGATGCTCGAAGTATGGGATCCGGTCAGCGGCAAGCTCACAACCATGGCCCACATCCTGGGCACGCTCGTCAACCACGCCGCGTTCACACCCCAGGCGAATGGGCGTCTGCTGGTTGTCAGCAGCGACGCCGGAGTCGGTTTCTGGGATGTCTCGAACGCCCCGTGGCCTACCTGGCAGGCTGCCAACCCGAAGGGCGGCGGCCTTGCGTTCGACCATTCGGGAACAACGCTGGCGCTGGGCGGGTGCAGTCAATGGAAGACGGCCACGGAGTGCGCCCAGGGAGCCGTCCAATTGTGGGACGTCGCCTCCGAAAAGCCGCGCGGAGATCCGCTGGTGGCTGGGCCAGTGGTCATCGAATCGGTTGCGATTAGCTCGGATGGCGAGCGGGTGGCGGGGGGCGCCGCCGACGGATCGATCTTTGTGTGGGATACCTCCACGAATCAGCTCGTTGGGCCGCCGCTCAGAGGCCACACCGTAGATGTCACAGCCCTGGCCTTCAGCCCGGACGGGACAATTCTCGCCTCGGGAAGCCGCGACACCAACGTCGTCCTGTGGAATACTGCGAGCGGTCAGTCGATTGGCCAGCCGTTGCGTGGCCACTCGAACTCGGTGTTCGCGTTGGCATTCAGTCCTGACGGACGGGTACTTGCCTCAGGCGGGGCCGACGCATCCGTGCGGATGTGGGACGTTGCCAGCGGAGCGCCGATAGGCACCCTCGACAATGGCGCGTGGGTGACAAGCGTGGTTTTCAAGCCAGACGATCCGAATGTACTCGTGTCCGCCGGGCTAGACGGCGCCGTCTGGCAGTGGGATATTAGCCTTGCAACCTGGCAGCAGCGCGCGTGCAGCATCGCTGGCCGGGACCTGACGATCCAAGAGTGGGCTCGCTACGTGGGCAATGAGCCATACCGCGAGACGTGTTCCACGCTCGCGCGGGCCAGCTAGCCCATCGCTCGTGTCGACATCCCTCAGGTAGCGCTTGGCCCGGAGCGTCTTTCGGCGCGTGGCTGCACGAGTCCTGGGAAGGAGTAGACAAGGACCCCGTCCGGCGTAATGGTGCATTGAGCCCCGCTCTCCGCGACCAGTCTGTCGAGAGCATCTTTACTCTCGGTCACACTCAGACCACAGTGAGCCGCAGTGACGTCGATGGTCAATTCACCACCCACCGTCTCAGCCAACGCGAGTACCTGGGCCTCGAGGCGGTCATGCTTGGAGTGGCGTGAGAATGTCGTTCGCGCGATGGCTATGCCTCCGACGATCATTGCCACGAAGATAATTAGCGCCCCTATAGAGCCATCCAGGCCTGTTGCATTTCCGGGTGCGAACAGCTCCACAACGATGGCCGCGGACAAGGCCAGCCCGGTGACCACCAGAACAACGCCAAGCGTTCTCAACCCGATCCGAATCGCCACACTTTGCTGGCCGCGTTGGCTTTGCCGCACGGGTCTATTTTGCACCCGCCCGAGAGACCGCGCGGACAGACGTGGCGTCCGTATTCCGGTTACGATGCCCGGCATATGGTTTGCCTGGCGGACGTACAGGCCGCCACCGAACGGATCCGGCCGTTTGTCGTGCGAACGCCAGTGGAACGCTCGGTCGAACTGTCGGCCCTGTGCGGTGTCGAGGTGTGGCTCAAGTTCGAGTGCTTTCAGAATACGGGCTCGTTCAAGCTTCGCGGGGCTTTGAATGCGCTGTTGCTCCTCCCCACCGAGGCCCGTCAAACAGGCGTTATCACCGCTTCAGCGGGTAACCATGGCCTGGGCGTCGCGCGCGCGGCGTCACTGGTCGGAGTGCCGGCCACAGTGGTCGTGCCCGAGACGGCATCAGTCGCCAAAGTCGAGGCGCTGCGCTGCTCAGGCGCGCGGCTCATCCTCTGGGGAGCGACGTATGACGAGGCTGAGCTCGAAGGTCAGCGCCTCGCCCGGGAGCGCGGTCTGTGGTTCGTCTCGGCCTACAACGACCCGTCCGTGGTTGCCGGAGGCGGCACCATCGCCCTGGAAGTGCTCGAGAGCATTCCCGCCGTGCGCAGCATGCTGGTCCCAGCCGGCGGAGGTGGTCTCATCAGCGGCATCGGCGTCGCGGCGCATGGGCTCGATCCGAGCATCGTCGTATACGGAGCCCAGTCAGTCGCCTCACCTGCGCTGCACGCGGCTCTGCACTCAGGTCCGCTGGCCAAGGTCGAAGTGCGCCCGTCCCTGGCCGACGGTCTGGCAGGCAACGTCGAGAATGACAGCATTACGCTCGATCTGGTGAAGCAACACGTCGCCGACATCGTCCTCGTCGAGGAGGTCCAGATCGCCGACGCGATGCGCTGGCTGCTGGTACACGAACATGTTCTCGTCGAGGGCTCGGCCGCGGTGGGCGTCGCGGCGGTGTTGGATGGCCTACGACCTCCGGCCGGGCCGATGGTGATCCTCTTGACTGGCCGGAACGTGGCGACGTCGGTGCTGCAACAATACGTTGTCGGCTAGACCTTCGTGAGGAGCACCTTCTGACATGGCGTTGTTCGAGTATCGCGTCTATGAGGTTGTGCCGGGAAAGCTGCCCGCGCTCCACAACCGCTTCAAGAACATCACCCTGGCCTACTTCAAGACGCACGGCATTGGCGTCGTCGGGTTCTGGGACGTGGTCGTGGGAACCACGAACGAGCTGCACTACATCACGCGGTTCGACAGCCTGGCGCATCGCGAGAAGGCCTGGGGCGCGTTCCAGGCTGACGCGGGTTGGAAGCGCGATCGGGCCGAAACTGAACGCGACGGACCACTTGTGGCGCGTGTCCGCAACCAGTTCTGGCAGGCCGCCGAGTACTCGCCGCTGCAGTAGCCCGCACACGTCGTTAGCGAACTACTACGAACCCGTTAGGGTTGCCTTAACGAGTTGGCCGGCACACTAGGGGCACCCACCCAACTTCCCAGCCGGAGTCGCCATGCTGCAACCGACCGTCCGCACCTTCGTACTCGCCGATCTCAAGTGCTACATGTGTGGCGCCCCGGCGGGCTCGCTCGAGCGGGAACGCGGCAGCACAGCGCCTCAGGTGGCCATCGAGCGCGCTGGCAGTGTGGGGAGCATCGATGCGTGGGAGACATCGCGACTGCGTTGTCCCCGGTGCGGCGGGTCTGTCTACGTCGATCAGGTAGAGATCGTGGACCGGCGCACCGAACCTCTCGAGTGGGAGGAAGACGGCCCGCGCCGCGGCCGTCCACCCAAGTGGCTGGTGGAACAGAGGCGACGGAAACGCGGACTCAGTAGCGCGTGAGCCTGCCCCCTCGGCGGCCGTGACACCAGCCTGATTCTGCACCAGGCGCTCGCCCTGGACTACTTCGAGCGCAGCCCCCATCCGATCACCAACACGACCACCAGTAGCGCTGCCGCCGAGACCGCCCCACCAATCAGCAGCGAGCCTGGCTCGAAGCGGAGCTCGACGGTGTGAGTGCCAGCCTCGACGGCGACGGCCCGGAACAGCGCGTTGGCAATCAGCACACGCGCTGGCTGTCCGTCGACTCGGGCTGTCCAGCCACGGTGGTAGAAGTCCTCCAGGACCACGTAGCTGGGCACGTCGGCGGTTGCCAGAATTCGTACGCCGTTTGGCCCGAGATCTTCCACCTGGGTAGCCGCTCGTGCGGCTTGAGATCCGCTCGGCTCCACTGGCGCATCGGGGTCGCCTTCGACAAGCAGCATCGTGTGCAGATCGACATCGGGATTGGCGACAAGTTGGGTAGGGGTCAGGCCAGCGTGCCGGGCCGGCGAGAAAGCCTGTGCTCTGGGCAGCACGTACGCCCTGGGCAGCGCGTGCGTGTCGAGCAAGACCTGGTCTGATAGCCGCTCGAGACCGTCCCGATCCGCCAGACCGAGGGGATGTACGCCGCCACGGGCGTCCAACACCGCCAGGCCGTGGATCTCGACGAGAACCTCAGGGTTGGTCGGCGCAATGCTGATTGACCGCGGTCCGGGCGACTCGGGCCGTGGCGGCACGGCGAGGTCGGCCTCGTACAGATGGCCCGAGTAGTCCTCGCCCTCGGGTGTCACATCTTCGAAATCAAAGGCAGCACGCGCCTTCTGGTGCTGGACGAGTCCTCTCAGGCTCGGCCGGTCGTATGCCCGCTCTGAGAGCTCGACGCCAGCCCGGAGCGGCAACGACACGTCGGCAACTTCGATCGTTGCCACGGTTTGCCCCTGCGGCACTCGAAAGGCATAGCTCAGGGTGCCGATCAGCCGCAGGCCGCTGATCGAGCCGACCTCGGGCGGGATTCTGAACGATGTCGCACCAGCACCGCCAAATCCTGCGGCGATGGGGTGCTGGGCCCGAAAACGAACGCCGTCGATCTCGTATCCGTCCGCCGCGTGGGCAGGCTCGACGATCAGCGGCGCCGCCCACAGATCAAACAAGTTCGGCTGCGAGCTGGTCGCGGCCACTAGCTCGACGTGCCGTTGAGATGGCAGCGAGCTGTAGCCCTGGACTGTGCTTACACCGTCGGCTAGCAGTTCGTTGGGCTCGAAGGCGGGCAGATCCGTCGGGTCCTGCATCAGGACGCGCGTGCCCGAAGTCACGCCCGGCGGCAGGGCCGGAGCGAGACTGGACAGGGGCGCGCGCGGGTGAAAGTCCGAAGCAAATACCAGTAGATCAACACCAAGCAGCACCACGAACAGCCCCTGGCTGATCGCCGCCCGGCGCATACCCAACTCGAACCACCCGACGAAGCTCAGGCTGGTGAGGCCAAGCAGCACCAGCGACCACGCAGTTTTCGGGTTGGCGAAATCGAGTGAGCTGAGCAGCCCGGTGACGACCAAGTCGGGGTCGATCGGGTACTGCGCCCGCGTCGCCAGGTAGGTTGCTCCAACGACCGCGCGCGCCCTTACAGGATCATCCATCAGCCAGCCGCGCCAGGTCGGCAAGACTGCCAGCAGGGCCGCCAGTAGCGCCACGCTGGGTACGCCCCCGACAAGAGCCACCAGCAGCCGTAGCTGGCGCTGCGCTAGCGCTTGCAGGCCGAACGCGGCCAGGCACGCAAACGCGAACACGACCAGGTACGCGAACCGGCCGGGCGCGCGCAAAAAGGAGAAGCCAGGGGCCGACCATAGGACCTGGTGCAGATTGAAAAACGGGGCGTACTGCGCCATCCCAATCAGCAGCGAAACAGCTGCAAGCAGGACGAAGTAGACCAGCTCCAGCTTGCGCGAGAAAACGACGCTGACGATCGTCAGCGCGAGGGTTGGGATGCCGACATAGAGTGTCGTTTCCCATTGTTGCCAGAGTGACCACCAGGTCGTCGCGTCTGGAAGGCGGAAAAAGTACGGGAAAATAATCGTCGGCAGATTCTCTGGCGCCAGGCCAAATGCGCTGGCGAACTCGTAGTCGACACCCGCACGCCGAGATGAAACGAGAGCCCATTCGCCAAGCGGAAGCCACTGGACCGCTGCTAGCGCCAGGCCGCCACCAACGATGACAGCACCGGTGACAAGAGGCCAGTACGCGTTGCGCCCGCCGCGCACCGGAACCAGCGCGCGAAAGATCATGTACGTGCCCAACGCGAGCGCCAGCATGAGCACCGGTTGCACGTGCAGCCCGAGGGCGGATTGAGCAAAGGCGAGCGCGCCCAACGCTGCCCACAGCGCCAAACGCGAAACGCGAAACGCGACGCGTTGCTGGACCGCCCGCTCGGCGCACGCGAATACTGCCGGTAGCCAGACAGCCGACCGAACGATGTTCTCGTGGTGCATCTGGGCGGTGAGGAAGCTGCCGAAGGCGAACACGAGCGACCCCCCGAGAGCGGGCAGCGGATCGAGGCGCAGCGTTTTCAGATACAGGTAGGTGAACAACCCCGCCAGGAACACGTGCAGGATCCGCAGCCAGACCATGGCCAGGGGCGCGGGCAGCAGATTCAGCAGCAGCGCCTGGGGCAGATAGGCCAGACCAAGCTCACCGTCGGCGAAGATCGGATAGCCGGTGAAGATGCCTGGCAGCCACAGCGGGAAAACACCCGCATGCAATTGCTGGCCAACCCACTCCGCGAGCGGGAAGTAGAACTGCTGCGTATCGAGCTCGTAAAAGGCTGGTCCGCCGAAGACGCCGTCCCGGTGCAGGATGAGCGCGCTGATGGCGATTACGGTAATGGCAGCCAGGTCGGCCAACCCTCCTGGGGGTCGGCGTATCTCACGCCCGACCGGCATGCGCAGCGTGCTACTCACGCAGCGCGGGCGACCGCTAGCAGGGACAGGCCGAACGGCAGTGACATGCCGCGCGGAATGGCCAATGCCTCCATGCCGACGAGCCGCTCGAGCACCGCGTTCATCGGCCGAGGTGGCTGCCACAAATCGGGCTCGGCAACCGCGAGGTCTTTGCCGTTGACGCGCTCGAGCAATCGCTTGGCAACCGCTGGCGCGAAGAGCAGGCTATTCGCCCAGGTCAACCGGTCGACTACAAAACCCGCCTGGCGGAGCTTTGTCAGGACTTCTACTCGTGAGTAGCGGTGGCGCGTGTGAACCAATCGGTCGTGCTCTCCGCGCAACCAATCGTGTGCCGGAACCCGAAGCACGAAGAACCCGCCAGGCTTGAGGACCCGATGCACCTCCTTCAGTGCGGAGGTATCACTCGCCACGCCAAGGTGATAGACGACCTCGAAGCTTGTGGCAGCGTCGAACGTCCCTGCGGCAAAGGGCAGCCGTTCTATGGATGCGCGAGCAAGTGCGTGCAGGCCGCGGCCGCGCGCAGGCTCCAGCGCTTCCCAGGCCAGGTCGACGCCGACAACTTCGCCAAAGCGCCGCAGCTCGACCGTCGTGCCACCCGTACCGCAGCCAGCGTCCAGGATTCGTAATCCGCGGCGGCCATTGAGGGCCTGCCCCAGGCTAGCCAGCGCGACGCGTCGCATGCCGGCGTACCACCAGTGACGCTCTTCGCGCCGCGCCATGATTGCATACTGCTCACGTTCCATGGCTCACGTTGAACGCGCGCACCTGCGACGCTACGTAGTCGACGTCACCTTCCGACAACTCGGGGTGGATGGGCAGGCTCACAATCTCGTGTGCTAGTCGCTCCGTGTGCGGCAGCGAGCCAGGACCCGAGCCGAAGCGTGCATACGGCGCCTGGAGATGAGCCGGCACGGGGTAGTGCACATCCGTGCTCACTCCCCACTCGGCGAGATGCGCGCGCAACGCATCCCGCCTCGGCGCCCGCACCACGAACAGGTGAAACACGCCATCTTCGGGCGGCGGTTCGACGAGTCCGTGCAGCCGGGCTCGGTAGCGGCCAGCGAGTCGCCTACGAATGGAGTTCCAATCGTCGAGATGCCGCAGCTTCGCGGAGAGAACCGCAGCCTGGAGCTCGTCCATCCTCGAAACTGTGCTGTGCAGCTCGCTGAGGTAGCGTTGCCGCCAGCCATAGCTGCGCAACAGGCCGGCTTGCTCGGCGACGTGCGGATCGGCAGTCAGGATCGCGCCCGCATCACCCAGAGCACCCAGGTTCTTGGTCGGATAGAAGCTGAACGCAGCCGCGTCACCATACGTTCCGACCAGCCTGCCGGCCGAGCGCGCACCGTGGGCCTGGGCGCAGTCCTCTAGCACCTTCAGCCCGTGCGCGCGGGCCGACGCTACGATCGCATCCATCGCTGCAGGCTGGCCGTAGAGGTGAACCACCAGCACCACTTTCGTGCGGGCCGTCATATGTCGAGCGATCTCGCCAGGCTCGAGCGTGTGGGTGTTTGGGTCGACGTCGCAAAAGACGGGTCGCGCACCCGTGGCGACGACCGCCGCCACGGGCGGGATACCGGCGTTGGCGACTACGAGAACCTCGTCGTCAGGTTGCACGCCGAGCGCCAGCAGGCCGATCCGCAACGCATCGGTCCCGGTGCCGACGCCCACGGCCTGCATCTCCGATCCGTGGTACGCCGCGAATTGTTGTTCGAAGGCCTGCAGCTCAGGACCCATCAAGAACCAGCCGCGATCCAGCACCCGCGCAATCGCCGCGTCCAATTCCGTTCGGATGGCCTGCACTCCTGGCGCAAGCACGTTGAACGGAACGACCCGAAAAGCAGCCTGTCCTTCGCCCACGGAGCTGCCTGCTTTGTTGGCGGGCGTCATTTGCCCAACGACTGCGCAGCCCAATACTGGGTCCGGTTGGTTCGATAGAAGGCAAGCGTTCTGGTGAGGCCCTCGCGCAGATCAATCAGCGGCCGCCACTTCAGAACGCGGCGAATCTTGCGATCGTCGACGTAGATCGAGCCGATGTCGATGGCTTTGCGGGCAGGCGGAAATGGCAGCAGGCGAAAGCTGCCGGAACCGGCCAGCGCGATCAGCAGCTCAGTCACTTCGCCCAGGCTCATCGGCTCAATAGCGCCAATATTGAAGACCTGTCCATTGGCAGCTTCGTTCGCTCCCGCCGCGAGGAATGCCTCGACGGCATCATCCACATAGGTGAAGTCGCGTAGCTGCGAACCATCGCCAAAGATGTCGATCTGCTCGCCGTCCAGGGCTTGGCGAATCAACCAGCCCAGGGCGGTCTGGCGATTGTTCTTGACGAGCATTCGCGGCCCGTACGTATTCGTGAGCCGCAACACACTGGTGCGAATGCCGTACACGTTGTTGTAGAGGACGTGGTACCGCTCGCCGGCCAATTTATTGATGCCGTTGACGTCAGCCGGGTTGGGCGGTTGCCGCTCGTCGACTGGGAGCTGGTCTTCGGGCACCCGACCATAGATCTGGCGGGTGCTGGCAAAAACGACCTTCGCTTCCGGGGCGTTACGTCGGCACGCTTCGAGCAGCGCCAACTGGCTGCGGCAGTTGATTTCCAGGTCGTTAAACGGGTCCTGCATCGAGTCAATGTGGCTGACCTGGCCAGCCAGGTTGAAGATGACCGCCTGGTCGCGCACCAGCCGTTCCATGGCCAGCACGTCACGCACGTCGACCGTGCGTACCGACAGGTGCGGATGGTCCTGCACCGGCTCGAGATTGAACGCATTGCCGCCCGTCTCCGGTATCAGGCTGTCGACGACGACCACGTGCGCGCCCAACTCGAGCAGGCGAATGGCCAGGTTCGAGCCGATGAAGCCCAATCCACCCGTGACCAGCGTGTGCTTGCCTGCGTAGTCCGCTTGACGATCGCTCAAGTGAGTGCCCGTGGCGGCGTGGCTGATCCCGCGGCATACTGCCGCCGAAGGAGTCTGAGTTTGACCCACATCCCGCTCAACTCCCACAGTGTGCGGGCAACTCGACGAAAATTGAAGAACTGGCTTTCTCCGAAGGCGCGATGGTAGTGGTGGACCGGCACTTCGGCGATCGAGAAGTGACCCTGTTCGACGCGCGTCATCATCTCGACCGTGATACAGCCGCTATTACTTTGTAGCGGAAAGCTCTCCAAGACGTAGCGTCGGAACAATCGGAAGTCACAGTCGACGTCGCGCAAATGCAACCCGAACCACCATCTGACGAAGTGATGGTAGACACGCCCAATAATCTTGCGATGCATCGGATCGCCGCGGCCAATCTTCCAACCTTGAACGACGTCCACACCTGGCGCCAGATGCGCGTACAGAGCGGCCAGCTCGGCCGGGTCATATTGCGCGTCTCCGTCCGTGTAGAAGATCAGATCCTTGGTGGCCGCGGCAAACAGGCTACGCAGGTTTCCGCCATAGTCACGATTGACCGGGTGATGCAGCACGCGCAGACGCGGATAGAGCTCGCGTAGCTCCTCGAGGATCTCGGCGGAATTGTCGGTACTCGCGTCGTTGCCAACGATAATCTCGTAGTCGTCGGTGAGCTCGCGCAGGGTGCGGTCCGCAGTGATGACGACACTGGCTATGGTGCCCGAGTCGTTGTAACAGGGAAAAAACGCGGTGATCGAGGGTCGAGACCAAACAGGCTGCTCCGCCATTACGCTGCTCGTGGCCAGGCGACCGAGGCCGCGAGCGCTTGTACGCCGAGCGGCTGCCCGGTCACGCGCTCGACAAGCTCTGGCCAGGTGTACCGCGCCCCCGGCCGAAATAACTCCCGCTTGATGTATTCGCCCGTTTTCGGACGGCCTCGCCACCAGCCGCCCATCTGAGCGTCCATCTTACTGGTGAGCTGAGCTGAGAACAACCTGCCGAGGAGATACTTCTGGTAGTAGACCGGCGCCGTGGCAACGTGGATTTTGGCTGCCCAGTCGGGTGCGTCGCGACCCTCTGGACGAGGCAGGCGTTGGTAACGTTCTTCAAGATCCCACCACAGCCGATTCAAATCCTGGTCGGGATCGGCATAAAAGCCGCGCTCGAAGTGTGTAATGGTCAGGCACCAGCGAACAAACGCCAGGAGTGAGGCGGTGTCCTGGGCCGCCAGCTGCGGGCCCAACCTCTGGGCCTCTAAAGGCGCCAGGCCAACTATCTCGCTGAGCCAGTCTGGGTCGGACGTCGGCTGCTCACAGAACATGGCGAAGCCTTCGTTCAGAAACCCCTGCGGATCGTCTCGCAGATCCCACGGCAGCTCGGTGCGATCAATGCCGTCCTGGTAGATCGTGTGGCCGAGCTCGTGCAGCAGGGTGCCCATCCAGCGCGCGTTGCGCTCCACGTTCAAAAAGGTACGCACATCACCTTCACGATCGATGTCGACGGCGTATGCATGCTGATTCTTGCCTGCCCGGGGGTACAGGTCGCTGCGGCCGAGGATGCTATCGATATTTGCGAAGCCGAGCGCTCGGTAGGTCTGGGCGGCGAATGCGACGACGTCCTTTTCGAGGTACAGCGGATCAGCCGGGGGGGCGAAGACCTCTGGCGTTTCCTGGAAAAAAGGGTCCGAGTAGTGCCACGGGCGCAGGTCCTGGGCTTCGACGCCGAACCGCATTGCGAGGTGACGGTCGAGCTCCGCCTTCATCGCCAGGAACGGCGCCTGTGTCGAGACGTCGACAGCTTCCAGGGTCTGCAGCAATTTCTCGGGCTCGAGCTCCTCGAGCTCGAGCTGCGCTTGCCAGTAGTCGGCAAAGCCGATCGCGCGAGCCGCCTCGTTGCGTAGGTGGGCAAGCCGGCGCAGATCGTCGGCGACGACCTGGCCGATCTGCTTACGGGCTTCCCAGGCCTGGCGTACGCGAGCCGTCTCTCGCGCCGTGCGCAGGACCTCCTCGAGTTCATTGTCGGTGGCCGAGCGCCCATCGAATTCCGCCCGGAAGGTGCTGTACCGCTCCTGGATTTCAGCCTCCGCGCTGGTGATACGGTCGAGCATCTCGACCGGAGCCTGCTTGGACCGATACGCGCCGCGGAGACGCTGGACTCGCCGCCGAGCGAGCGCGTCCAGATCGGGTCTGTCGGCCAGCCGCACCAGGCGCTGATAGGGGCCCGACCGGGCGTAGTGACGATTGACGGCACGTTCGGCGGTTTCCATGCGGTGGTAGTCGCCAGGCCGGCCAGTGATCGACGCATTCCACCACGCCAGGCTGGCCCGCGTGAGCGCGCGCCGCGCCCATGCCTCTTCCTGCAACAGAAGCGCCGCGGCGCGCTCCCTCTCAACTGTCCCAACCATAAAGCGCAGCCATTATGGCCAAAGCCCTCGTCTGCCGCCACGCGGCGCGACGGTGCTCGCGCTACAGTTGCGCGAGATGGCAACCCGCTTGCGGCCGATGGCTGAGCTGAATCAGCTCGGATCATGCGAATTCGGCGAAGCGTTGCGGCCACTCTTCGAGGCGGCCGGGCCGCTCGCGGAGGCGCTGCAGGCCCAGCGACCGTTCGCTTCGTACGCGGACTTGATCGAGCGCGGCGAGGCCGTTGCTGTCGGGCTCAGCCGCGCGCAACAGATCAGCGTGCTGAACGGCCACCCACGCATCGGCGAGAGCGGGAGGGTGGTCAAACAGACGTCGGATCTTTCGTACCGCGAGCAGGCATATGACGCGGAGACGAATCTCGCCCCCGACGCGCTGCGGGGTGTCTACGCCGAGCTGGCCAGGCTGAATCGCGCGTACGAGCGCCGCTTCGGCTTCCGGTTCGTGGTGTTCGTGAACGGGCGCGCGAAATCCGAACTCGTGCCCGTACTTCAAGAGCGGCTGCACCATTCGCCAGAAGAGGAACTACGAGCTGGCCTGCAAGCCATCTTCGCGATCGCACGTGATCGGCTACGCACGCTCGCGGAGTAGCATGCAGCAACATGCAGCAGCAGGGCGACAACGCCGCCCGACTGGCCGTGCTCGACGAGCTGCGCCGCTCGGCCCAGGAAACATACGGCGAGGAGCGCTGCGCCGACGCACATGTGGAAGCGGCGCTAAGCCTCACCGCGACGGCCGTCTGGCGCGTGAATCAGGAACCACTCGAACCACTCGGCAACGAACCTCTGCCGACCCATGCCTGAAGCCACTCAGGCGACCGCCCTCCACGAGTTGACCGCCGCTCAGGCGGCGCGGCTGATACGAACGGGCGAAGTCTCGCCGGTGGAGCTCGTCGAAAAGCTGCTAGCCCGGGCCTCAGACCTCGACCAGAGCGTCCAGGCATGGGTGCAGCTTGACCCTGAACGGGCGTTAACCGCCGCGCGCGCAGCCGAGCGACTCGCCACCTCCAAGGCCGAGTTGCCACCGTTGCATGGCGTCCCATTCGGGGCCAAGGACATCTACGACTCGGCCGGCCTGGCCACCGCGGCCGGGTTCCGACCCTACGCCATGCGTGTGCCTACCACGGATGCGGAGCCGATCTCACGCTTGAAGCAAGCTGGGGCCATTCTGTTGGGCAAGATGGTCACTACCCAATTCGCCCAGGCCGATCCTTCACGAACGCGTAACCCGTGGTCGGACGAGCGCACACCCGGTGGGTCGAGCAGTGGCTCGGCGGCGGGTGTGGCTGCGCGACTCGTGCCGATAGCTCTCGGGAGCCAGACCGCCGGCTCCATCCTCCGTCCGGCCGCGTACAACGGGGTCGTCGGCTTCAAGCCGACCTACGGTCGGGTCAGCAAGATGGGCGTTTTCCCGTTGGCATGGAGTCTCGACCACGTGGGCATTCTCAGCCGCTCCGTCGAGGAC
>JBPCIO010000005.1:0-74689 GCA_051006215.1 Chloroflexota bacterium
ATCCCTCGGAACTTCAGCGGCGCCTGGCGCTGAGGCCGCCCCAGGAATTGGCTCGCTTGGCTGCGCAGACACTTCGCTCCATTGGACCGAATCTGAAGAAGGTGCCGCGTGTGGCCTTCTCGACCTCTTCCAAAGTCTGGCCCGGAGCCGGGCGGCGGTCAGCGCAGGGTTCGCCTGATTACGCCGAGACAACCACTTTTCCGAACTGCTGGCCCGTCTCCAGGTGGGCGAAGGCCGCTGCGCCCTCGTCTAGCGCGAAGACGCGATCGACGGGTGGATGTAGCTGATGGGTGTTGACATCGTCGAGCATGTTGCGGAACTCAGCGTGGTTGCCCATCGTCGAGGTGACAAGGGACAGGTGGCGGAACCACATGCGCGGCAGCGACAGGTCCATCTTCGGGCCGCTGGTCGCCCCGACCGTCAGAATCATGCCTTCGCGGCCGAGCGAGCGCATCGACTCATCCAGCGTGGCCGGACCAACTGTGTCGACGACCGCGCGCGCGCCAGCACCCTCCGTCGCGGCCTGCACCGCCTTCGAAAATGCCTCGCTCGGCAATGCCGCATCCGCGCCAAGGTCAAGCGCGCGCTGGCGTTTTTCGGGGTCGCGGGAGGTGACAATGACCTTCAGCCCGCGCGCCTTGCCCAGCAGCAGGCAAGCGCTGGCCACGCCGCCTCCGATCCCAACCAGCACGAGCCAGTCGCCAGCCTGCAGCCGACCACGCGTGAACAGCAGCCGCCACGCCGTCAGCCACGCTAGGGGCAGAGCGGCGGTCTCTTCCCAGGACAGGTGCTGCGGCCGGGGGTGGCAGATCGCCGCCGGAACGTTCAGTGCCTCCTGCAGCGTGCCATCGGTGTGTTCGCCGAGGATCGCCATTTTCGGACAATGCACCTCCTGACCCGCCAGGCACGCAGCGCACCGCCCACAGGCAATGATCGGGTACATGACCACTTCGTCGCCGAGATGCAGGTTTTCGACACTGTCGCCGACTGCATCGACCACCCCGGCGCCGTCAGATCCGAGGATGGCCGGCAGTTGCCGCTTGGGCAGACCGCGGGTGATGAACACGTCCAGGTGGTTGAGGGCCATGTTGCGGAGGCGCACTCGCACCTGGTGAGGGCTCGGCGGTTGCTCGGGCCGCTCGGCCATGTGCAAAGAGGCAGGGCCTTCAAAGCCCACCAATTCAAGGGCGCGCACCTCGCAAGGGTAAAGGGTGCTGGGCATCAGGCGCTGGGTGACCGATCATTGGCGCATGCCTGACGACGTGGACGACCAACTGAGGCGGCTCGGCGAACGCACAGACGCCGACATCCGGGATGCCATCGCGCAGCATGTCACGCCCGTGGCCGAGCGCCTCAGCGCCATGCTCGAGTATCACTTTGGGTGGCGCGCCGAGAGCCTCGATCGCCTGGAGCCGCCCGCGGCGGCCGGCAAAAAACTGCGGCCCGCGCTCGTCTTGCTGGTGTGCCAGGCGGTATGTGGAGAACTCAACGCGTGTGCCCGCAGCGCGGCGGCCGGGGTTGAGCTGATCCACAATTTCTCGTTGATCCACGACGACATCCAGGACCGCAGCCAGCTGCGTCGTCACCGACGGACCGTGTGGTCGCTGTGGGGCATGCCCCAGGCTATCAACGCTGGCGACGCGCTCTTCGCGCTGGCTCAGGTGGTCCTGCTACGAGATGGCTCGTCGACTGCGGCCGAGATGGCCGCTGAACTGAGCTCGACGTCGCTGCTGCTTGCCGAAGGTCAGTTCCTCGACATCGACCTCCAGGCAGGCGATTCCGTGGCCAGCACGGAAATGTATCAGACGATGATCACGCGCAAAACAGGTGCGCTGTTTGCCGCTGCGTGCCGATTGGGAGCAATGGCTGGCGGCGCTTCGGAGGCCGCGCGCGATGCCTACGCTGCGTATGGTCTGGAGCTTGGCCTGGCTTTTCAAGAGCAGGACGATCTGCTTGGCGTCTGGGGCACTTCCGCGGTGACTGGCAAGCCCGACGCAGCCGACGTGGTCGAACGCAAACGCGGACTGCCGGCGGCGATGGCGCTGTCGTTACCTGATGCACCCGACTGGCTGAGGACTGCCTACGCAGACGGCGACGGTCCGATGCAACCGGCCACGATCGAGCGCGTCATCGGTCACTTCGATCGGCTCGACCTGCGGACAGCCATCGAGGCCGGGGTCGAGCGCAGATATCGAAGCGCGCTCGCATGCCTGGCAGACGCTGGCGCCCGCCAGCCAGCCCGCGACTACCTGGCGGCGATCTGCGAAGCGCTGGGCTCTCGCCGATCTTGAACGAAGGCGCTCAGCGGGGCATGAAGTCGGACCAGGATCTCATTCGTGATGAGCTGATGCTCGGCGGCCACCCGCAGCCGCTGTCCAGCACGCTCGAGCAACCCCGTGCCGAGCAGCCAGGCGCCCGTTTCGCCTGCCAGGTCCAAAAGCTCCACACCGAAGCGACCCGCGAACCCGTCCAGAGAAACCCCCTCCCGCAGACGCAGGCCGAGCGTCAGCATATCCAGCATTTGGGTCACGCGATCGGGATGTTCGTCCTCCACGCGCGCCGCTCGGCCATCAGCCTGGACGGAGGCGATATAGCGCTCGAGAACGGGCGTGTTCTTCCACCGCCGTCCGCCGTAGGCTGAGGCCGCGCCGGCCCCAACCCCCAGCCAGGCCTCGTCGCGCCAGTAGGTGAGATTATGTCGACAGGCCAGCCCAGCCCGAGCCCAGTTCGAGATTTCGTACTGCCCATATCCAGCGGCTCCCAGCTTCTCACGGGTGGTTGCGTACATTTCGGCCAGGTCATCCTCGACAGGCAGCACCAGGCGTCCGGCGGCAACTTCACGTCCCATGGGCACGCGCTCGTCCAGCGTGAGCAGGTAGCACGAAAGGTGATCCGGCTCGAGCGCCACCGCCTGGCCCAGCGTGGTTTGCCAGTGGGCCAGGGTCTGGCCAGGCAAGCCGAACATGAAGTCCAGATTGAAGTTGAAGCTCAGCTGACGGGCCCAGCCCGCCGCTTGGCGGGCCTGACTGCTGGTATGTCGCCGGCCAAGCAAGCTGAGGAAGTTGTCGTCGAGACTCTGGATGCCAAAGCTGAGCCGGTTCGCGCCGAGGGTCTGAAATGCCCGCAGCTTGTCGAGGTCGGCATCGCCGGGGTTGCACTCCAGGGTGAGTTCTGCATCAGGCAGCAGGCGCAACGTCTTTCGGACAACGCCAAGCACGTGCTCGAGCTGGTGCGGAGTCATGAGCGAAGGCGTGCCGCCGCCAAAGAAGATGCTGTGAACTGGCTCGGGCGTATGCGCGTACTGCTCGAGCTCGCGCTCGACCGCCTGCAAGTACACGTCGATGCGGTCGAATCCGGTCGCCTGGCGGTCGAAGTCACAATACGGACAGATCGACAGGCAGAATGGAAAATGAATGTACAGGGCGATAGACGGCATCGAGCGCTAAGCTTCAGGAGATCAGATGAAACGTAGCATGATGTGCGGCGAAGCTCGCGCCGAACACGTCGGCGCGGTTGTGGTCCTGCAAGGCTGGGTGCATACCGTGCGCGACCATGGTGGGTTGGTGTTTGTCGATCTGCGCGATCGAGCCGGTCTGGTCCAGGTGATCGTCAATCCGACCTCGGCGCCCGAGGCATTTGCGGTGGCTTCGGGGCTGCACGACGAGTACGTGCTCGAAGTGCGGGGCCAGGTTCAACGCCGCCCACAGGGCAGCGACAACCCGCGCATCCCGACCGGCGAGGTCGAGGTGCACGCTTCCGAAGTAGTGGTATTGAACCCGTGCTTGCCCCTTCCATTTCCCGTGGCTGAAGAAGCCCAGGTCGACGAGCGGCTGCGACTGCAGTATCGCTACATCGACTTGCGGCGGCCGCGGATGGCTAGGAACCTCCTGTTGCGGCATCGTGTCGTCAAGTTCATCCGTGATTTCCTGGATGGCCGCGGATTCCTCGAGATCGACACGCCCATTTTAGCGAATCCAACACCCGAGGGCGCGCGCGACTACCTTGTGCCGAGCCGACTCCACCCGGGCAGCTTCTACGCGTTGCCGCAAAGTCCGCAGCAGTTCAAACAGTTGTGCATGGTCGCCGGTGTCGACCGCTACTTTCAAATCGCTCGCTGTTTCAGGGACGAAGATCTGCGGGCGAACCGTCAGCCCGAGTTCACGCAGCTTGACCTCGAGATGTCCTTCGTCGAGCAGGAAGATGTCCTGGAGGTGTGCGAGGCGCTGTTTACCGCCCTCACCGAGACCCTATCTTCGAAGCGCGTCCTCAAGAAGCCGTGGCCGCGGATTACGTGGCAAGCCGCGATGGATCGCTACGGCTCGGACAAGCCCGATCTGCGCTACGAGCTGCCCATCGTCGACGTGTCCGACCTGGTGGCGGGCGGCAGCTTCCAGGTGTTTTCTGGGGCCGTCGAACGCGGCGGCGTGGTCCGAGGCGTGCGAGCGCCAGGTGCGGGTAGTTTCACTCGCCGCCAGATCGACGAACTGACCGAGTTGGCCAAGGCCAACGGCGCGCATGGGCTGGCCTGGGCAGCGCTGGGCAGCGGTGAGCTGCGTTCCTCGTTCGCCAAATTCCTGACTGAAGACGAGTTACAGGGTGTGTGGCACCGTCTCGAGGCAGCCCAGGGTGACCTGGTACTGCTGGTTGCCGACACGGTCGAGGTCGCCCGGACCAGCCTGGGAGCACTGCGACGTGAGCTGGCCAAACGCCTGGATCTCATCCCGCCCGACGTCATGGCCTGGGCGTTTGTAGTGGACTTTCCGTGGTTCGAACGTGATGCAGCCTCTGGTCGATTGACCTTCATGCATCATCCGTTCACCATGCCTCACGACGACGACCTCGCCTTGCTCGACAGCGACCCCGCGCGGGTGCGAGCCAAAGCCTACGATGTGGTCGCCAATGGCGAAGAGCTGGCCAGCGGCAGCATTCGCGTGCACCGCGCGGATATTCAGTCGCGGTTGTTCAAGCTCCTCGGCTACACGCCAGAACGCATCGAATCCAACTTCGGACACATTCTGCGCGCCTTCGAGTACGGCGCGCCGCCGCACGGCGGCATCGCGCCTGGCATCGACCGCGTGGTTAGTTTGCTGGCCGACGAAGACAGCATTCGGGAAGTAATCCCATTTCCCAAGAACCAAAGCGCGCAGGACCTGATGATGGGCGCGCCCACGCCGGTCCCGTCCGAGCAGCTCGAGGACCTGCATGTCCGAGTTCTCGAACCCGCGCCGACCACGAGCCACTAGCGACTAGTCGCCTGCTGTTACCCTTCCGATGCGCCCACCGTCCATGTTCCAGCCTGCCCCCGATAAGCCCGATTTCCCGGCCCTCGAGCGCCGCATCCTCGAGTTCTGGGACCAGACGCGCGCGTTCGAAACACTCCGCGAACGGCTGGCCAGCTCCGACAAACGGTTTTCGTTTATCGACGGGCCCATCACTGCCAACAATCCCATGGGCGTCCACCACGCCTGGGGCCGCACGTACAAGGACCTGTATCAGCGCTACAAGGCCATGACCGGCCACAACCAGCGGTGGCAAAACGGCTTCGACTGTCAGGGCCTGTGGGTCGAAGTCGAAGTCGAGCGCGAGCTTGGCTTCACCAGCAAGCGCGACATTGAGCAGTACGGCATTGCCGAGTTCGTGCAGCGCTGCAAAGACCGCGTTCTGAAGTTTGCTCGGGTGATCAGCGAGCAGAGCATTCGCCTGGGGCAGTGGATGGACTGGGGCGACTCGTATTTCACGATGTCGGACGAGAACAACTACACCATCTGGGCGGTCATAAAGGAGTGCCACGAGCGGGGCTGGCTGTATCGCGGCCACGACGTGATGCCGTGGTGCCCGCGCTGCGGAACGGGACTCAGCCACATGGAGATCGAGACCGAGGGGTATACACAGGTCACGCACACCAGCCCATATGTGCGATTCCCGCTCATCGATCACCCCGGCGAAAGTCTGCTGATCTGGACCACAACTCCCTGGACGCTTACGTCGAACGTCGCGGCAGCGGTTGCTCCTGACCTGGAGTACGCCCGCGCGCGCAAGGGCGAAGAGGTGCTGATTCTGGCCGAACCACTGGTCAAGCAGGTGCTTGGCGATACGTGGGAAGTCGTGCAGCACCTGCGCGGCGCTGACATGGTCGGCTGGCGATATAGCGGTCCATTTGACGAGCTGCCGGCGGCCCAGGGCATCGAGCACCGCGTGATCCCGTGGACCGAAGTCAGTCCAGATGAAGGCACTGGCATTGTCCACATCGCGCCGGGCTGTGGCGAAGAAGATTTCGCGCTTGGCAAGGACTTTGGCCTGCCGGCGATCGCCCCGCTCGACGAAAACGGCATCTACGTTGAAGGCTTCGGGTGGCTAAGCGGTCGGCCGGTAGGCGAAGTCGCACCCCTGATCATCGACAGCCTGCGCGAAAAGGGCGCGCTGTTCCGCGCGCAGCAATACCGCCACAGCTATCCGCATTGCTGGCGCTGCGGCACCGAGCTTGTCTTCCGCCTGGTGGACGAGTGGTACATCAGCGTGGACGAGCTGCGCGAGATGATGATGAAGGTCACCAGCCAGATTCGCTGGATCCCCGAGTTCGGGCTGGAGCGCGAGCTTGACTGGCTGCGCAACATGCACGACTGGATGATCTCAAAGAAGCGCTACTGGGGCCTGGCGCTGCCGATCTGGTATTGCGAGGACTGCAAGCGAGTCGAAGTCGTGGGCGGGCGTGCTGAATTGCAGCAGCGTGCCGTCCATGGCTTCCCAGACTTCGAGGGACATTCGCCACATCGCCCGTTCGTAGATGCGGTCAAGATCGCGTGTGGCGGATGTGGAAAGCCCATCAGTCGAATACCAGACGTGGGCAATCCATGGCTTGACGCTGGCATCGTGCCATTCTCGACGCTGCACCACGCGACGCAGCCCGCATACTGGCGGAGCTGGTTTCCGGCGGACTTCATCACCGAGAGTTTTCCTGGCCAATACCGAAACTGGTTTTACTCGCTGCTGGTCATGAGCACCGTGCTCGAAGACCGACCACCGTTCACCACGGTGCTCGGCCACGGCACCGTCCGAGGCGAGGATGGCGCCGCGATGCACAAGAGCGCCGGCAACTCCATCGACTTCAACGATGCTGCCGAGCGCGCTGGCGCCGACGTCATGCGCTGGATCTTTTGCCTGCAGAACCCGGCTGCAAATGTCAATTTCGGTTGGAAGACTGCGGACGAGACGAGGCGCAGGCTGCTCAAGCTATGGGACAGCTACAAGTTCTTCGTGATGTATGCCATAGCCGAACAGTGGCAGCCTTCGGCCACCGCCCGCAGCACTGAACGCAGCCAACTCGACCGCTGGCTCCTGTCCCGGCTCAATAGCCTGGTTGCGACAGTCCGCGAGCGCCTCGACGACTTCGATGCCATGGATGCGTCACGAGCTATCGAGAGCTTCTTCGACGACCTGAGCAACTGGTACATCCGCCGCAGCCGCTCGCGCTTCTGGGCACCTGGCAGCCGAGCCGATCCGGCGGCGCTAACAACGCTCCACGAGGCATTGGTCACACTCGCCAGGCTGATCGGGCCATTCATGCCATTTCTGGCCGAGGAGCTCTATCAGAACCTGGTCCGCGGGGTGGATTCCGACGCGCCCGTAAGTGTGCATCACTGCGCCTATCCGGCCGTGGACGACAGCCTGCGCGACCCAGAGCTCGCGCGGACTATGGAACTGACCCGGCTGATAGCCGGGCTGGGCAACGCCGCCCGCAAGGGTGCAGGCATTCGGTCCCGGCAGCCGTTGCCTGCCCTCCGCGTGGCTGGCGGCTCGATCTTCAACGATCTACCGGATTGGGCCAGCGAGCTGGTCCAGGACGAACTGAATGTGAAGCGCGTGGAGTATGTCGAGCAACTCGGCGAAGCCGTTTGGCAGCGGGCTGAGGCCAATCCAAAAGTGCTCGGGCCGAAGTACGGCAAGGACTACCCACGCATCCGCGCAGCCTTGCAGTCGGGCCGGTTCTCAGTTGTCGACGGTCGCGTCCGCGGGGACGGATTCGATCTCGACCCCAGCGAGGTAACCCTCTCGCTCGAATTGGCACCCGGGGTCGCCGCCGCTGCGGATGCTGGCGTGGTAGTAGTGCTGGACACATCGCTCAGTCCCGACCTGGTGGCTGAGGGTCGTGCACGCGAAGTCGTGCGGTTGATCCAGGACGCCCGGAAGCAGGCCGGCTTCAACGTCTCGGACCGCATCAGCGTTCGCTACACAGCCGCCGACGGCATTTCCGAAGCTTTCGAACAGCATGCCGCGTACATCCAACGCGAGACGCTGGCGACGCATCTCGAGGTCGGCCTCGAGACTGACGACGGCTGGCATCGGCATGAGGACAACATCGATGGGGTACCTGTGGTCGTCGCCGTGCACCGCGAGCACTCCGGATGAGCGCCGTCGATCCAGCGATCGGCGCCCGACGCGCGCGAGCGCGCAGCGTCCCGGCGCGCGGCCTGTTGTTTCTCGGGCTGGCGGTGCTGGTGGTGCTGCTCGATCAGACGACCAAACGGCTGGCCGAGGAACGGCTTGATCGGGCAGGGCTCCACTCCGTGCCACTGCCGATTGCGGGCGACTACTTCCGGTTTACCTATGTCGAAAATCGCGGGGCGGCCTTCGGGCTGCTCCAGGACCAGACGGTCTTTTTCGTGTTGGTTGGGGTCCTGGTGGTGGGAGTCATCGCCGCGAGCTACAGGTACCTTCCGCGATCTGGCTTCCTCGTCCATCTCGCGCTCGGCTTGCAGCTTGGCGGAGCGGTTGGCAACCTGATCGACCGCATTCGACAGGGGTACGTCGTGGACTTCGTCGACTTCGGATATCACTCCAACTGGTGGCCGGTGTTCAACGTTGCCGACTCTGCCATCGTAGTGGGCGTGGCGTTGCTGGCGTTCAACGCGCTATCGCCCAACCCCCCGGGGAGGCCAGACCACGTCGGCGATGAAACCGGCTGACGATTGCCGCGGCGAAGTGACGCGTTTTCTCCAACTGGCTGCCCAGCGCACGGTCACCGTGCCAGCGTTTGCAGCCGGAGATCGCCTCGACGGTTTCCTGCAGCGACACGGGGGTGAGCCGCAGCGCTCCCGATCGGAATGGCAGCGGCTTATCGGACTGGAAGCAGTGCGGCTGAATGGGCATGCGAGCAAACCAGGTCAGCGGGTGATCTCTGGTGATCGCGTGTTGATTGCCGGAGCGTCACCTCCGGCCGACTTGCCGGCGGCAGAGGACGTGCGGTTCGAGGTGGTCTTCGAAGATCCAGCCATCATCGTCATCGACAAGCCGGCCGGAGTGGTCGTTCACCCCGCTCCGGGCAACCAACGCGGCACACTGGTCAACGGCTTGCTCGCGCGCTTTCCGGAGCTGCGTGACCAGGAGGCTGACCTGCGGCCGGGCATCGTCCATCGCCTGGACAAGGACACCTCGGGCTTGATGGTCGTCGGCCGGACGATAGCCGCCACCGCCGACTTGCAGCAGCAGATGCAGGCTCGCACGACGGAGAAGCGTTATCTGCTGCTGGTGCGCGGCAACATCGGCGAGGAGGAGGGGCTCATCGACGCGCCGATCGCCCGCGACCTGCGCCACCGCCAACGTATGGCGGTGCGCGCCGGCGGTCGAGGCGCACAGACCCGTTTTTTTGTCCTCGAGCGGTTTGGTGACTGGACGCTGGTCGAGGCGCTCTTACTGACCGGCCGAACGCACCAGCTGCGGGTGCATTTCATCTCGATTGGCCACCCCGTGGCTGGCGACATGACCTACGGATCGAATCGTCTCCCGCCGGGTCTGGAACGGCAGTTCGTGCATGCGCGCATGCTCCGTCTCCGGTCGCCGTACGACGACCTCGAGCACGTGTTCGAGGCGGCCCTCGCGCCGGATCTGGCCGAGACGCTAGAGCGGTTGCGCCGCCGTGGTCCGCGGCTGGCGTAAGCTCGCAAGCCATACTCTTGAGTTGAGACTGTAGCCCAGCATGGCCGACGGATCCATCCGCGTCCGAATCGCACCCTCTCCGACCGGCGACCCGCACGTGGGGACTGCCTACATTGCGCTGTTTAACGTCGCCCTGGCCCGGCAGCGCGGAGGGACGTTTGTGTTGCGAATCGAGGATACGGATCGTGGCAGGTACGTCGAACATAGCGAGACCCAGATCTTCGAGACACTGCACTGGTTGGGACTCGACTGGGACGAGGGCCCCGATAAGGGTGGCCCACTGGGGCCGTACCGCCAGTCGGAGCGATTGCCACTGTACAAAGCCGCGGCCCACAAACTCGTCGAGCTGGGACACGCCTATTACTGCTGGTGCACTCCCGAGCGGCTCGAGCTGATGCGAGCCGAGCAGACGCGCAACAAGCTACCAACCGGGTACGACCGGCTGTGCCTGAACATGACGCGTGAACACCGGGCGCAGATGTCAGGCTTCGACGCGCAGCCCGTCACCCGGATGCGGATTCCAGATCACGATGTCCCTCTGACGTTCGACGACCTGATTCGCGGATCGACGAACGCGCCAATGCCAGACGATCAGGTGATCCTGAAGCGAGACGGCTTCCCGACCTATCACCTGGCAGTGGTCGTCGACGACCATGAAATGGGAATCACACACGTGCTGCGGGCCGAGGAGTGGATCCGCTCGACCCCCCAACAATTGCTGTTGTACCGGTTCATGGGTTGGCAGGCGCCCAAGTTCGCTCATTTGCCCTTGCTGCGCAACCGCGACCGGTCGAAGATCAGCAAGCGCAAAAATCCAGCCGCGCGCCTGCTCTGGTTCCGCGAGGAAGGCTTTCTGCCGGAGGCGCTGGTCAACTTTCTGGCGCTGCAGGGCTGGAGCATGCCGGACGGGCGCGAGATCTTCTCATTCGACGACATCGTCGCCAATTTCGATGTCGAGCGGTTCAGCCCCGTCGGCCCGATCTTCGACGTAGACAAATTGGACTGGATGAATGGCAAGTACATCGAGGCGCTGGACGACGACGAGTTTTTGCGCCGGGCAGCCCCGTTTTTGCCCGGGCCTGACCAGCAACAATCGTTGCGTATCCTGGCCCCACACCTCAAGACCAGGGTCAAGCGCCTCAAAGACGTGGGTGAGCAGGTTGATTTCCTGTACGTAGGCGCATTGGATCTCGATCGTGAGACGCTCGCCGGTCAGGGTGGCGCCGCGCCCACGGCTGCCGATTCGCTGCTGGCGGCGGAGGCTGTGCTGGGCGGGCTCGAGGATTTCTCCACCGGCGCCGTCAAGGACGCGCTCGAGGCTGAGCAAGCACGCCGCGGCTGGAAACCCAAGCCGTTTTTCATGCCCATTCGGGTCGCGATCAGCGGCAAGACCCACACGCCGCCGCTGTTCCCGATGCTGGCTGCGCTCGGGAAGCAGCGCAGCCTGCAACGCCTAGGTGCTGCGCTCGCCCTCCTCGCGACGACCTGACGTTTCGCTCATGGGGAGGGGTTTTCCCGCATAAGGTGACGCTTCAGGAAATCCACAGCCATAGGGTAGGCTACCAGTCTGTTCTTGAGCTTGGCGATTTGATGGCCCTCGTCTTCGAGGCGCAAGAACCCAACTGACCGCCCCAGCGCGCGGAGTTGGCTGACCATCTGTTCGGCTTCGCCGATGGGAACGCGCGGGTCGTTGGCGCCGTGGATAACCAGCAGTGGCGCGCGGATCCGTTCCACATACTTGATCGGCGAGATGTCTTCCAGGAACTGTCGGTCGTTGGCCAGGCTGCCGTACTCTGCTTCGCGCAGGTGTCTGCGCCAGGGGCCAGTGTTTTCCAGGAACGTCACGAAGTTGGCGATGCCGACCAGGTCGACTCCCGCGGCCCAGAGCTCGGGATACGTCGTCAGCGCTGCCAGGACCATGAAGCCGCCGTAGCTGCCGCCATAGACGGCAATTCGGTTCGTGTTTACCCGACCAGAGTCGCGCAACCAGTACACGGTGTGCGCCAGGTCGGCAACAGAGTCCATGCGCTTTCGGACGTCGTCCAGGTGCACGAATGTGCGACCGTAGCCTGAGCTGCCACGCACGTTCGGGGCGAGCACGGCGAAGCCGGCCTCGACCAGACCCTGGACTACCGGTTGGAACGTGGGTCGGTACTGGCTTTCCGGTCCGCCGTGCACGAATACGACGCACGGTGCTGGATCGGGCGTGGGGAGCGCCGAGTAGAACAGCGCTGGGATCTGGCGGCCGTCAAAGCTCGGGTACTGAACGTGCTCCGGCTCCGGAAGCTGGCTGATGTCGACGCCCAGTCCGCCGGCTCGAGTGACAGGGCGCGCCTGGTGATCCGCGACGGACGCAACAAACACGTTTGGGTTCGCACGCGATGCGGTCCACGAGATGGCCAGCCGCTGACCGGAAGGATCCCAGGCTAATGCGTGCTGCAAGCATTCGTACAGCGCACCAGGCGGCAGACCGGCAACGATGCGTTCGCTGCCGGAGGCGAGCGTGCGCACGACGATCTGTGTTTCGCCGTCTCTATTCAGGCCGTACGCCAGCCGCTGGCCGGTCGGATCGAGGCTGGCTTCGTCGACGTCCAGGTCAGGCTCCACGACGAATGTCATGCGGCCGCTTGCCACGTCCAGCTGCGCTGGCGCCGCAAACTCGCGACCAGCGTTGGTCAGACAAAACAGCGAGCGACCGTCTGAGCTCCACTCGGGTCGTTCGTAGGTCGCGTCCTGATCGGGCGGGGTCAGCAATCGGGGTTGCTGTCGGTCCTGGGTGTCGACCAGCCAGAGCTCTTTGTGCGCGTTCGAGAACGAGCGCACCACCGCCAGCCAGCGGCCATCCGGCGAGAATGGGCCGGCCTGATTGGTGGAGTCGTGTTCGAGGACACAACGGGTCTGGCCGGTATCTAGGTCACACAGGTAAATGTCGAACCAACGCTGGTTGCGCGTGTTGGCTGCGAAGCTGATAGTGGCGGCATTGGGAGCAAAGCTCCCAAACACGTGGATGCGATCGGGGTTGTCGGTCAGCGCGCGCCAGGCGGCGCCCGGGCCGCCGTCGGCATACAGAATCTGGGTGTGCTCGTTGCCACCGACGTCGGCGCCCACGACGAGCTGTCCAGAACGTGGGCCGGGGTCGACCGTTTGTGCTCGATCGGGTGGCGCCACCAGAAGTTCAGGCCAGCCAGAACCATCGACACCCCAGGCCTGCGGTACGCCACCCAGGTCGGCAACGAACACCAGATACCCGCTTGCATCGAACCGCCCAGCGTACGCCGAGCGCACGCGCAGGAGCTGTCGCAGGTCTACCATTCGCCAGCGAGGCTAGCACGTCGCTGTCAACACCGGGCAGCTGGTTGGTTCGTGGCACACTGATGAGACGATGAACACCCGTGCTTGCGATCTGTTCGGCATCCAACATCCGGTGGTGCTCGGTGGGATGGGCAGTGGCACCAGCCCGGAGCTGGTGGGCGCAGTCTCGAACGCTGGCGGACTGGGAGTTCAGGGCTGCGCTGGGCGCTCGCCGGCCCAGATTGGCGAGTTGTCCGCAGCCATTCGCGCGGTCACCGACCGTCCCTTTGGCCTGAATCTGCTCATGTTCCTGGCCGACGCTGCGGCCATCGATGCCGTGCTGGCGGCGAAGCCACCCGTCTTCTCGACAGCTTGGCCCCGCCCGGACCAGGATTTGGCGGCGGTGTTCGCCCGCGCCCACGCAGTTGGCGCCAGGGTGATGCACATGGTTTCTACGGTCCCCGAAGCCAGGCGGGCGGCCGATTCGGGTGCTGACATCATCGCCGCTCAGGGCAGCGAGGGCGGTGGTCACGTAGGCATGATGGCCAGCCTGGTCCTGGTCCCACAGGTGGTGCGCGCGATCGCACCTGTGCCCGTGCTGGCGGCCGGCGGTATAGCCGACGGAGCGGGCCTCGCAGCTGCGATCATGCTGGGCGCAGAGGGGGTCCTGCTCGGGACCCGCTTTCTTGCGACGTCAGAATCGCCACTGCCCGACAACTACAAGCGGGCGATCTGTCGGAGCGACGGCCACGACACGCTGCTCACGGAGCTGCCGGACGTGCTCGCCGGTCAGGTGTGGCCAGGCGCGTTCGCGCGCGTGCTGCGCAACGCCTTCGTTCAGGAGTGGCTCGGCCGCGAGGGTGAGGTACGCCAACGGCGTGCCGAGTTGCTGCGTCGCATTCAGCTGGCTCGCGAGGCAGGCGACGTCGATAACGGTACGCTGCTGATCGGTCAGGACGCTGGGTTGATCGAGTCGATCGACCCGGCCGGCGAGGTCGTGCAACGCGTTGTAGCCGAGGCCGAGCTGATTGTGGCACGGCGCGCAGCCGACGTCCTGGCCCCGCGAGCGCCCGCCTGATTTCCGGCTGCGGCCCCCAATCCGATACAATCAGACCTCACCTGTGCCGGATGGGGTAATGGTAGCCCGGCTGATTCTGGATCAGTCTGTCTAGGTTCGAGTCCTAGTCCGGCAGCCCGCGCTAGCGTCCTCGCGACGTGCCGGGCTCGCGTTGACGCGCGTCGGACGTTGGCTCTAAGCCCGGTTGATCGCTGGCCTGATCCACTGCCAGGCCGCTCTTTGCCGTCTCTCTGAAAGCCGTGTCTGCTACGACGGCATGGATTTTCGCGGGACGCAGTGCCGGTTCTGGCAGAGGGTCCCCGACGCCCCTCACTTCGTCAGCAACATGGGTGTGTGCACGCGTTGTTCAGGGCAAGTCGCACATGCCGCACGACGACGGCTTTGAAGCCACTCGGCTAGCCTGACGCCACGCTATATTCGGCGGCGTGGCGGACAAGGACTACAGCCACCGAGACGTGCTCGACAAGCTCGGCATCAAAGCTGGATTCGCCGTAGCCTTCGATGAGACCGCAGCGGCGATACCAGCCGAACTGAAAGCGCGCGTGCTCGCCCGGGTGGGTCGAGACGCAGCCCGAGACGAGGAACCGCTTGACGTGGTCGTGGTAGCCGCAGACGCCGCGACGGATGTCGAGGCCATGCTGAACTCTTGGCGCACCCGCATCGAACAGGCAGCTGGAATTTGGCTGCTTACGCCCAAGCGTGGCCAGCCGGGGTATGTCGATCAGGCCGAGCTCATCCCGGCGGGCCTCGCCGCGCGGCTGGTCGACAACAAGACGTGTAGCGTCTCGGACACGCTGAGTGGCATCCGCTTCGTGATCCGGAAGATCGATCGCGTATACTCGTGAAGCTTTCTTTCGTAGCGCTGCCGCGCGCTCCGGCCCGTTCGTCTAGCGGCCCAGGACGCTACCCTCTCAAGGTAGAGATCGCGGGTTCGAATCCCGCACGGGTCACCTTCAGGTTGAAACGAAACAGGCCCGCTTCGACAGCCTTTTGCCACGGCCTCGGGACCGTGCCTGCAGCAAGCCGCGCAGTGTGTTTGCGGTCTTATGTTCGTGTCGGGAGAAGCGCGGCAGTCACGATATCCGTCTCTCGCTTCGAAAGCCGTCGGGCATGAGCCATGAGTTAGGTACGACCGCGGACGGCGCAGCGCTGCGGGTGGTGCCTGTCCACGACGACACGCTCGTCGAGGCCGACGGACGCTTGTTGGTTCCCGCCTCGGGCGACACCATCGGCGACGAGCTCGTGCAAGCGCTCCGTGACGCCGACCGACGCTAGTCAGGCGACTGTCGAACCCGACGCTCTGGTCGATACCCGCGTCTTTGTTCCGCTCGCGCAGGGTCACTGAGCGAAGACAGCCATTTCGGGTTGTTGTACGACGCTGTTCTGAGCGTCGAGACCCACTGGCGGTGGCCGCTGACGGAGCCGGAGGCGGGCCGGACGCTGGAGCGTGGTTTGGGGCGCGGCGTCGCGGGTACGATACAGCCGTATGGGCCGTATCGACGATCGGTTGTCTGAGCTGGGGTACGCGCTGCCGGCGCCGCGGGCGCCGCTGGCAAACTATGTGGCTGCTCGACGCGCGGGTAGTCTGGTGTACACGGCTGGACAGGTCTCGGGAACGGCTGAGCGGGAAATCAAAGGCCAGCTGGGTGCCGAGTTGGACCTCGAGCAGGGGCGCGGGGCTGCCCGTGTGTGTGCCCTGAACTGCCTTGCGGCGCTCCTGACGGTGATCGATTCGCTGGATGCGGTCAAGCAGTTGATCCGCGTCGGCGTGTTCGTCAACAGCGCTGCCGACTTCAATCAGCAGCCGGCCGTCGCCAACGGCGCCTCCGACCTCTTCGTGGAGGTGTTCGGCGACCTTGGTCGGCACGCGCGTACCGCGGTTGGCGTTAACGAGTTACCGCTCGGGTTCGCGGTCGAAGTCGAATTGATCGTCGAAATCTGAGAATCGTAGAAGGGAGCCAACGTCATGCCGACCCTTGGAGTGTGGGAACTGGTCGTCATTCTGGTCATCGTGGTCGTGATCTTCGGCGCAGGTCGGCTATCGGAGGTTGGTGGCGCCGTCGGCAAAGGCATCCGCGAGTTTCGCAAGGCGACCACCGACGAGCATGCGCCGCAAGCGCCTGCTGTCCGGGCCGCGCCCCCGGCTGAGAAGCTGTTGCCGCTCGCGCCTGTGTCCCCGAGCGTTGTCGTCACAACGGTCGTCGTCGACAACCGGTGCCCGTCGTGCAACACCGTGAACCCGACCGGCCAGGTGTTTTGCGGCCAGTGCGGAATCCGGCTGACGCTGGCCGCCTGACGAGGGGTTGCTAAGCGCGCTCATCTTCGCTGGCGGCCGCGCCTCTCGCCTTGGCGGCCTCAACAAAGCGCTGCTGGAGGTTGGTGGCAGCACCATCATCGCCCGAACACTTGCTGCTGTGCGGCCGCTGGTCGATGAATGCATCCTGCTGACGAATGACGTCGCCCTGGCGGACGTGGGGGACGTGGGGGACGTACGCCTGGTGTTCGACCCCACGCCGCACGCTGGCGTCCTGCCAGCGCTGGCAGCAGGCCTCGAGGCTGCCGCAGGCGAGCTCTGCCTGGCTGTGGCATGCGATATGCCGTTCGTGTCGACGAGGCTGTTTGCGCAACTGCTCGAGCTGCAGCGTCATGTCAACGCCGACGTCGTCATTCCACGGAGCGCCGGGTTTCTCGAGCCGATGCATGCCGTGTATCACCGCGAGCCGGTCTTGCAAGCCATCCGGGCAGCGCTCGGACGGGGAGATCAACGCATGATCAGTTACTTCGGGGACGTCACGGTACACGAGGTGCCTGAAGCCGTATGGCGCCTGGCAGATGCGTCCGGTGGGGCGTTTTTCAACGTCAACACGCCAGACGAGCTCGAGCGAGCGCAGTGGATCGCAGCCAGGTCGTCGTCCAGCTCACCTATCTGAGTACGACTGGGCGACCACAGTCGCCCCACCCACGCACGGGCGGCCGCCGTACACCGGCGACCGCGGAACCCTGCGGTGGCGTTAGCCTGAGGTCTCCTCCTCCGTCGCTGGTTCAGCGGCGTCGGCGGCCTCAGTCGGTTCGGCGGCAGCTTCCACGGGCTCCTCTTCCTCCCGCGGCGGCTGCACCATCGCCAGGACTTCCTCTGGCGGGTCAAGCACCTTGTACGTCGCCGATTCGGGCAGGTCGCTGACGTGGATGGCATCGTGCAGCTCCAGCAGTGAGCTTACGTCGACCTCGATGGCCTCTGGCAGGTCGCCTGCTCTAGCGGTGACCCGCAGCTCCGTTCTCGGGTGAGACATCACACCACCCAGCTTGGTGACCGCGATCGACTCGCCGACGAAGCGCACCGGCACGCTGCTCGTAACCGACTCCTCCATCGACACGGCTTGGAATTCGATATGCAGAATCTGACCAGAGCGCGGGTCGCGCTGGATGTCCTTCAGAAGGGCAAGCTCAGAGCGATCCTGGACGGCGATGGTGACCACACCGGTGCGACCACCGTGGGCTAACAGGTACTCCATCGCCCGCGCTGGCGCCTGAATCGCGCGTGGATCGCCGTGGCCGTAGATGTTGGCCGGCACGAGACCCTGGCGGCGCAATCGCCGGACGTGCTTTCCAAACACGCCGCGGGTTTCGGCGAGCAGCTCTAGGTCGTTCGTGGGCATGTGGGTCGGAGTATACGTTCTTTGCGAGGCGCGCTACAGGCCCGCGAAGCGCGCGGTCAGGACAACCGACCAGGCGCCAACGCTAGCCGCAAACACGTTCAGGTCGCCGATCTTGACCGGCTCAGGTGCCTGAACGGCGGATCCAACCACCTGCCCGAGGCAGGCGGCCAGAAGGCCCAGGACTACGTACCAGGCGAGGCGCGAAACGCCCCGGCCGACCAGCATGAAGCATGCAGCGGCATTGATGACGCCGAGCAAACCAGCCAGGATGAGCCACGGCGGCAGCGACGGGACCATGCCCGCAGGCACGAACGACATGAGCTTGCCAATTTGGAGCCTACGCAAGTCGTTGCCGGCTCGTCAATGTTGGAATTCGAGCGTGGATGCAAGAGGGTTCGAGCGGGCCCAAAGTTAGAATGGGCATGCCCCGATGCTGGCGCGCTTCGAGCAACTGATGCAAGACGCGGTCGAAGGCAGCCTACGCCGCGTGTTTCCGACCACCCTCCAGCCGGTGCAGCTCGCCAAGGCCGCCGCGCGAGCGATGGAGCAAGGCCAAGTGATCGGCGTGCACGGCCCGCAGGTGGCCAACGCGTATCGGCTGCGCCTGGCACCGCGCGACCTGGAGCGCTTCGCTCACTACGCGGCAACGCTGTCGCTCGAGCTCAGCCGGTACCTGGTGGAGTATGCGCGCGAGCGCGGCCTGCAGCCCATCGCCGAGCCGCGTGTCGAGCTGCTCGGGGACGCCACCGTCAAGGTGGGCACTGTCCGCGCAGAGGCGCAGTTCGTTGATCTTGCGCCTGCGTTGAAGAAAGCTGTCGAGGCTGGGGCGGCAGGCACCCGCCGACTGCGTCTTGCGGACCTGGCGAGCGCCCGCGCAGCCGCTCGGGATACGTATGCCGAAGGTAATCCGGTGCTTTGGCTTGTCGACGCTTCGGGTGAGCGCTTCCTGCTCGAATCCCAGGTCGGCATCGTTCGCGTCGGGCGCGGCGCCGACAACGACCTGGTTCTGAGCAATCAACGCGTTTCGCGCTACCACGCCCAGGTTCGGTGGGTCGAGTCCAGCTGGCTCGTCTACGATCTCGACAGCACCAATGGCACATGGGTGGATGAGCAGCGGGTACTGCCGTCGCGTCCAAACCAGCTGACCCACGGCGCGGTTGTGCGATTCGGCGATCACGAGCTCAGCGCCCGCAGCGAACACGACCTCGCACCAGCCTCACATCCGGACTGAAGCCGCTTGGACGTCCTGGACCTGGCCATCCTCGGGCTGCGTATAGCGCTGGTGGGCGTGCTGTACGGGTTCCTGGTAGTTGTCCTGCGCTCGGCCGGGCGCTGGCTGGACACGCCGCGGTCGGCTGAGTCCGCGGGGTCGTCCTCGAGCAGGCCTGGGCTGCGGCTCGTCGTACTTGACGCGGGTGATTCAGGGCTGACGCCTGGCCAGACAATCGAGGTGTCGGATGAGGCCACTCTGGGCCGCGCTGAGCGGGCCGAGGTGGTGGTTGCGGATGCAGCCGTGTCGGCCGAACATGCGCGTGTTCGGCGAAGCGGCAAAAACTGGGTGGTGGTCGACCTGGGAAGCACCAATGGCACGCTGGTCAACAACTCACGCGTGAATGGCCAGACCCTGCTGCATGACGGCGACCTACTCGTACTTGGCGGAGTCCGCCTGAAGATTGGCCTCGGTTCTTCGTCGCGGGACGAGGGCTGAGGCGTATCGGGAGCGTAGGTGCGCCATACTGGACGCAGCGCAGACGCGAAAGGGGGCTAGCCGCCAAACCATGTCGGACTCATTTAGCCAGTCCAAAGCCGATCAGGGCGTTATGGAACTGATCGTCGATCAGCTCGAGGAGCTGGTTGTCAGCATCATCGAAGAGATCCGCGAACGACCAATGGTCGCCCTGGCCATTGTCGCCGGTGTGGTCGGGGCGATCATCGGCTCGGTCCTGGCTGGAGGCCTGGGTCGGCGGACTTCCCCCCCAGTGCACGTCGTTCGCAAGGCACGTGGGGTGTCGGAGGCAGCCGATTTAGCGGGATTGGGGCTCAGACTGCTCCAGAATCCTATGGTCCGCGGGTACGTGCGTTCGATTGCCGAAGGCCAGCTCAAGAAACGCTTTTCCCGCTGAGGCACCCGAGACCGCGGCCCGAGCGGCACACGCGAATTTAGAACACATGTACGAGGTGCTGGTACACTAACCCAGCACTCGTGGTTTCGGTTCCCACCGCGGACACACCCCGTCAGACGCGACTGGCCGTTCTGGTGCTAGTCAGCTCCAGCAGCGGCCATTTCGCTGCGCTCGCCTTCAACGGGGAAGCTACTGTCCAGCAGCTCGAGGGGCGCCCCGACCAGGTTCCGACCGCACAACTCCTGGCTGAGTTGGTCGACGGCGTACCGGTCATCACGGACGCGCCCAGACGCGCGATCGAGGTACTCAGCCGAGCCGGCGCACGGGTGCCAGTAGTGTGGGATGTGCTCGAACTTGCCTCACTGCTCGCGCCGGGCTGTCCGAGTGGCGGCTTGGATCGGGTCGCGCAGTTCTTCTCAATAGCCGTCACTGGATCCGGGCTGATGCCCCAGGCCCGGCGCGCGGTTATGCTGTTCGAGCTGCTGGGAACGTTGTTGGAGCAGCTCGACACGCAGACCCTGCTCCACGTCACGCGCCTGGGACTCGGGCTGGACTGGCCGCTGCGGCTGGTATTCGCGGAGGCTCTCCGGCATCGCACACTCTCGGTGCTTGAAACAGGCGCCCTTGCGGCCGGCACGCCAATCGGCGCCTGGGTCGCCCAGGGGGCGCGTGGCCGTCGGCCCCAAGCAGCCAGCCCAGCGGCTACGCCAGCGCCGTTGGACCCGGCCGATGTCTCGCGCCGGCTAGCACCGGACGCCGATATCGCCCACCTGCTACCAAACTACGAGGCCCGGGACGAGCAAGTGCGCATGGCGCAACTGGTGACCCAGACCCTCAACCAGGGTGGCCAACTGCTGTTAGAAGCAGGGACAGGCACCGGGAAGGGTCTCGCGTATCTTCTTCCGGCCGCGCTGCACGCGCTGAAAAATGGCCGTCGCGTGGTGGTCTCGACGGCGACGACGACACTCCAGGACCAGCTCTTTGAACGCGATCTGCCGCTGGTCGAGGCCGGACTGGTCGCTCAAGACAGTCAAACGAAGGAGCCGTTACGCGCCACCGTGTTGAAGGGTCGCGCCAACTACCTGTGCCTGCGGCGCTGGCAGACGATGCTGCATGCCGACGACCTTTCGCCGTCTGACCGCATGTTGTTGATCAAGACGCTGTTCTGGCTGCCGCACACCAGCACCGGCGATCGCGCAGAGCTGCATCTGACACCCGCCGAGGAAGAGTCCTGGCAGCGGGTAAGCGCCATCACGGAAGCCTGCACTCCACTGCGCTGCGCGTACCACCGAATCGGCGTGTGCTTTCTGGCACAGGCTAGACGAGCGGCAGAGGACAGTCACATCGTGATCGCTAATCACGCCTTGCTGCTGTCCGATCTGGCAAGCCGCAGCCGGGTACTCCCCGACTACGACGTGCTGATCGTAGACGAGGCGCATCATCTTGAGGACGAGGCCACTCACCAGCTCGGCTGGCGCTTGGGTGAGCGCGAGCTGCTCAATCGGCTGGATCGGTTGTGGAGCCCCGGCCCTGGTGAAAGCGGTGCTGTACGCGAGGCGGTTGGGCTCATCACCGCGTCGGGCGGCTTTCACCTGCACGCCGAGCTTCGGCTACTCCTGGAACGGGGCGAGCATGCAGCGCTGCAACTCGCATCGGCGATCCGCCGCTGCTTCGAGGCTCTGGTGCACCTCTTGGAGGATGCTGAGCAGCTCGGGGGTGGTGACGAGACGGCTGTGCGTATCACCCACGCTCTCCGGGCTGGGTCCGCCTGGCAGGCTCTCGAACAACAGTGGACGGAAGCCGTCGAACAGCAGCAGGTGGTCGAGGGCGTCATCGCTGAGATTTCCGCCGAGCTCGAAGCACTGCCCGGTGCGCTCGAGGCGGCGCGCGACCTGGCGGCCGAGCTGAGCGGGCATCTCGACTACTGGCGCGAGATCCGCCGCCGCTTGCGGGTGTGCATCCACGTGCCGGACCCGGCCGCCGTCCATTGGATCTCCGGCGGGGGCCGCTTTCGGTCGGCGTGGCTGAATGCCGCACCTCTGGGGGTAGCCAGCCTGCTGAGAGAGCGCCTATTCGCCATCCCCGAAGCGGCAATTCTCGTCTCGGCCACGCTCGCCGTCGGCGGCTCGTTCGACTATATGAAGCGACGCCTCGGGCTAGACGAGGCAGGTGCAGAAGCCCTCGGCTCGCCTTTCGACTACGCCCGGGCCGCGCTGCTGTACGTGCCCAACGACCTGCCCGACCCAAATCAATCCGGTTACCAGGTGTTGATGGAGCGCACCATTCTCGAGGTGGTGACCCGGCTGCACGGCCGCACGCTGGTCCTGTTCACGTCCCGCGCTCACCTGCGAGCCACCTACCATGGGCTGCGTGAGCCCCTTGCCGGCCAGGGCATCAAACTGCTGGCGCAAGGCATCGACGAGAGCTCCCGAACCCGACTGCTGGAGGCATTCCGACGCGGCTCGCGCGTGGCGCTGTTCGGCACCAGTGCTTTCTGGGAAGGCATCGACGTGGTCGGCGAGGCACTCAGCTGCGTCATGGTCACTCGTCTTCCCTTCGCCGTGCCGACCGATCCGGTGTACGCGGCACGCGCAGAACAGTTCGACGACCCTTTCAGCGAGTACGCCGTGCCGCAAGCGGTGCTGCGCCTGAAACAGGGCTTTGGACGTCTGATTCGGTCGCGCGCCGATCGGGGCGGCGTGGTAGTGCTCGACCGGCGACTGATTACCCGCTTCTACGGGCAGGTATTCGTCCGCTCGCTGCCTGCCTGCAGCGTACGCCAGGGGCCAGCAGCTCGAACCTGCGCCGAGGTCGGAGACTGGGTCACGCCTGACGCGAACTTCACAAAGACGACGTTGCTGCCAGCCGCTCCAGGATAACCCGCGGCGCTTCCACGGCGGTTGGTGAAAGCACCATAGCGCTACGCAGGGCGCGCTCGGCGTCTGGTAGTCGCGTTTCGTCGTTGGCGTGCAACGTTGCGATCGATTGCCCGCGATGGACAAAGTCCGCCACTTTTGCGTTGAGCAGCACGCCGACCGCGAGGTCAATCGGCTCTCCCTTGCGTTCGCGGCCAGCGCCGAGTGCGATGCTCGCCCGTGCCACGCCCAGCGCGTCCAATTTGGCCAGGTAGCCATCCTCCTCGGCCAAAAGCTGGCGTTGTATGCGCGCAGTCGGCAGCCTGGCCCGATCGTCAAACGAAGCCGCATCACCTCCCTGAGCCACGACCATGCGCCGCAGGGTCTCGCGCGCCGAACCCGAACGCAGGGCACGCTCGACCTCGACGCGACCCACCTGGCCGTTGGAAGCCAGCCCCACGATCGTGGTGGCAATATCGAGAACAAACGCGGTGAAATCGGACGGCCCGTTGCCATCCAGTGTGTCCAGGGCTTCACTCACCTCGAGCGCGTTGCCGACAGCCCGACCCAAAGGCTGCGACATATCACTCACGACGGCTGCCATCCGGCGGCCAGCCGCGGCACCGATGTCGATCATCGTTTTGGCTAGAGCCACCGCCGAATCGCGCTCGCGCAAAAACGCGCCGGAGCCGGTCTTGACGTCGAGCACGATCACACTTGCTCCAGCCGCGAGCTTCTTGGACATGATGCTGCTGGCGATCAGGGGAATACTGGGCACGGTGCCGGTCACATCCCGTAGCGCATACAGCTTGCCGTCCGCCGGTGCCAGGTCCGCGGACTGACCGCTGATAACGATGCCGATCTCGCGCAGCTGTCGCACAAACGTCGCCGCGTCCAGATCAACGTGTATGTCTTTAAAAGACTCGAGCTTGTCGACCGTACCGCCCGTGAAGCCAAGTCCGCGTCCGCTCATCTTGCCAACCGGGACCCCGACCGCGGCGACGAGCGGCATGACTGCAAGCGAGGTCTTATCGCCCACGCCGCCTGTAGAGTGCTTGTCGGCCACCGGTCGGCCAATCGACGAGAGGTCAAGCTGTTCCCCGCTGGCAGCCATGACCTGGGTCAGGTCCGCGACTTCCGCAGCTTGCATGCCGCGCCAGCAGACCGCCATGAGCCAGGCTGCGACCTGGTAGTCAGGTACCTCCTCGCGCACGTAGCCGTCGATGAGCACTTCGAGGTCGTGGCGCGAGTGCGTGCCGCCGGCGCACTTCTTCTCGATCAGATCCACAATCCGCACAGCGGTCTAGCCTGCTACAAATTCGGCGAGCTCGTCGCAGGCAAGGGTGGCCGTCATGACTGGCTTACCGGCACGCAAATAGACGCGCGGGGCACGGCTTCCAAGTCGCACCAGCAGCTCATGCGGAATAATGCCCGCCGACTCGGCGAACTCGTCTAGCGTAATCTCGTCAACGCCCTGGCGGCCGAGGACGACCACCTCATCGCCCGGCTCCACGTCGGGCACATGCGAAACGTCTGCCATGGCCATGTCCATCGAGACCGTCCCTATCAGCGGCGCCCGCTGGCCACGAATCAGGACCCGGCCCCGATTGCTGCAGGCGCGCGGCAACCCATCGGCGTAACCGCAAGCTATCAACGCTACACGCATGGGGCGGAAGACTTTGTACGTGCGGCCATAACCAACCGAGGAACCGACCGCCGGGGTGTGGAAGCGCACAACCCGGGCTTTGAGGGCTACCGCTCCGCGCAGCGACCCCACCCGCGGTACCCAACCCGTGGCGTAGGCCCCCGCTAGCGCGATGCCCGCTCGAATCGTGTCCAGCCCTGCGCCAGGTACGCGAAGCGCGCCCGCGGAATTCGCGGCATGCTTCAGACCCAGGCTCAGGCCCTGGCTCTCGAGCTGCTGGCTGATGGCGAGAAAGCGCGCCAACTGCTGATGCGCAAAGAAGGGATCCGCGTCATCGGCCGCAGCGAAGTGGGTATAAAACCCTTCCAGGTGCAGGCTGGGGACGTTCACCAGGCCCCGAACGATGGCCATTGCCTCTTCGGGTGGAGCTCCGTAGCGGGTCATCCAGGTGTCGACCTTCACCTGCACGCCCAGCACCTGGCCGGCCGCGCCGGCCGCGTCCGCCAGACGTTCCACTGTGCCCCAATCGCTGATGCTGGGTGTCAGATTGCTGGCGACAACTTCAGCGCAATCGTCTGCGTCCAGTCCGCCCAGGAGCAGGATGGGCTGACGAAAGCCGCCCGATCGAAGGCGGCGCGCCTCAGCCATGCGCGCCACCGCCACGCCACGTGCGCCCGCCTGAACAGCAGCAACGGCCACGGCCGAGGCCCCCATCCCATACGCCTGGGCTTTCACGACCGCGGTCACCCCCTCGCGCGGCTGAGCAGCGGCCTGGAGCGCACGGACGTTGTCGGCGATGGCGTCCAGGTCGACTTCGATCCAGCACAGCATCGATCGAGAGTGTATCGGTCATAATCTTTGCACTACGATGGCCACGCCACACATCGAAGCGAGCGGGCAGCTCCCGCCCAAGGACGCAAGCGACCCCGAAGCGTTTTCGCGCTGGTATGTCACCGCCATCCGACGCTCGGAGCTGGCCGACTACTTCGAGCCGGTCGGCGGCACGATGGTTATTCGCCCGTACGGCTTCAGTCTGTGGGAGAACATGCAGGCTGGGCTCGATACACGCTTCAAGGCCACCGGACACAAGAACGCCTACTTCCCGATGTTCGTGCCCGAGAGTTTCTTGCGCCGAGAGGCCAAGCACGTCGAAGGCTTCGCACCCGAAGTGGCCTGGGTGACGCACGCTGGTGGCGAGGAGCTGGAAGAGCGCCTCGCGATCCGACCCACCAGTGAGACGATTTTCGGCCACTTCTACTCGAGATGGATCCAGTCCTGGCGCGACCTGCCGCTGCTCATCAATCAGTGGGCCAACATCGTGCGGTGGGAAAAACGGACCGTTTTCTTCTTGCGGACGACAGAGTTCTTGTGGCAAGAAGGCCACACGGCCCACCGCCTGGCCAGTGAGGCTCAGGAAGAAACGATGCGCATGCTCGGCGTGTACGCCGATTTCGCCCAGACCGAGCTAGCGCTGCCGGTTGTGCTCGGCGAAAAAACAGCCGCCGAGCGCTTTCCTGGCGCAGAAGCGACGTACAGCATCGAAGCGTTGATGCCCGACGGCAAGGCTCTGCAGAGCGGCACGAGCCACTTCCTGGGCCAGAAATTCGCGCGCGCCTTCGACATCGACTTTCTCGACCAGGACGGACAGCGTAAGTTTGTATGGACCACGAGCTGGGGTATGAGCACACGCATCTTGGGCGGCATGCTCATGATGCATGGCGATGACAGCGGCCTGGTGCTGCCGCCGCGGGTAGCGCCGGTGCAGGTGATCGTGGTTCCCATACCCACGCGCTCGGACGACGAAGCAACGCTGGTTTCGGAGGCGGTGGCGGGTTTGCTGAAGGAGTTGCTTGCCCGGGGCTTGCGCGCCGAGGCAGATTGGACAGATAAGCGGCCAGGCTGGAAGTTCAACGAATGGGAGCTCAAGGGTGTCCCTGTGCGCATTGAAGTTGGCCCCCGCGACCTGCGCACCGATCAGGTAACCCTGGTCCGCCGCGACTCGCGAACGAAGGAGCAGGTCAGCCGGGCCAACGCGGCTGAGCGCGCGCAGGCGCTCATGGGCGAAGTGCATGTCGCGCTGTTCGATCGAGCGCTCGCGTTCCGTGAAGCCAACACCCACGTCGTAGACGATTTCCAGAGCTTCAAGCGCATCATGCGTGAGGGGCGCGGGTTCATCCGTGCGTATTGGTGTGGCTCGACGGACTGCGAGGGACGAATCAAGGAGGAAACACGCGCGACCATACGCGTCATCCCGCAGGATTCCGAAGCCGACGGCAGCGGCAGCTGCGTGTACGATCAGCGGCCGGCTGCAGGTCGAGCGCTGTTCGCGCAGTCCTACTGAGCCGCCATGCCGCCGCGCCACTCTGAAGAAGAACAGGCCGACTTTGCGCACGCGCTGGTGTCGGTCGCCGAGCAGGGGCCGCTCTCGAAGCCAGAAGTCGACTCGCTGTCGATGCTGGAAGGCGCCGATCTGGCCAGGCTGCGTGAGGTCTGGGCGCCCCTGCCGGCCGGCGCCAGGGCGCGCCTGGTCGTTGCCCTGCGGAGCGCAGCGGAACAGCGCCTGCGGCTCGACTTCAGCGCCCTCAATCAGCTCGCGCTCGAAGACGCTGATTGGCAGGTACGCCTAGCTGGCGTCAGGTCGGCTATCGAGGACCGCAGCCCGGCATTGCTGAAGAAATTGATCGAGCTGGTGACCTCCGATCCGAGCGTCGAGGTGCGCTTTGCGGCAGCCGAGGATCTGGCGCGGTTTACCTTGCTCGGCGAGCTCGAGGATCTCGAACCGCAGGCGACGACGGAGCTGAAGAACCGGCTCGTCGGTGTTATGCGGGATCACAACCAGGCGGCTCAAGTACGCGGATCGGCGCTGGCTGCGCTCGGGTACTTCAGCGACGCCGACACTGCACGCGAGCTGGCGGCTGGGTTCAGCGATCCAATCCTGCGCCTGGGGGCGGTGCGCGCCATGGGCCGCACTGCTGACCCGCGCTGGACGGACCGTCTGATGCCGGTGCTGGGTAGCGACGATCCGCAACTGCGGCTCGAGGCCGCGCGGGCGCTCGGGGAGTTGGAGGACGAGCGGGCGATCACCCCGTTGGTTGAGCTACTGGAGGATCCAGAGCCAGACGTGCAGCTAGCGGTCATCCAGGCGCTGGGCCAGATCGGCGGCGAAGAGGCGCGCGAAGCCCTGCTGTTCGTGGCCGAAGCGGCCGAAGAGCAGATCCGAGAAGCTGCCAGCAAAGCCCTGGAGGAGATCGAGGCCGCCGAAGCCGACCCCATGGACCTGTAAGTTGGCGCGAGTGGACGTAGGTAATAAGTCGCCTGCGCGGCTCGGCGCCGGGCCTTAGATTCCGAGGCCGCAAGATACCTCTTCGAAGAAGAACCTCCGAGCTGCGCGACGTAGCCAGAGCTGGTCGAATCTGGACGCCGCGACAAGGCTGCTCGGGCCTCAAGCACATCGTCAACGAGGCCGTCGTGCACGCTGTCTGGATAGTCACGACGCGACTGACTACGCGGACTGCCGCTGGGCGCTAGAGACCTCCGAGTGGGGTCTGCGCATGCCTGTCCTCGGCTGACCTACGCCGACAGGCGACGGCGGGCTTTCCACGAGGCGGCCAACGCGTAACCATGGTGTATTCCTACAAATGGCATCGCGTGCCCGCGCGACGATCGGAGCGCGCCATGACAGCGGCGCTTGTGGCCCTCGGCGCAACGAAGCCATCCACACCACCACAAAGAGGAGTTGCTGGCGCCATGCCGCCGAACCTCGGCCCTAGTTGAGGGAGATGGGCTCCGGGACGGGGGTGATTTGCTGGCGGGCTTGGATCTCGTCCCAGAAGTGGCACGCCGCGAAGTGGTTGGGTTCGACTTCAAGCAGGGCGGGTTCCTTTTCTTTGCACACCTCTTGAGCGAACGGGCAGCGCGGGTGGAACCGGCAGCCTGACGGTGGATTCACCGGACTCGGCACATCGCCCGTCAGGATCATCCGCTGCCGCTTCCGCTCGATCGCCGGATCCGGGATTGGCACCGCGGACAGGAGCGCTTTGGTGTACGGATGCAAGGGCCGCTCGTATAGCAAGTCGCGCGTCGTCAGTTCGACGATCTTGCCGACGTACATGACCGCCACACGGTCGCTGATGTGGCGAACCACCGACAGATCGTGCGCGATAAAGAGATACGTCAGGTTGAACTGTCCCTGCAGCTCCTCCAGCAGGTTGATGACCTGTGCCTGGATAGAGACGTCGAGCGCCGAAATGGGCTCGTCACACACGATAAAGCTTGGCTGCACCGCGAGCGCGCGGGCAATCCCGATGCGTTGACGCTGGCCACCCGAGAATTCGTGCGGGTACCGATTGGCGAAGTACGGATTCAAACCGACGATTCGGAGCAACTCCTGGACGCGCTCCTGCTTTTGCCGGCCGCGGGCAAGGTTATGAATTTCGAGGGGCTCTCCGACGATGCTACCGACGGTCATGCGCGGGTTCAAGCTGGCGTATGGGTCCTGGAAGATCATCTGCATCTGGCGGCGCATCTTGCGCAGCTCACCGCCGCCGAGGGTGGTCAGATTCTTGCCGAGAAAGTTCACCGTGCCGCCGGTCGGCTTGTAGAGCTGCAGGATGGCTCGACCGGTCGTGCTCTTGCCGCACCCGGACTCGCCGACCAGGCCGAGGGTCTCGCCACTCTTGACCGTGAACGAGATGTCGTCGACGGCGCGGACCCAGCCGACCTGCCGCTGCAGGATGATGCCCTGGGTGATCGGGAAGTACATCTTCAGATTCTCGACCCGCAGCAGCTCACCGTCGGCGGTGCCGTCCTGCGGAATCTGAATGGGACTCGCGCTCGTGGCCATGGTGTTCTCGATGCCTCCTATACGCCCTGCGCGACCGGCTCGGCGTGTGGTTCTCGGCCGCCGGTCACGTCGACCCAGCAGGCAATGCGATGGCCCGGCACCACCGGTTCGAGGCTCGGGTTTTCTGGCAGGCAGCGCTCAATCGCGTACGGGCAGCGGGGCTGGAATGGACAGCCGGGAGGCGCGTCGACCAGATCAGGCGGCAAGCCTTCGATCGGCACCAATTTTTCCTTACGCGGCTCATCCAGCCGTGGAATCGATTTCAGCAGACCCAGCGTATACGGGTGCCGAGGATTGTGGAAAATCTCGTCAGAGGTGCCGGTCTCGACAATGTAGCCCGCGTACATAACGTTGATGCGGTCCGCTATGCCAGCCACGACGCCCAGGTCGTGGGTGATCATAACGATGGCCATGCCCAGCTCGCGGCGCAGGCGTGCGATCAGGTCGAGGATCTGGGCCTGAATCGTTACGTCGAGCGCCGTCGTAGGCTCATCTGCGAGCAGAAGCTTGGGTTCGCAGCTGAGTGCCATGGCGATCATGACGCGCTGCCGCATGCCACCCGAGAACTGATGCGGGTAGTCGTCCACGCGGGAGCGCGCGGCCGGAATGCCAACCAGCTCGAGCAGCTCGATGGTGCGCTTGCGGGCGGCCGAGCGGTCCATCCCTTTGTGGAGCTCGAGGGCCTCGCTGATCTGGCGTCCGATCGTGAGGACCGGGTTGAGCGACGTCATCGGGTCCTGGAAGATCATGGCGATGTCGTTGCCGCGTACCTTCCGCATGTCGTCATCTTTGAGCTTGAGCAGGTCGCGACCGTCGAACGTGACCTGGCCCGAGACGATCCGGCCCGGGGGCTGAGGTATCAAGCGCATCAGGGACAGCGCGGTGACGCTCTTGCCACAGCCCGATTCGCCCACCAGGCCGAGCGCTTCACCCTCGCTGAGTGTGAATGACACGCCATTCACAGCCTTCACCACCCCGTCCTGGGTGAAGAATTGCGTTCGGAGGTCCGAGACCTCGAGCAGCGGACGTTTGGTCTCCAGCGCCACGGCGTTCGATGCCTCTCCGATCGGGCTCAGGTTGCGGGCAGTGTACTAAACCGTCACGACCAACGCAGTACCGGCTTGCGCGCCGCGGCCACTTCGTCCAGCCGTCCCACGGACTGATGGCGTGGCGCCTCGCGTACCACGTCTGGCTTTGTCTCGCATTCGCGCGCGATCTGGCGCATCACGGCTACAAAGTGATCGAGAGTGGTGCGAGACTCTGACTCGGTCGGCTCGATCATGATCGCCTCGTCGACGATCAGCGGAAAGTAAATCGTGGGTGGGTGAATGCCAAAGTCAAGCAGCCGTTTGGCAATATCCAGCGTGCGCACACCGTGCTTGGTCTTCTGTCGGCGGCCCGAAAGCACGAGCTCGTGCATGCACGCGCGGTTGTACACGAGGTCGAAGTCTTCACTGAGCAGCGACCGGAGATAATTTGCATTCAGGACAGCAGTTTCGCTCAGCCTGCGCAGGCCTTCCGGACCGTGCATGCGAATATAGGTGTAGCCCCGAGCCAGGATGCCGAAATGGCCTTGAAACCCCTTCAAGCGCCCAATGCTCTTGGGCCGATCGTACTCCAGGGCGAAGGTGCCATCGGGGCGCTGCACTACGACCGGGGCCGGTAAAAAAGGCTCCAGGCGTTCGTTGACCACGACCGGGCCAGCGCCCGGGCCGCCCGAGCCGTGGGGGGTGGAAAACGTCTTATGGACGTTGATGTGGACACAGTCGAAGCCCATTTCGGCCGGCTTGACGATTCCCAGAATTGCGTTCAAGTTGGCGCCGTCGCCATACACGAGCCCGCCGGCCTGATGCACTGCCTGGGTCACCTCGCGGAGCTGCTGCTCGAACAGCCCGAGCGTGTTCGGATTGGTCAGCATCAGGCCGACCACGGTGTCATCCAGTTGCTTTTCCAATCGCGCGAGGTCGATATTCCCGCTCGAGTCCGAGGGAATCGAAACGGTGTGAAATCCGCACATGGCTGCAGTCGCGGGATTGGTTCCGTGCGCCGAATCCGGGACAAGCACCTTGCGTCGCCGCGTGTCACCGCGGTCGAGATGATAGGCCCGCATCATCAGCATCCCGGCGAGTTCGCCCTGAGCGCCTGCCGCTGGCTGCAGCGTGGCCGCGGCAAAGCCGGTGATCGAAGCCAGCAGCTGCTGCATCTCGTACATGATCCGCAGCGCACCCTGGACGGTCTCGTCGGGTTGAAGCGGGTGAACGTGGGCAATCCCAGGCAGGCGGGCAACGTCCTCGTTGACCCTGGGGTTGTATTTCATCGTGCACGAGCCGAGCGGGTAGAAGACCGAATCGATCGAGAAGTTGCGCTGAGCCAGGTGCGTGAAGTGGCGCACCACGTCGAGCTCGCCAAGCTCTGGCAGGCGCAGATCTGCTCGGAGCACCTGGCTGCCAAGGTCATCGACCTCAGGCACGTCCAGCGCTGGCAGTTGGTGGCCAGGTGCGCCCGGTCGTGAAAGTTCGGACAAGAGCGGCTCTGGCTGCAGACCAGGGCTGAGGACTACGGATTCTGGCGCGGTGGTAAAGGTCGTCAACTGCTAACCTCGGCAAGTGCCTGGACGAGCTGGTCTATTTCGGCGCGTGTGTTTTGCTCGGTGAATGCCAGGAGCAATGTGCGTTCGAAGCCTGGCACCGCGTGCAAAAAAGGCACTCCGGCCAGGATGTGGTGCTCGACCAGCCGATGGCGCAGCTCCAGGCCGTCCATGGGCGTCCTGACAAGGAATTCGTTGTAGAACGGTTTCGGCGTCACCACCTGGTAGTCTGCCAGCCCTGATATTCGCTCCGCTGCGTAGACGGTCTTGGCGTGGGACTGCCGAGCCACCTCTCGCAAGCCGGCCGGCCCCATGAGTGACAAATAGGCTGTGATTCCGATCGCAAGCAGCGTCTGGCTGGTGCAGATGTTCGACGTCGCCTTTTCGCGCCGAATATGCTGCTCGCGGGCTTGCAGAGTCAGGACGAACCCACGCCGTCCATCATGGTCGGTCGTCTGACCGGAGATGCGTCCTGGCAGTTGCCGCAGGTATGCCGTACGGGTGGCCATCAGACCAGCCCAGGGGCCGCCGTACTGAAGCGGCAGACCCAGTGACTGGCCTTCGGCTGTGGCGATGTCGGCGCCCCACATGCCGGGCGACTTCAGCAGCCCCAGCGATGTCACGTCTGCTACGGCGATGATCAGGAGTGCGCCTCGATCGTGAACTGCCTCGGCGAGTCCGTTCAAGTCGCGCACGTGGCCGAAGACGTCGGGCTGTTGGACGACCACGCAGGCGGTGTGCTCGTCGACGAGTTCGAGCACCCGTTGCTCGCGCAGGCCGTCGCCGCTTAGCTCGACGCGACTGGTGACCAGGTCTACACCGCGGGGTGAGACGTATGCCTGCACTACCTCGCGCCACTGGGGGTGCACCGTTCCGGCCAGCACGACCCGCTCGCGACGCGTAAGCCGCTGCGCCATAAGGACTGCCTCGCCAACCGCCGACGCCCCGTCGTACACGGAATCGTTCGCCACCTCCAGCCCGAGCAGCTCGCACACGAGCGACTGGAACTCGAACGAGACCTGGAGCGTCCCCTGGCTGACCTCCGGTTGATACGGCGTATAGGCGGTGTAGAACTGGGGTTGGCCCATAATGTGGCCGACCGCCGATGGCGAGTAGTGGTTGTACGCGCCGCCACCAATAAAGCATGGCCAATCCCGCACCGATACATTGCGAGCGGCCAACTGAGCCATATGTCGGCTCACTTCGAACTCGCTCAGCGCGCGCGGCAGGTCGAGCGCGGGATACCGCGCATCCGCTGGTACGTCCTCGAACAGTTGGCTTACGTCATCGATCCCGATCGTGCGCAGCATGTGCTCTCGGTCGTCCGACGTGAGCTGGGTGAAGTCAGGCATGTTGGGTGGGGGTCAGGGTCAAGGCGGATGCTGAGCCTATTCGCCGGTCTGCTCGGAGTATTGCTCGGCTGTGAGGAGCGTCTCGACGGCCGTCGAGTCCGCGGGGCGAATCTTGATCATCCAGCCGGCTGTGTATGGATCATCGTTTACACTTTGTGGCTGATCGACCAGCTCGCTATTGACTTCGACAACGTCACCCGATACGGGAGCGTACAGGTCTGAGGCGGTCTTGACGGATTCGATCACTCCGAACTGCTTGCCGGCTTCCACGTGATCGCCCACGTTGGGAAGCTCGACGTACACGATGTCCCCCAACTGGTCCTGGGCAAAGGCGGTGATGCCCACGATGTAGTTCTCGCCCTCGGCCTTGATCCACTCATGTTCGGTGGTGTACCGACGATCGGACGGGTTCGCTCCTGGTGCCATAGCTATATTCTGGCGCGTGGCCGCGAACGGTGCCGGACAAACGGCAGCGGCACCACTTCTGCCCCGGCCGGCTTGCCCCGCATCTCCACCCCGAGGGACTGGCCAACCTCGCTCACGGCTATCGGAACGTAGCCCATCGCAATGTTCTCTCTGAGGCTCGGCGAGAAGGTGCCGCTAGTGACCTTGCCCACCGCCCGGCCGTCCGCAAGGATCGGGAAGCCGGGGCGCGGCACACCCCCGGGGCTTACGCGTAGGCCTACCAGCCGCCGGGTCGGACCGACCGCCTTGCTCTGGGCCAACGCGTGCCGGCCGACGAACTGCTGCTTGCCCAGGCTGACGACCCAGCCGAGTCGAGCTTCGTAGGGATTCGTCGTCTGGTCGATGTCATGTCCGTACAGCGCAAAGCCGGCTTCGGTCCGCAGCGTGTCGCGTGCGCCGAGACCGCACGCGGACGCGTCGCCGCCCTGCATTAGGGCAGCCCAGGCGATCTCGCCTGCCTCGGCCTCGAGCATGATCTCAAAGCCGTCCTCGCCGGTATAGCCGGTACGCGACACGAGCGCAGCCTGGCCGCCGACCCGAGTGTCCAAAAATGCATACCCCGGTAGAGCTTCCAGATTGGCGTTGCACAGCGACTGCAGGACTGGTTGGGCGCGGGGGCCCTGGACGCCGATCAGGACCGTCTCGAGGGTTCGGTCGTCCAGATTGACGTCCAGCCGCAAGCGATCGCACTGGTGTTGGAACCAATCGAGGTCGGTCTGGCGGTTCGAGGCGTTGAAGACGAACAGCACCTCCCGCTCGTCCAGGACATACGCGATGACATCGTCGAGGATGCCCCCGGCTTGATTGCAGAGGACCGAGTAGGCCGCCTCGCCCGGTCGGATGCGCGTGAGGTCGCGCGTGCAGCACTCCTGCGCCAGGGCCAACGCGTCGCTACCACGCAGGTAGACGCGGCCCATGTGCGAAAGGTCGAAAATGCCGCATGACGACCGTACCGCCTGGTGCTCCGCCAGAATGCCGGCCGGATACTGGACGGGCATGTCCCACCCCGCGAAGTCGACCATCCGCGCTCCGAGCCGACGGTGCAGCGCATTCAGCGGCGTGCGCAACACTGCTTGGGCAGGCGGAGTTTCGCTAGAGGGCAAAGCCGTTCCCAAATATGCGGGTCAGGACTGAGGTGATCCGCGTGAGTTGGTCGGTGAACAGCAGCACACCCATGCCCACAACCAGAATGCCGCTCACTCGCTCGATCGCCAGCATATGCGGCCGCACGCTGCGCATGATGCTGAGCGATCGGTCGACCGCCAGCGCCGCCAGCAGAAAAGGTACGCCCAGCCCGAGTGCGTACACGATCAGCAGCGCCACACCTTCGGCAACCGTGTCCTGCTGCGAGGCGAGTCCCAGCAACCCCGCCAGGAAGGGTCCGATGCACGGAGTCCAGCCCGCGCCAAATGCGAGTCCCATCAGGAATGCGCCCGCATGGTTGGCCTGCGAGTTCGGCTTGATGTCGGCGACGCGCGCTGTTCGGAACAGCCATGGGAGTTTCAGCAGCCCCAGCATTTGGAGGCCGAAGATGACTACCAGTACGCCGCCGACTTTCGAGAGCAACTGAATGTGCTGCAGCAGGCTATGCCCGAGCGCGCTGGCTGAGGCGCCCAACAGCCCGAATATGAGAGCCAGGCCGAACACGAACGCCAGCCCCTGGGTGACGATTTTCGCCCGCGCACGCCCGTGCGCTGCGTGCAGCTCTTCGGCCGAGCGACCGGTGATGAAGCCGAGGTAGGCCGGCACCAGCGGCAACACGCAGGGTGACGCGAAGGACACCATTCCTGCCGCGAGCGCCGTGACGACGAGCAAAGGGCTGAGGCCAGAGTCCGTCTGCACAGGCAGCGAGTATGGCAGACGGACGGCGGGGCCAGTCGTGGTATTCGACGATCAGCTCAGCCCTGAAAGCTCGCGGTTCTTCTGCGTGAAGCTCTTCCACTCGTCGGGCACGGCGCTCTCGTGAAAGATGGCATTGACCGGGCACTCAGGCTCACACGCGCCGCACTCGATGCACTCATCCGGGTGGATGTAGTACATGTCCTCGGCCTCGTAGATACACGACACGGGGCACACGTCCACACAGCTGGCGTTCTTGGTGCCGATACACGGCTCGACGATCACATACGTCATGGTTAGCTCCAGGGGTACGGGGTGGCTCGAGTATGTGGACCACAGACGCAACTGTCTGTGACTTGCGTCACATCCACGCCAGGCGCTCCAGCACGGTGGGATCGAGCACATGGATGCGGCCGCGTTCGAGCCGCACGGCACCGTCCTGGCTCAGTGCTTTGAGCGCCCGTCCGACGACCTCGCGGCGCGAGCCCGCCATGGCTGCCAGGAGCTCCTGCGTCAGACGCGGGGCACGACCGTGCTGACCTTCGAGCAGGATCTTGGCCAGGCGGCTGGTAACGTCGCGAAACGCCAGATCCTCGACCAGTGCCAGCGCCTCGCGAAGCCGGCCAGCAAACGTGCGGATGATGGCCAGGGCGATGCCAGGTCGTTCGGCGACAAAACGGATGAGGTCGCGCCTGCGCAACAAATACAGCGTGCAGTCCTCAATTGCCTGGGCGCTAGCGGGGTTGGGCCCTTCGTCGAAGACAGCCACCTCGTTGAACATGTCGCCGGGCCGCAGCAGCCTGAGCACCTGCTCGCGACCCCGGGAGGACGTCTTATACAGCTTCAGGCGCCCCGCTTCGACCACGTACAGCACCGACGAGGCCGCGCCTTCGAGCAGCACGATCTGACCCGCTGGGTAGCTTCGATGGAACATCGCACCGCCAATCGCCCCCAGATCGTCAGCGGCGAGCGCGGTGAAGAAGGCCGATCCGAGCGCCCGCAGCTCGTCGGCAGACACCGCCCGCGGCTTCTGGCGCGTAGCCACTGATTCGGGGACCGTCAGGGTGACGGGCAACTCGAACAGAGTATAGGCACACTCCAACGCGGGTCCGTGTTCGCTACGCTGACACGAACGGTATGTGCCTCAAGGGCCCGCTCTACGGATTGTGCAAGGCGACCTGACCCTCTCAGCGCCGCTCCAGGTGGAGCTGACCGACGCTGCGTTCGGCGGCGAGTCCGTCGGGCACCTGCCGGACGGGCGGGTGGTATTCGTAGCCCGCGGCCTGCCTGGGGAAACGGCCTTGGTCCGGCTGCACCAGGAGCGACGCGATTTTGCACGAGCCGACCTCATCGAAGTCCAGCGCCCTGCCGCGGGCCGCGTCGATCCGCCGTGTCCGTATTACCAGGTCGGCTGCGGTGGATGTAGCTGGCAGCATGCTGAATACGCACTGCAGCTGGAACTCAAACACGGCATTGTGGTCGACCAGCTTCGCCGTATCGGCCGTTTCTCGGAGACCGAGGCACACGCCCTCGTCCGACCCCCGATCGGCATGCTCGATCCATGGCACTACCGCAATCAAGCTCGATTCAGCGTCGGCAACAAATACGGCGAGCTGTGCTTCACGTATCGCAATACGCACCGTCTGTTGCGGATCGATCACTGCTGGATCGTTCACCCGGCGATCAACACCGCCCTCGAGAAGTTGCAAGGCCGTCTTCACAGCCTCGGTCGACGCATCCATCAGGTTTCGATCCGGGTGGGGGCCAACACGGGTGAAATCCTGATTTCGCCCAGCCTGCCCGAAGTGCCAGAGGTCGCGTCTGGCCATCCGTTTCTCGAAGAAGCGTTACTGGGCTGCCGGTTTCGCCTCCAGGCGCCGTCCTTTTTCCAGGTCAATACTCGCCGCGAGCTGCGAGCCCTGCCAGCCGCTATCGGAAAAGCGTGGCTGCCCCTACCTCAGGACGGCATCAGCATGGCCGAGCTTCTGGCCTTGCTGGTGATCGACCGCCTGCAGCCCGAGCCGAGCCAGGTCATCCTCGACGCCTACTCGGGGGTTGGCACGTTTGCGTTGCTCGTTGCGCCGTTCGTGCGCGAGGCCATTGGTATTGAAGAAGCACGCTCAGCCATCCGCGACGCCACATACAACGCGCGCCACGTACCCAATGCGCGCTTCGTCCAGGGCAAGACCGAAGCTGTGCTGCCGACAATGCAGCGTGAGATGGACAAACCGCCCGACGCGGTTGTTCTCGACCCGGCCCGAGTCGGCTGCCATCCCGACGTCCTGCAAGCCCTGCTGAGCCTTCGCCCGCGTCGCCTCGTGTACGTGTCATGTGACCCGTCAACGCTCGCCCGCGACTTGCGCATTCTCGTGGACGGCGGCTTCACCCTGCACGAAGTCCAACCTCTGGATATGTTTCCGCAGACGTACCACATCGAGAACGTGGCCACGCTAAGCCGCTAGGTCGCCGCCCGGATCGAGCGGCCAGGCTGCTATCCGAGGCGGCTCAGGAGCCAACACACTCCCAGGGTGGGCAAGACCGCGAACACGAACAAACGCGCGGAGAGCACGAGACTCACGAAGCTGAGCCCGGCCCAGGCCACCCAGCTCGGCACATTCGCCTGCCGCAACACGACGTCGGCGGCGCCGCTCAGGAGCAGCGCACTCGGCAGGCCGGCCACAGCCAGACGCGGCAGCGATGACCAGCTCGGCAGCAGCAGCAGCCCGACGATGCCCCAGGCGAGCAGCGTCCCGCCCATCGAGGGGCCCACCCACGCCGCCAGGCGCCCGGTGGCTAGCGCGAACGCCGCAACACCAACTGGTGGGATGAGGCACGTGCTCAAAAGCTCCTGACGATGTTCGCCTTCCCACTCGTACGGGCCCGGCAATAAGTAGTACGCAGCAGCAATGGCGCCCAGGGGGCCTGGCAGTCCGGATCGAGACGATTGCTGCGCCTCGAACCACGCAGCTGGGGCCTCGGTCTGAGAAGACTCGGGCCATGCAGCCGGCCCTTCGGACGGCACACCACTCGCTGGGGCGCCCCGTGACGCGCGCGCCTGTGGGTGATCTGGGGGAGGCGGAGCTGCAACGGGGCCGCCGAAGCTGCGCGCCATGTCGTACCTTCGGCGCTGGACCGGGTCGCGCAGAACGCTGTGCGCTTGATTGATCAGCTTGGCACGCTGATGGTGCTGCGCCGCCAAGGTCGCGTCCGTGCCGGCTACATCAGGATGGTGCTTCTTCATCAGCTGGCGGTAGGCCGCTTCGATGATCTCCTGATCGGCATCCGGATGGACCTGCAGCACGGTGTAGAAGTCCGGCGTACCGAGGCTATCGGCCACCTGGCGCTCCGTTCCGAATCCGCTGCATCACTTCCAGCAGTTCGTAGGCTTTGCTAGTGGCGGCGTTGAGTCTGGCGGCGTCCTCCTTGAGGGTCACCGGATCATTCACCGGGTCATGCGGATCATTCGGGCCGCCGGCGAACGATGCTGCTATGGCTCCGATCTCGTCGGCAATGCCAGCCAGCAGTTCGGGCACCCGCTGCGCAGCCGGCGGATCGGGCTGGAGAGTGGGTGCGTTGCTTGGCGGGCCCCCTCCGTCGGGCAGGCGGCTCTCAGGCGCCGGCTGTCGAGGCGCCACTGGCGCCGTGGCAACCGCGGACAATGCCGCGACTCGAAAGCGGGTCACGAGGACTTCATCCAAGTCTCCGCCGGTGAAGATCCCGACCCGGCCGGGTGGCTTGGTGGCGATCTTGACACTGCTCAGGCGAGCCACCGGCTCGGCGTTCACGAAAAACGTCAACTCACCGTCCACAATCTGAACACTCAGCTCGTTCGGGACGGCGGCGGCGTGAACGGTGCTGGAGGGTGTCCACGGGACAAGGTCCGTCCAGCTCACGCCATCGCGCTGCCAGATGCCGACCTCGCCGCGATCGCCAACTGCGGCGACAATGAATTCACCCGACTGATCGACCCGTCACCAGCGCCGACGCCCTGATCCTCGACGACGAGGCCGTAGCCCCCTCCGGTTGGTCCACCTACTTTCTGAAACGTGCCGCTCACAATCACGTCTCGCGGCACCTCGGCCAGTGGTGAGCGCACAGCAACGAAGTCGCCCGGCCGTGTGGCAGCTAAGCGGTAGCCGTCTGCCGACACCCATGCGCCGCGACGTTGGTCATCCGGCCAACCGTGCGCAAACCCTCCATCCAACAGCATTCGTGGTGCGCCCCGCGGGATCGGCGTGGGAGCCAATCTGCCAGCTTCCTGACCGGCATTTCCAGGCGCCGCAGCCGGTGCCCGCGGGCCACACGCGGCAGCCCCCAACACCACGCATGCCAACACGGCCGCCAGACCCCTGTGCACTACATGCCTCCAACCCAGACTGTGTTGATCGGGTCAGTTCGAGCGAATAAACCACTGTAGTTGCCGCATCGATAGAAGTACAGATGTGGTAGTGAAAGCGCAACTTGGACGCAATCTCTGGCTCAGGCGCGAGGTCGGTACAGCCAGAAGCCGGCCCGCTGCCCGGCGGGAGCATAGCTTGCACGCAGCGTGTCTCGGAGAGCGGGTGTCCAGCGGGTGCCTTCGACTGGTCCGTCTAGCGGGTGCATAAGCGCGACCAGCTCGAACCGGCGCGCAGCGATGGCGGCCAGGATCGGTTGTTCTGACCATTGGCCCTCGGCGCTCAAGAGTTGAAAGATCTGGAATTCGAACTCTATGCGCTTGCCCGCGGCGACGGCCAGCCCGGAATTATCCGTGAGCAGGGCACCGCTGTCCCGGGCGATCTCGTCTACGAAGCCAGCGTCGACCCGCAGCGGGGCCGAGCCGCCGTCCCCGACCAGCGACAAGTAACGTGGCGTCGACGGGTGCAGGAGCTCAGCCCCGTTCGTCGCGGCCTCTACCGCGAGGGCCTGATAGCCCGGCACCGCTACGAACAGCGAGCCAGCTACGACCACTGGCGCGACGAGGCGTGCCCTGGGCCAGGCAGCCAACCGATAGCTCCCCAGGGCCAGCAAGACGGCGGTCGCAGCGCTCAGCTCAAGCCAATAGTTGGACGACGCACCGAGCTTGGCCAGGCTGGGCAAGCTCGCCAGACAGGCAACGAAGTACATGCGCCACATGCGCTCACCGGGCGCGGTCGGTAGCCCGAACGACGCCAACGCTGCCAGCACGGCCAGCCCGTTGTACTGCAGAAAGCTGCCCATCAGGGCTGCGAACGTGACCATATCCGGCTCGTTGCCATTCGCGGCCACCGTGTGCCACAGGAACCAGCCGTGAGTGAGCCACTGCGCGACGCCAACTCCCACGACTCCTCCACCCCCGACAATGGTGAAGAACCGAACGAGCTTCGCCCTACACGGCCAGATGGTCAGCCCAACCGCTAGCGGCGCGGCGAAGTAGGTCTGCTTGGTCGACAAGGCCAGTAACAAGAGCACGCCAGCCAGCGACGACCGGCCGGTCGTCGCGAACGCCAGGCCGCACAGCGTCAGGCTAAGTGCCAGCGCGTCGACGCGGTGTAGCGGTGCCCAGAGTAGCGCGGTCATGTTCTGGGTCAAGAAAAAGCCGGCCGCCAGCGCACCCACCGACCAGCGCCCCGTCAACCGCTTGAGGCTCCACGCCATGGCCGTGACGCCCACGAGAGTGGCCACGAGGGAAATGGCGCGGCCGACGGTATAGCCGCTGTCGCCGACGACCCGCTGCAGCACGCCGACGACGACGTAATACAGTGGGGTGTAGGCAATGTGCATGATTGGGAGCTGATCGGGTGGGGAGTACAACCCCTCGCCATGAGCAACTCTGCGCGCGCCATCCAGAAGCCAGGACTCGCCGTATGTGAATTCCTCGGCCGGACTGACCAGGCGGCCAGCAGCGCTCAACACGAAGAGCGCTAGATACAGGGCCATGACTCCTGCCACGAGCGCCCACAGAGTGGCAGCCGCGGCCGCCTGCCGACGGTGCTCAGAACCCATCCAACGCCGACGGATCGTACCTGAGGCCGGCGACGTTACACTGCCTGGACACTCATGGCAGTCACCCTTCCGTACGCGCCAACACGCGACGCGGACGTCGCGCTACGAACCGACTTCCGCAGCGACACCCTGACCCAGCCGACGCCGGCGATGCGCGAAGCGATGAAATCCGCGCAGGTCGGCGACGACGTGTTCGGCGAGGACCCCAGTATCAATGCGCTAGAGGCGGAGGCTGCGCGCCTTTTCGCCAAGGACGCCGGACTGTTCGTGACCAGCGGCACCCAGGGCAATCTGCTGGCATTGCTCAGTCTGACGCAACCGGGCGACGAATTCATCGCCGAAAGCAGTTCGCATATGGCCAACTCTGAAGTCGGCGGAGCGGCTCGGCTTGGGGGGCTGACGTTGCGTCCGGTAGTCGGACACCTAGGCACGATCACCTCTCAGCAGGTCGAGGTTACGGTCAGGCCCGAAAATGTTCACTACGCCCGTACCACGCTGCTCACGATCGAGAACACCCACAACGCCGCCGGCGGAACGGTCCTCAGACCCGAGGAGATGGATGACCTAGCAGCAACCGCACGCGAACGAGGCCTGAAGGTGCACGTCGACGGAGCGCGGATCTTCAATGCGGCCGTCGCGCTGGGCGTCGATCCGTCGGCCCTGGCCTGCAGTGCAGACACGCTGACGTTCTGCCTTTCCAAGGGCTTGTCAGCGCCGGTGGGCTCCGTGCTCGTCGGTCCGTCAGCCGTGATCGGCGAAGCCCGCCGCTATCGAAAAATGGTCGGCGGCGGGATGCGTCAGGCCGGCGTCCTGGCGGCGGCTGGACTGATAGCGCTGCGCGAGGGCGTAGCCCGTCTGATCGAGGACCATCGCCGCGCCCGCAGCCTGGCTGAAGAATTGGCGCGTGTCCCGGGGCTGACCATCGACCTGGCGACGGTCCAGACCAACATCGTGCGTTTCGACGTCAGCCTGCTCGGGTACACCACGGCCTCGTTTGCCGAGGCGCTCAGGCGCCAGGGTGTCAGTGTTTCGGGAGGCGCGGCCCCAGGCGGCGTGCGGATGGTCGTGCATCGCCACATCGACGACGCAGCCGTGGAACAAGCGTTGGCCGCCGTCCGCAAGCTGCGCCCCTGAACCCCGCGTCCCTGGTCCTGGCATCAGCCTCGCCGCGCCGGCAGGCGCTGATGGGGCTGCTCAACCTGGTATGGCGTTCGGCGCCGGCCGACATCGACGAAGCGCGGTACAATCTGCCTGACCCATTCGTGGGCGCGTTGAACGTGGCCGCCGCAAAGGCGCGTGCGGTACGACTATCGGGCGCCGAGGTGATCATCGCAGCGGACACACTCGTCGTAGCCGACGGTGAGGTGCTAGGCAAACCGGCCGATGCTGACCACGCGCGTACCGTGTTGCGCCGCTTGCGTGGGCGAGCTCACGATGTGTTGACCGGCGTCGCCCTGCGCACAGGGCAGGGGCGTTACTGGGGCGGGGTGGTCTCGACCCGAGTACGGATGCGCGCGTACGTCGACCGAGACATCGAGGACTACGTCCGGCGGGGTGAGCCGTTCGACAAAGCCGGCGGCTATGCGATCCAGGACACCGAGTTTCGGCCGGTCGAGAGCGTCGAGGGCTGCTACCTCAACGTGGTCGGGCTGCCCCTGTGCGCGGTCGCGAGCGGCCTGAAGGCGCTGGGGCTCGACATCACCCCTTTGCCAGACACCATTGCAACGTGCCGATACTGTGGCGTTGGCGCCGAGCTCGTCTCAGTTGGCTCCAGACGCTGAGCCGTCCTCGTGCTGGTACTGGCCAGCATAGCCAGCACTGGCCGGTTGGGTGAGCCGGAACAGCACCAGTTGCACAATTCGGGCGCCGCGCTCGAGCCGCACGCCGTGCGGAGTGGTCACCACCAACAGCCCTTCGGCTCGGCCGGCATAACCGGCGTCCCAGACCGCGGTGGGCACATGACACCCCATCCGCAGCAGGCTCGAGCGGGGAAAACACAGGCCCCCGCAATCGAGCGGCAGCGACACCCGCTCCGCATAGCGGATACCGTACGTGCCCATCTGCAGTTCGAGCCAGCCGCGGGCATCAAATTCGAGCACCTCACGCGCTGGCAAGTGGCGATCGACGGCAGCGATGCCCAACGCTCCGACGCCGCCAAAACGCCAGACACAGTCCAGCGACAGGTCCACGCCGTTGGGTTGCACGTGGGCCTGCTCGGCTGCGGCGCTCCGCAGTTCCACGATCTGCCGCCGTCGAATCTCGTCACCGGCGAGCACCAGCGGCTAAGACGCGACTTTGGTTTTTTCGCTTGGCGGGTCCTCGCGCACCATGGCGCGCCAGACGTTGTCCGCCACCCGTCGCGCCACGACACTGCCGAGTGCCATGAACACTGACAGCAGCCCTGCCCAGACAAACTTCTTGATCACCGTCGACTGACCCCTTCTCGCCTTTTTCTTGAGCGGCTCCAAGCGCGCGTCGCTGACGCGTACATAACCGCCATCCTCGGGATCGAGTTTCAAGACCAGGCCGCGCTGCCAGGCGCTGCCGATCTGTCGCCGCGAGTCGTCGACGCCCTCGCCAAGGCGCTCGACGCGCCCAGACAACTCGTCACGGACGTTCCTGACGCCCCGCCTCAATCGATTCTGCGGCTTGCGTCGTTCGCGCAAGGTGTTGACCAGCGCATATGCGCCGTACGCTACGGCGCCAGTGACCACCACGCCGGCGACCCCCAGCAAGGTTGGATTGTCGCGGACGCGCTCGACAACGTCTTCGCGGGCACGGGCACTGGTAACTCGCGCCTCGCCACTGGCCACCCCGCGCACACCCCGACGCACACGGCGCTCTATCTCGCCGACCGCAGCCGTCATGTCGCCGCGAAGGCGAGTTATTTCTCGCTCGGTGTCCGCAGGTGTCGCACCCATTCGAGATCCTCCTTGAGCGTTTCTCGCGTGCGAGGTAATGGCGGCCAGATCGACGTGGCCCGGCTGATGCCCGGTCGAATGAACCGCTTGTAGGCGATGTAGGCAGCTACCACTGGTACCAGGACGCCCAGCAACCATCCGACCCACGCCAGTGACTGCGTGCCGAAAGGCGTCGGGAAGCTGATCTTGCCGAAGAGCCAGTTGAAGAACCAGATGAACGCAGTCCAGGCCCAGATCACGAGCAAGAGCGCCGCCGCTATGGCGATGCCGGCCCCGATGGCGACGCGTTTGACGGCGCCGATAGCCTCGTCTTTGGCTTCGCCAACCTCCTGCTTGGCCAGCTCGATCTGCCGATCACCAAGATCGGACACATCGTTGATTAGCCGCCCAAGTAGCTCGGCGAATGTTGCCTGGGGGAGCGGTCCGCCGTGCGCGGGATCGGGCCCAGCGCGAACATTCGATCCCACGTGTGTACCTCCTGAAAGATTGCAGCAGACAGGCACGCGGTGTGCCAACGCCAGTGTATCGGCTGACGCTTCAGAGCGGTTTGGCGGTGACGATCAAACGCTCGGAGAACTCGCGCCGTGCCGGGTCAAACGTACCACCGCACGTGATCAAGGTGAGTGTTTCATCCTGGGTTGGGTCCATCACGGATGTGTCAGACGGGGGGACAAGTTTGACGTCGACCACCTGAAACAGGTGCTCCCGCCCTACCCCGTCCCACACCTGGATCTGATCGCCGTAATCAAGCTGGTACAGGAAGCGAAAGACATTGCCCTCGCTGAGCGTCACCACGTGGCCGGCGATGACCGCGTTTCCGGGCGCCCCAATCCTGGAGGTGAGGTCACCGTAGTGGACGGCGACAAACGGCAAGGTCTCCCAGACAGGGTCACCGTTCGCGTCGTCGACGATACCGCCCTGCTCGACCACGGTATCCACTCTGATGGACGGAATCGCCAGCCGGACGGCATAGCCGACGCCTGACGTGCGAATGGCCTGGACGCGATCAGAAGCGTCGGCCGCGGCCAACGGCTAGCCGACGAGCTGGGGTGCGGGCGCGTCGCTCGGCTCCGCCGCTCGGGTTGGGGTAGGCATGGCTGTGACCACGGGCGCGACGGGCACCGCGGTGGCTCCAGCAAACGCCATTGGCGTGGTTGGCACCGAGCCCGAAACCTCGCCCGAGCCAACTCCCGCACGCTCGAGCGCGACCGGTGCCGGCAACGTGACCCGGCTGCCTGGTGCGAGCCCAAGCTGCCACAGGCTGCCGTATGCAATCGCACATAGCCCGACAGCCACCAACAGCGTTCCGAGTCGAGCCATAGCGCTGAATCGTTTACGAAGCCGAGGCCCCGGTGGATGCAGCGGGCGGCACGGTCGCTCCGTCCGCGTGGGTGAGTTTTTGTCCGAAGCGCTTGCGCAGCGCCGCCTCGACAGGTGGGGATACCGAGCCCTCGACGATCATGCCGCCCAGCGTCGCCGTCTCGCGCACAAAGCTGCTGGAGAGATAGACATACTTCGCGCTGGCAAAGAGCAGCACCGTCGGCAACCGAGGCGCGAGCGCCTGGTTCATCAGCGCTAGCCCGATCTCGTGGTCGGCGTCAGCGTAGGGGCGCATGCCGCGGACGAGAGCGCAGGCGCCCAGGCTCTCGGCGTACGCCGCCGTCAGCCCGTGAAATGCAGCGATGCGCACCCGAGCGCGCATAGCGGCTGTTAGCGAGGCCTCGATCATCTCGACCCGCTCCCGTGGCGAAAACAGAGCGCCTTCCTTGTTGGGATTAAAGGACACGACCACGACCAGCTCGTCGAAGATGCGCAGCGCGCTCTCGATGATTTCGAGGTGGGCCATCGTGGGCGGGTCAAAGACGCCCGCGTACACCGCCAGACGCGGAGTCCGATCGGACGCGGATAACTCGGACATGCTTGTTATCTCCTCACCCCGCCAGGAGTCCTCCGGGTTGTCTCAACGCTACTCTGACAGGCGGTTCGTTGCCCGGCTTCGAAGCGCAAACTTATACTGCCCGCCGCACACTACAGTTGTGTACGAGCATGAATTTCAACACAACTCGACCCGACGGTGACTGCGCGTGATTCGCGTCGAACACCTGACCAAGAACTATGGATCCCGGGTAGCCGTCGCAGACGTCACCTTCGACGTCGGTCAGGGCGAGGTGTTGGGTTTCCTGGGGCCGAACGGTGCAGGCAAGACCACCACCATGCGCATCCTGACCGGGTATTTGCCGCCTTCGGGCGGTCGAGCCGAGGTGGAGGGCCTCGACGTCGCCACGCAGTCGCTTCAGGCGCGCGCCAAGATTGGCTACCTGCCCGAGACCGTGCCGCTGTACCCCGACATGAGCGTGCGTTCGTACCTCGACTTCATGGGCAAGATCAAGGCCGTCAAGGAGCGCAGGCGCGAAGTCGAGCGGGCGATGGACAAGGCTCGCATCGCTCACCGCGCTAACGATCAGATCGGCAAGTTGTCGAAAGGCCTGCGCCAGCGCGTAGGACTTGCCCAAGCGCTGCTCGGCGATCCGCCAGTGCTCCTTCTGGACGAACCGACCAGCGGCCTCGACCCCAAACAGATCATCGAGGTTCGCAACTTGATCAAGTCGCTGGGCGGCGAGCACACGATTATCTTGAGCACCCACATCCTGCCCGAAGTAGCCGCCACCTGCTCGCGTATCGTGATCATTTCAAATGGCCGCGTCGTGGCTGAAGATACGCCCGAGAACCTGGACCGTCGCCTAAAGGGCGCCGAGAGCATCGCCCTCACCGTGCGCGGCCCGAATGACCAGGTCGCCAGCGTACTGAAGCGTGTCCCGCACGTCAGTAGCGTGCTGGTCGACACGAACGGCCGGGCGCCGGCGAATGGTCTGGCAGCGTTCACCGTTCAAAGTGCCGTAGGCGCCGACATTCGTGAAGCCCTTGCCAGTGCAGTCGTCAACAGCGGCTTCGGGCTGATCGAGCTCAAGCCGGCGCACCTCAGCCTTGAAGAGATCTTTCTGCAACTCACGACCAATGACACAGCCGAGGAAGAGTCGTGAGAAACGTCTGGGCGGTTGCCCAGCGCGAGTTGCGTAGCTACTTTCTGTCACCCTTGGCGTATGTGGTTATCGCACTCTTTTTGGCGTTGGCCGGCTACTTGTTCGCGCTGATTCTCTCGAACGCCCGCGAGGCGTCGCTGCGTGGGCTGATCCAGAACGTCAGTGTGTTGTACCTGTTCATCGTGCCGGCTATCAGCATGCGCCTATTGGCCGAGGAGCAGCGCACCGGCACGGTCGAGCTGCTGTTGACCAATCCGGTGCAGGAGTGGGAAATCGTCACGGGCAAATTCCTCGCCTCGATCATGCTGGTGCTGGTGATGCTTGCGTGCACGCTGTTATTTCCGCTGTTCCTGTTCATCTATGGCAGCCCCGATCGGGGGCCAATGATCACTGGCTACCTCGGTATCTTTTTGCAGGCGGCGGCGTTCCTGTCGATCGGCTTATGGGCCTCCAGTCTGACGCAGAACCAGATTGTGGCGGCCATCGTGTCATTCGCCTTATTGCTTATCTTTTGGCTGAGTGACAACCTGGGTCAATTCCTGGGTGGCACCATCGGGCAGATTGTCAGCTACACGAGCGTGAACTCGCATTTCCAATCGTTTCCACAGGGTGTGATCCAGAGCAATGACGTGATTTATTACCTGACCCTGGTAATTGCTGGAATTGTGCTGAGCACACTCTCGCTACAGTCCAGGAGGTATCGCTAGCCATGGCCTCGCGCTTACCTCAGACGCGCGCTGGCTTCTCCCTCGAGACATTGCGTTTTCCGCTCGCAGCACTTGGTATCTTCGGCGTGCTGGCGGGCCTGGGCGCCTGGCTGGTCCAGGGCGACTTCAGCCTCGTCCCGCGCGTCCTCATGGCCGGCGGCGTGCTGCTGCTGGGGATCTATGTTGCGCTGGATCCAGAGGACGTTTGGGCAAAGCTGACGGGGCGAGGTGCCATCTATTCTGGCAACAGCCTGCTCATCGCCGTCGCGGCGCTGATCATGCTGGGACTGGTGAACGTGCTCGGCTCGCGGTACCAGACCAAGCTCGACCTGACTGCGAACGGGCAATTCACCCTGTCCGATCAGAGCATCAAAGTCGCTCAGGCGCTTCCTGCGCCGGTCAAAGTGACCGGCTGGCTGAGCGCCAACGATTCACGCAAGCAGGATTTCCAGACTCTGCTGAATGACTACGCCACTCGATCGGGTGGCAAACTCACGTACGAGTTCATCGATCCGGTGACGCGCCCGGGCGACGCCCGCGCGGCGGGGATCACCGCCGTTGGGACTGTCAGCTATGTCATGGGTGACAAGAAGCAGGACAGCACCGGCACGACCGAGAAGGACGTGAGCACGGCACTGGTTAAACTCGAACGACCGATCAAGAAGGTGTATTTCACCACCGGTCATGGCGAGAGCTCGATCGACGGCTCCGGTCCTCAGGACTACTCGGCTATCAAGGCCGGCCTGGAGCGAGACAACTTCACGACCGCCGCGCTCAATCTGCTGACGGGGCGCAGCGTTCCGGACGATGCCGCCGAAATCGTCGTCGGAGGGCCGACTAATCCGTTCCTGCCCGAGGAAAAGGACACGCTCAACGCCTACCTGCAGGGTGGCGGCAAACTCATCGCGGTGGTCGGCCCGACCTCGAAGACCGATCTGAACGACCTGTTCCAGCCATACGGCGTCGCCTTTACCGGGAATGTGGTCTTTGACCCCGCCAAGAGCGTGCCGCAGGACCCGCGAGTCATCGTCGTCGACGGCTACGGTACCCATGCCATCACTCAGGATTTACGTGATCTGACCTTCTTCCCGTTGGCGACCAACATCACCTATCCAGCTGCGGCACAAGGTGGTGGGACGGTCGTGGCGCTGGCTCAGTCGTCGGACTCCAGTTGGGCTGACCCGAACCCGCAGCAGCCGCAGAAGCAGGCTTCGGATGCCACGGGGCCACTTGCCTTAGCAGTGGCCATTGATGCCGTCGCGACAAGCTCGGGCTCCCCGAGCAGCGGTTCTAACGCAGCGCGTCTGGTCTTGATCGGCTCGCCTGAGCTGATTTCGAACAACTCGTTGCAGCAGGTCCCGGGCAACCAAACGCTGTTCCTCAATTCCGTCAACTGGGTGGCTCAGCAAGACGCGTTGATCGACGTCCGCGCCCCAGACACGACCCCGCGCACGGTGGTGCTGACCGGCCCGCAGATGAACCTGGTTGCCTACTCCAGCTTCCTGTTCCTGCCGCTGGCTGTGCTGGCGGCGGGTGCGGCGGTCTGGTGGATTCGGCGCTAGAGCCGGGCGCCTCAGACACACCATGAATCTTCGTATCACGATCGGCTTTTTGGCGGCTGCCCTGGTCCTGGCGCTGCTGGTCGTCGGGCTCGACAAATTCAACATCGGTCCGACCTCGTCGGCGAATGCCAACGCAACCGCCACTACCACGGCCAGCCAGCAACCCCAAATCTTTCAGTTCGACGACGCCAAAGTGAACGCCTTCGAGCTGCACCAGGCGGACAAGTCGGTGCGTGTCGAAAAACAGCCAGACGGTTGGATGGTGGCAGGTACGACCGACCCCGCGAACCGGGTCTCCTTCACCAGCCTGATCACACGCATGAGCACCCTCAAGGCGACCCAGGCAGTGGCCGCCGATCCGGGCACAGATTTATCACAGTTCGGACTTGACAGCCCAAAGGAATCGGCAGTCGCCCGACTCGACGACGGGACCACCTTCGAGCTGGACCTGGGGGCAAAGACCCCAGTGCAGACCGGTACGTACGCCAAGAAGTCGGACGCACCAGACGTGTACGTCATCGCGGATCAGTTCAGCACCGACCTCGAGCGGCTGGTGACCGACCCCAGGCAGCCGCCCACCCCCACGCCTCTGCCGGCCACGCCCGTCCCGACCGCCGGCTCAGACGCTACGGTTACCCCCGCACCGTCGCCCTAGAGGCCGCGACCGTCTCTCGACCTCGCCTCGACGCGGCACTCTCAGAGAACGTGTTTGACTGGCACCAGTCGTGCGATATAACTGGCCCGATGGTGGTCACTGTCGACCGTCGATCAAACGTCTTCACGATGTTGTGAGGCACACACATGTTCCCCTCGCCAGACCCTGAACAGCCTGATCCAGCCATGCTGGCATTCATCAAATGCCACGTCACCTCGACAGTCAAATGGGAGGTGCTGCGAATTCTCGCCAGCCAGACCGGCACGTGGGTGCGCGCCGACCACCTGGCCCGTATCAGTCACCGACAACCAGCGGTATTGAGCCAGGCGATAGCCGACCTGGCCGCCGACGGGGTGGTGGAAATGCTGGAAGCGGCGGTGCCCGCGGACGTGCGTTACCGACTCCCAGCTGACGAACCAACGTCAGTCGTGCTGCACCGCCTGATCGAATCGGCGACCCACAGCCTCGAGCTGCGGGGCATCATTGCGGCTCACTTGCAGCAGGTTCGACACAAGGGGGTGGGGGTGCGTTCGACGGCAGCCGCCTGAGCGCCCAGTCGGCTGCGTCGCGCACCAACGGCTCTGGGTCAGCAACGGCGGCTTGCTCGAGCGCGGGCCGGGCACGTGCATCGGCCTGGTTGCCGAGCGCAAGTGCGGCATTGCGGGCCAGGCCACGGCGTTTGGCTCGCTTGATAGGCGACCCGCGGAACGCCAGTCGAAAGCCTTCATCGTCGAGCGCCAGAACTTGCTCGAGGTCGACTCGCGTGCCACGGCGTGGCTCGAACTCTGTCCACCCTCGGGGCCGTCCGCGCGAGGACGCGTTGTACGGACACACTTCCTGACAGATGTCACACCCGAACACCCAATCCCCGATCTTGGGCCGCAGGTCGGGGTTAATCGGGCCGCGGTGCTCGATCGTCAAGTAGGCAATGCAGCGCTCGGCAGCCAGGTGATACGGCTGATCGAGCGCGTTGGTGGGGCAGGCATCGATGCACAGGCGGCAGGTCCCGCAAGTCTTCGGGGCTGCACGATCAACTTCGAGGTCTACATTCGTGAGCAGCGCGCCTAGAAACACGTACGAGCCAATTGGCGTGAGCAGGTTGGTGTTCTTGCCCCGGAAGCCCAGTCCGGCTCGCACCGCGGCGTCTCGTTCCACAAGCGGCCCGCTGTCCACGAACATGCGGGTCTTGACGTCGCCTGAGGCGCGTTGAGAAAGAAATCCCACCAGCCGGCCCAGGCGTGACTTCAGGACGTCATGGTAGTCGCTGCCCCAGGCGTAGCGGGCCACCCGGCCGCCCCGTCCAGCTTCCGGGTCCTCGGTGCGATATGACGCGGCCACGACGACGAGCGAGCGAGCACCAGCTAACAGCTCTTGCGGCCGAGCAGCCAGCCGGGTGCGCGCGGCATTCATCCATGCCATCTCGCCCTGATGGCCCTCGCCGAGCCAACGCAGGATGTCCACCTCAGCCTGCGCAAAAGGCTCTGGGCTGGTGATGCCGATCAGGTGAAAGCCGACCTCACGTGCGTAGGCTTTCAAGTCCGCCGTGAGTGCGCCTGGACCGCGATCACCCGTCGCAGGCATCGGATCACTCATGTGTGAACACCGCCGGGGAGCGGGAGCTGCAGGCAAATCGCGAGCTCAGTCGCGTAACGATAGAACTGCCATGAATGCTTCCTGGGGAATCTCGACCTGGCCAACTCTCTTCATGCGTTTTTTGCCCTCGGCTTGCTTGTCGAGCAGCTTGCGCTTACGGCTGATGTCGCCGCCGTAACACTTGGCGAGCACGTTCTTGCGCATGGCGCGGATCGTCTCGCGCGCAATAATCTTGCCGCCAATCGCCGCTTGCAGCGGCACGTCGAACATTTGCCGCGGAATCAGCTGGCGCAATTTATCGATAAGCACGCGGCCCTGGTGATACGCCTTCTCGTGGTGGATGATCATGCTCAGCGCATCGACGGGCTGTCCATTGACGAGCACGTCAAGTTTGACGAGCTCCGACGGCCGGTAGTCGTCGAAGTGATAGTCCAGGCTCGCATATCCCTGCGTGCGCGTCTTGAGCTGGTCATAGAAATCCACGATGAGCTCCGCTAACGGCATCTGGTAGGTCAACAACACGCGCTGTTCGTCAACGTACTCCATCTTGCCGAACGTGCCGCGTCTGGCCTGCACGAGCTCCATGATGGGTCCGATGTAGCGGCTCGGAGCAATGATGGACAGGTCCAGCCATGGCTCTTCGACTCGGTTGAACGTGCCTGGCGAGGGCAGATCGGCCGGGTTCTCCACGTCCCGCATCGATCCGTCTTGCATATAGACGTGGTATTCGACGCTGGGCGCAGTGATGATGAGCTCGAGGCTGTACTCGCGTTCGAGCCGCTCGCGAATGATCTCCATGTGCAGCATGCCCAGGAACCCACACCGAAAGCCGAAACCAAGGGCCATCGAGCTTTCGGGCTGGTACACCAGCGACGCGTCGTTGAGCTTCAGCCGTTCCAGCGCCTCGCGTACGAGCGGATAGTCGTCACCGTTGGTCGGATACAGGCCGGCGAAGACCATCGACTTGGCGGGCTGATACCCAGGCAGCGCCTCGGCGGCTGGTCGGGCGACGGAGGTGATGGTGTCGCCCACACGCACGTCGGCGACATCCTTGAGCCCCGTAGCGATGTAGCCGACCTCACCAGCCTGGAGACTGTCGATCGCGAGCATCGTCGGGTGGAAGATGCCGACCTCGATGGCTTCACTGCGCACGCCATTGGACATCATGCGAACGGGCTCGCCAGCCCGGGCATAGCCGTCGACGAAGCGGCAATACGCGATCACGCCCTTGTACGCGTCATAGTGCGAGTCAAAGATCAACGCGCGCAGTGGAGCTTCGTGATCGCCGCCAGGGGCAGGGATGCGCCGCATGACCGCTTCGAGGATCTCGTCGACACCAGTGCCTTCCTTGGCCGAAGCCAGGATGCAGTCCTCGGCAGGCAGTCCGATGACGCGCTCGATCTCCTCGCGCACGACTTCCGGCTGGGCGCTGGGCAGATCGAGCTTGGGGAGGATCGGAATGATCGCGAGGTTGTGTTCGAGGGCGAGATACACGTTGGCCAGGGTCTGGGCCTCGACGCCCTGCGCGGCGTCGACGACCAGCAGGGCGCCCTCACAGGCAGCCAGAGCGCGGGAGACTTCGTACGTGAAGTCCACGTGGCCGGGGGTGTCGATCAAGTTGAACTGGTAGATCACACCCTCAGCCGAGCGATACTGCATGCGCACCGCCTTGGCCTTGATCGTGATGCCCTTCTCGCGCTCGAGGTCCATTGCGTCGAGCACCTGGGCCATCATGTCGCGCTGAGCGAGCGTCCCCGTCCGCTCGAGCAGCCGATCGGCCAACGTCGACTTACCGTGGTCGATATGCGCGATGATGACGAAGTTGCGGATGTGGGCTTGCTCCACGGCTCTCGGACGAGAGCCTAACACGGTGTTACCCTCACTCATGGACCCTCGCCGCTGGCTGGCTGCAGCCTGCTTGCTCCTGGTGGTCGGGTGTCAACCACCCGCACAAGGAACCCCCACGGCCGCCCCCGCGGCGGCCCCCACCCCGGCCGCGCCAACCGCCGCTCCGGCCCCGCAGACTTCGCCGCCGCCGACCAGCGCCAGTCGTGTCGACACACTGAATGCGGCCAATGCTGCGTTCGCGAGTGGCAATCTCAAAGACGCGGCAGCCCTGTATGACCGCGTCGTGAACACGCCGCCGGCAGCTACTGAAACTGGCGCGACCACTTCGGCGATCAATGACTTCGCCGCATTCCGGGGACTGGTCACCCTGCTGGCTGACGGCCGCGAAGACGACTCCCGAACCACTCTGGACGCGTTGCGGGAGCGGGACCCGGCTGCTCCGCTAGCTCGGCTGGCCGATCAGCTCTACAACCAGTATGGAATGGTCGGCCAGTTGCGCGGCGCGTGCGCCCAACTATTGCCCCAAGTTGCGAGCCAGGCCGGACCAACCCTCGCGACCCTGCAAGGGCTCGGGGTCAGCAACGTCGATGCCACAACCCTGTGCAGCCCGCCGCCGGGCTAGTCGGTTGACCTCATCACCGCGGCAACCCGTACACACCTCGCCAGTCGTTGATCCGAACGCGCAGGACGTCTGAGAGCATGCCCAGCGTGTCGCCGACGGGCGCGACCCGGCTGTTTTCTTTATGCTCCCAGCGCAGCGGCACGACGTGCACGTCGAACCCGAGCCGGCGGGCCAGATAGAGCACCTCGACATCGAAACCGAACCCATGAATTCGCTGGCGGTTGAAGACCGCCTGGGCTGCCTCGGCGGTGAAGGCTTTGAAACCACACTGGGAATCTTCGATTCCCGGTACAGCTAGGGCTTGGACCACGCGGTTGAAAACGCGCCCCATGACGTGGCGGTAGCCAGGCTCGCCGATCCTTCGCGCACCCAGTCCTTCGCGTGAGCCAATGACGACAGGCCGCGAGGCGCTCACCAGAGACACGAAGCGCTGCAGGTCTTCCACCGACCAGGAAAGATCGGCGTCCGCAAACAGCACGACACTGCCCCTGGCTGCCAGCATTCCGGTTCGCACGGCTGTGCCTTTGCCGCGGGCGTCGGTACGCAATAGTCGCAATCCAGCAAAGGTGCCGCTGGCCTGTTGAACGACGGCTGAGGTGGCATCCTCAGAGCCGTTATCGACCACGATCACCTCGCAGTCGAGGTTCTGTCGGCGCAAAAACGCTTCGATTTCCGAGAGCGTATACGGCAGCCGCGCCTGTTCGTTGTAGGCAGGGATGACCACTGAGACGGCGGGGCTCACCAGGACGCGCCCGGGCGGGGACTCGGACTGAGCATCGCGTATAGCGACTCGTCCGAGACGCGCCGACGGCGCTGAATGGGAGGGCGGTCCGCCAGATGGCGGGGTAGACCGGCCAGACCACTCAGTTGGCCACGCAGCGTGGCCCTGGCAGCGGCGCCACGCCACGCGCCTAGCGCCTCAGCCGCCCGCTGCGCTTGGTACCTCAGGATATGCGGCAGCATGCGGGGCACGAGTCGGCTCGGCAGGTTCTTGGCGAGCAGGCGAATCAGATTGCGGCCGTTATAAAAGGAGGCCAGGGTGCCCCCGCCAGTGGCGCTGCCGACGTGGTATACCCGCGCCAACGGCTCATAGTGGCAGCCCCAGCCGAGCAGCTGGGCCCGGAAGGCGAGATCCACGTCTTCGAGGTACATGAAGAAGGCCTCGTCCAGGAGCCCCGTGTCGGCCAGCATCGTCCGCCGATAGGCTGCCGCGCCGCCCATCGCGCCGAAGACTGGACCCGGCTTGTTCCAGGCCTCGCCGTCTGGTTGCCCAGCCCCGCGCTGGCGGGCAGCACCATCCCGACCGAAGCTGTCGCCGGCGCTGTTGATGGTGCGGCGATCAGAGAACAGCACCTTGCTGGCAACCGACCCTATGGCAGGTTGCCTGCCCAGCGCCTCGACGCACACCGCCACCCAGTCCGGCTCAGCCTGCGCATCGTTGTTCAGCAGGCACACCACCTCGCCCCGGGCTGCCCGCATGCCTGCGTTCACATTGCCAGAGAACCCAGCATTGCGGCGTAGATGCAACACTCGCACGCTCGGATAAGCCCTGGCCAACATCGAGGCTGTCCCGTCGGTAGAGGCCCCGTCGGCAACGATGACCTCCATTTCCGCGTAGGACTGGCGCATCAGCGAATCCAGACACTCGGACAGAAGATGTGCCCCGTTCAGGGTCGGCACGATCACCGAGGCGAGCGGCGCCACCATACCAGGGCCTCTCCGACCAGAAACAACGAGCCGGTTACCAGCACCAGGTCGTGGGCACCAGCGGCAGCCGTGGCTGCCTCGAGAGCGGCCGGCAGGCTGGCGTACGCGCCCACCTGCGCGCCAGGCGCAGCGGCGCGCGCGAGCGCCTCCAGATCAGCAGGTACCGCCGACCGTTCGTGGTCGGAACGGGTCAGATAGACGTTCGGTTCGCTGGTGTCCGCCAGGATGGCGTCCAGCACTCCGCGGGCATCCTTGCCCGCGCTGATGCCTACGACCAGGTGCAGCCTGTCGAACGCAAAGGCGCTCTCGAGCGCGGCCCGCAAGGCCGCTGCGGATGAGGCATTGTGAGCCCCGTCGAGCACGACCAGCGGCCGCGCGGATATCACCTGCAGCCGGCCGGGCCAGTCCACGCTGGTCAGCCCAGACTGAAGCGCTGACCTGCTGACCGCGAAACGAGGCTCAATCCCGCCGAGCACGTACAACGCCGCCACAGCCGTGGTGGCATTGTCGCGCTGATGGTCGCCCAACAACCCTACCTGCGCGACCAGCGGTTCGAACTCAGCATGCTTGGATGCGATCCTGATCGGCGCTACGGCCGAGCTGCCGCGCGCTTCCGACTCAACGGCGGACCACACCCACTCGCGGCCGACCTCGTCGAGGGTGTTGCCGAGCGCGTCCGCCTCGCGCTCAATTGCGAGTCGAGCTTCGTCGACCTGGGGCGCCAGAACACCTGGGCGGCCTGGGCGCAAGATGCCGGCTTTGTGCCAGGCGATCTCTGACAGCGTGTTGCCCAGCGTCGGCGTGTGGTCGTAGCTGATCGGAGTGATGACCGAAACCAGCGGCTCAAGCACGTTGGTCGCGTCGAATCGACCGCCCGTGCCGACTTCGACCACCGCCAACTCGATCGGCTCTTCGAAGCCCCGCGCGAAATACAGAAAGGCAAACGCGGTACCCACCTCGAAGGTTGTCGGCTGCCCGAGCGCCGGCGCCAAATTGTCGAGCGCACGCCGGACGGGCCCAGCCAACGCCACTACGGACTCTACGCCGATTGGTTGTGCGTCTACGCAGGTGCGCTCGCGCCAGTTGACCAGGTGGGGCGAAGTGTAACGCCCGGTACGCACGCCCTGGGCGCGGAGGCAGGCATCGAGCATGGCCAGCGTGCTGCCCTTGCCCTTGGTGCCGGCCACCAGCACCGACGGAAACTCTCGCTCAGGGTGATCGAGGCCGGCCAGCAGCGCGCGCATGCGGTCGAGCTTCGTTGCTCTCTGTCTGGACATTTCCTCGGGCGTGCGGGGTCGGGCTGAAAATGACCACACCCATTTGAGGACTTCGCGGTATTTCGCATCGGGTTCCAGAGCATCCGGTGGTAGACTGTCGGTACGATTCATCACCGTCGCGCTACGCCCCTCAGGCGTTGCTGACCTGTCATCACTCCGGGAGGCTCGCTGCTGCTTGGCCACCTCCACGCGCAAGCGCTATCTGATTATCGGCAATGGTGCGTCCGGCACCTACGCGGCCGAGACCATACGAAAAACCGACGCCGAGGGGGAAATCACCCTCCTCACCAACGAACCGTACCCGCTCTACAACCGCGTCGCACTACCGCCGTTCCTACGCGACGAGGCCAAACGTGAAAAGGTCTTTCTGCGAACGCCAGAACAGCACGAGCAGAAGGGTATCAAGCTGCTCGTCAATACGCTTATCACCTCCCTCGATACCGAGGCCCGTGTGGCCACGTCAGCGGACGGCCAGTCCTTCCCGTACGAGCGCTTGCTCATAGCCACGGGCGGCCGCCCCAATCTGCTGCCCGCGCCTGGGGCGACTCCCGAGGTCCACGGCATCTACAACTTTCAATATTGGGACGAGGCCGCCGCGATACGGGAGCGGATGAACACGGCCAAGCAGGCTGTGGTGGTCGGCGGCAGCTACATTGCCTACGAGCTTGCGGAAGCCTTCCGCCATCACGGCATGCACGTGACGTGGCTCATTCGCGGGCCGCGCTTCCTTCGGCGTGTGCTCGACGAAAATGGCGGCGCGCTCGTCGACGACATTGCTCGCGCGGCTGGCGTCGACATCCACTACGGCGGCGAAGTGAAGGAAGTCCACAGTCGGGATGGGCAAGTGTGTGGCGTCACGACCACCACCGACGAGTTTGTCGAGTGCGACATTCTGGGCGTCGGGCTGGGCGTGAAGATGAACATGGATTTCCTGGCTGGCTCGCCCATCCAAACCAATAACGGCATTGTGACGACCGAGTATCTCGAGACGAACGTGCAGGACGTTTTTGCCGCGGGCGACGTGGCCGAGTTCTTCGACGTCTCGATTGGTGCGCACAATCAGATGGGCACCTGGAACAACAGTGTCAGCCACGGGCGCATCGCCGGCGCCAACATGCTGGGCGACCGCAAGTTCTACAGCGACGTGCCGATGTACTCAACGGGCCTGTTCGACTCGCGCATCCGGGTTATGGGTCTCACCCCCGAGAACGTGGCTAATCTCGAGAGCTGGGAGCAGCTCGACGCGCCGAACCACAATTACAAGCGTCTGTTCTTCATGGACGGCCGCCTCGTCGGCGGCTGCTTGATCGGCGACATCAAGATGCAAACTCGCATCATTCAAATGATCCAGTCTCGGCAGGTCACGCCCGAGTCAGAGCGAGGCAAGCTATTGCTTGCGGCCTGAGGCGTGAGCGCGCGCTTGCTCGACGGGCGCCCTGTCGCGGCCACGATCTGGGGTGTTGTAGAGCTGCAGGCGGCTGCGTTCGCGTCCCGATTCGGCCGCCAGCCACACCTGGCACTGCTCAGCGGCGCGGACGATCCGGCCGCCGCGGCGTACGCTCGCCAGATCGAGCGCCAATTCGCGCGGCGTGGCCTGACCGTCACGTCTGGCACCGCCCTGGGCGCTGAGCTGCTGGACGTGGTGGGCGGCCTCAGCCGCAATGACGAGGTGGACGGGATTCTGCTGCTGACGCCTCTGCCCAACGGGGTGAATGCCGTAGCAGCTGTACAGAAAATTGATCCTGGCAAAGACGTGGACGGACAGCACCCGGCCAACCTGGGCCGACTCGCACAGCGTCGCCCCGCCTTTGCGCCGGCAACGGCGCTGGGAGGGCTGCGAATCTTGCAGCACTATGGCGTGCGCCTGTCAGGAGCCCGGGTGGTGGTTGTCGGTCGCAGCCCTGTCGTGGGCATGCCGCTGGCCGTGCTGCTGATTGACGCCGACGCCACCGTGACGGTGTGCCATAGTCGCTCGATCAACTTGGAACAGCTCACCCGTGAGGCAGACGTCCTGTGCGTGGCGGCTGGGCGCCCGGGCCTCATTGGACCCGAGCACGTCAAAGCCGGATCGATAGTGCTGGACTTCGGCACACACCCTGGAGCGGACGGCGCGATGCTTGGCGACGTGCAGACACACGCGGTAGCTGAGATCGCTGGCGGAATCACGCCCGTACCGGGCGGCACCGGGCCGACGACGGTGGCGGTGCTCGCCGAGCAGACCCTGCGGGCTGCTGAGCTGCGCCAAGCCTAGCCGTGGCCCAGAGCGGCGGATCTGAATGTCGCGCGCATGTGCGATTGTTCGGTCGCGTGCAGGGAGTCGGCTTTCGCTACTTGGCCGCTGAGGTGGCGCGCCGTCAACAGCTAAGCGGCTGGGTGCGGAACCTCGATTCTGGCGCCCTCGAGGCAGTCATTCAAGGTCCGCGGACACGGGTCGACGACATGCTGCGCTGGTGCAACGAAGGTCCGCCGGGCGCCTACGTACGTGAGATGCGTGTCGGCTGGGATGAGCCCATTGAGCACTTCTCGACGTTTGAGATTCGTCCCACCGTAGCCGGTTAGCCAAGTCGCTCGAGCGCGCCTGGCGGCCGGCAGTGGAGGATAATGATCAGTGGGAGGGAGACTATCTGACCATGCGCCTGAAGGACCTTCGTGGACTTCCTGTCATCGATCCAAAGTTGGCGCGCAGGATTGGCAGCGTGCTCGACTTTCAGGTCGATCCCGTCAGCGGTCGTCTGGCCGCCCTTGACGTTGGCAGTAGCAGCACCGACCAGGCCCAACGGATACTGGCGGCCAGCATTCGGCGCGTGGGTCGGAGCGCCGTTATCCTGACCGCGGCGGCGCGAGATGACGGCGCTGGGGCTGCCCCGGCGGCGCATAACCACTGGCTGGACGCCTCCAGCCTGAGCGGGCTCGAAGTGGTCGGCGATGATGGCAGCCGCGTCGGTCGGCTGATGGACGCGAGCTTTGATCAGGACAGCCTGAAAATTGAGGTGTACCTGCTTCGGTCAGGCATCCTTCAGCGCGCACTTGGCAGGCCACGCCGTATCGCACCCGCTCAGGTCCAATCGTGCAGCCGTGAACTGATGATGATCGTTTCGGGCGGCGTACGGGATCCCGGCCAGGCCTCAGCACCAGGCGAAACCGCAGCCCGGCTGAGCGCGCACTTGCCGCTCAAAGCCGAGGACCGGCCGTCCACTTCGGCTCTGAACCAGATAGCTGACGGTCAGACCACCAGCGCCCGTTCGGGTTAAACGGCGTACCTGCGGGTCACGGCAGGTTGAGGCAGTACGATTAGCGACATGGCAGTGTCCGTGTCGGCTTCGGCATCCTTCCAGCAAACGACGCTGGACAATGGCCTTCGGGTCATCCTCCGCGAGGTACGCGAGCGCCCCCTGGTTGGCGTGTGGATGTGGTATCACGTCGGCGGTCGGAACGAGCTGCCCGGTACGACCGGTGTCTCCCACTGGGTCGAGCACATGCTCTTCAAGGGTGGCAAACGCTTCGGCAAAGGCGAAATCACCAAAGAGATCTCGCGCCGCGGTGGCACGCTCAACGCCTTTACCTGGATCGACTGCACGGCCTATTTTGAAACGCTGCCCGCCGCTGAGATCGACCTGGCGCTGGCGATCGAGTCAGATCGCATGTACGACACACGCATCGAGCCGGACGAAGCTGAAGCCGAGCGCAGCGTCGTCATCAGCGAGCGCGAGGGCAGCGAAAACTACCCCGAGTTCTGGTTACGCGAGGAAGTCCAGGCGGTGGCCTGGCGCGAACACCCCTACCGACTTGGCGTGATCGGCCCCAAGAGCGACTTGCGCGCCATGACTCGCGAAAATCTGTACGAGCACTACAAGCGCTATTACATGAGCAACAACGCGACCATGGTGATCGCGGGCGATTTTTCGTCCTCGGAGCTCCTGGACAAGATCCACGCCGAGTTCGACAAGCACCCTGCCGGGCAGACTCCGCCGGCGCTGACCATTGAAGAGCAGCCCCAGACGGGCGAGCGGCGGGTGATGGTTCGCCGGCCAGGACCCACTCATTATGTCATGTTGGCGTATCACGCTCCTGAAGCCAGTCACATCGACGCCGCGGCCATGGTTGTGCTGAGCTCGGTCCTTGGCGGCGCGTCGAGCCCCATCGCCTGGGGCGGCGCGCGGGGACTCGGCCGCAGCTCACGCCTGTACCGCGCGCTCGTCGATGGTGAGATTGCCAGTTCTGTTTCAGCCGGCTTCGAGTTGACGCTCGATCCGTACCTGTTCGGCGTGGACGCCACCCTGCGCGACGGAGTCGAACCAGCCCGAGCAGAAGCAGCCATCCTGACCGAGGTCGAGCGGATTCAGCGCCAGGGCGTCACACCCGACGAGTTGGCTCGCACGCGGCGCCAGCTGCATGCCCAGGTGGTCTATTCACTGGAAGGGGTTACCAACCAGGGCTTTGCCCTTGGGTTCATGGACCTGGTGGCGCGCGATCCGGCCGCCTGGGAAACGTTTCCGCGGGCGCTCCAGAACGTCACGTCCGACGACGTCCAGCGCGTCGCCAACACGTACCTGGTCGAGCAGCAGCGCACAACCGGCTGGTTTAGCCCGATGGCTCAGAATCCCGCCTCGAGTGACGGCGCAGAGCCCCGCTCATGACTGGCGTCGCCGAGAGCGCCCTACGGCCGCGGCGAGTGGCGTTCGACAATGGGCTCGTCCTGCTACATAACCGCGCGGCTAGCAATCCTTCGGTCACGCTCCGGGCCCTGGTGCGGGCGGGTGCGAGCCGCGAGACGCCTACCGAACACGGGATCGCCGGACTGACCGGACGCATGCTGCGCCAGGGCACCGAGCACATCGCCAAGGCCGCTCTCGCGGAGGAGCTCGACGGCATCGGGGCTGGTCTGTCTGTCGATGTCGGTTACGCGCTGGTAGCTGTGTCGATCAAGTGCTTGAGCGACGATTTCTCACGCGCCGCGGAGATCCTCGCCGAGCTGCTGCTGCGGCCTACGTTCCCAGCTGACGAGTTGGAAAAACTGAAGGGTCAGGCGCTCACCGATCTCAAGGAGATGGGCGACAACACGCGCTTTGTCTCGGAGCGCACGTGGCGCGAGCTCGCCTACCCGGCCACGCATCCCTACCATCGCTTGACGGTTGGCACAGCCGAAAGCGTGCGTTCAGCCTCGCGCCAACACCTGAGCGCGTTTCACGGCGCCTGGTACGGCCCGAACCAGACGACGCTGATCGTCGTCGGCGATGTCGCTTTCGAGCAAGCCGCGGCCATAGCAGAACGCACCCTTGGCGACTGGGCGCGTGCCCGCACCGAACCCGTCGAAGCCTCGCTTCCGAGCACGGACTTACCGAGCAAGCAGTTGCGGGAGGTCCAAATGGAAGGCAAGACTCAGGCGGACGTCTCGATCGGTCTTCCGACCCTCGATCGTGCCGCGGCCGACTACTACGCATTGAGCTTTGCCAATCACATCCTGGGCCGGATGTACTTCATGGGCCGGTTCGGCGAAAAGGTGCGCGACGAGCAGGGCCTCGCCTATCACGCGTATTCAGAGCTGCAGGGTAGCTACGGGCGCGGCGCCTGGCTCATGCGAGCTGGGGTGAACCCAAGCAACCTGAACAGGGCGTTGGAAAGCATCGATGTCGAGCTCAGGCGCTTCCTGGCCGACGGGCCGACGCCTCAAGAGCAGATCGACGGCGTCAGTAGCCTGCTCGGAAGCTTACCGCGTCAACTCGAGACCAACGAGGGCGCCGCGGCAGTGATGGGTGAGATCGAGCTGTACAACCTCGGGCTTGACTACCTGGAGCGCTATCCAGATATCGTCCGGTCGCTCACGAGCGACAAGGTGACCGACGCCGCCAGGCGGTGGATCGACCCGGAGCACCTCGTGACCGCTATCGCCGGCCCGCCTCGCACATAACGGCGGGCATCGGTCCGACTCGCGGGGTGGACGATTGGCGACTACGTGTCTGCCTCGAGCGAACCATCGAGCTGCCCGAGGTGGATCTTCAGCTGCGTGACTGGCCGGGTGCGGTCGGCCCGCTGGTGCACGTTCCCGATCCGCTATCCCCCGACGACAGCATTGTGAACGGGCTGGCCGAGGCGCTTGCACCCGGGTATCGCGTCGTGAGCGTGAAGCCGCGCGGCGCAAGCCCGTACCAGGTGGATGCGGCGGACCTGCTCGCGCTACTCGACCAGTTCGGCTTTGCCACGCCAGTCGTGGTAGCCGAGCGTCTCGGGTGCCTGGCCGCGCTGCTGATCTCCGCATGGCACGCTGGCCGGGTGGCGGGTCTGGTGTTGATCGATCCCATTTTCGAGCCACCCGCGGGTGGCAGCATCGAAGCACGTGCCGTCAGGGACTGTCCGCCAAATTGGGCGGTGCTTCGGGCGGCGGTCCAGTGTCCTGTGCTGGAGCTGCTACAAACAGCCTCCGTTGTCGAACGAGTGGCGCAATTTTTGGCTCAGCTTGGGCCCGGACTGACCTGAAAGCGTTCCGCTACCCAGCCACCGCAACTGGCGGCGGTCATAGCCAGCACGTCGCTCAGCGTGAGCTGGACAAAGTCGAGGGGTGCCAAGGCTGCCAACCCAAACTCGTGGGCGATCATCGCATCCCGCGCGGCCTGAACGGTTGCCGTCGCCAGAATGTACACGACCGCCATGAGCGCCGCGTAGCCGACCTGCCACCTGCCGGCCAGGTGGCCCGTCACGTAGCCAGCCAGGCCCAGGCCAAGACACAGCGGCAGATAAGCCAGCAGCCACGACGCACCCGCCCGTGTCTGAGCCAGGAGCGCGCCAAACACGACCTGCATGCCCAGGCCCGTCACGCACCCCAGCCCGACTGCCAGCCAGGGCCGCACTTCGGGAGTATAGCCTCGGGCTCAATCGACGAGGCGCGTACCTCTGATCCCGAGGTCGCTGCCCGCGCACGAACGGCGAAGTCCGGCTGCTTTCACAGCCGGCCAAGCCGCGCTGCACGTGCCCCAGTCTGGCCAGAGAACGTGCGATAGGGTTGCCAACGCACGCGGACTGGGCGTTCAACTTGCCACTGAGGACATCTGCCCCGGCCGGGAACGGGCGAGTTCGGTTGACCCGCTCGGCAGAGTGTGCCCACCGAGAATTGACCGCAGGGATACCATACGCGCTGTGGGGCTGGAGCCCGCCATCGCGGCGCTGGTGATGATCATGGGCATCGTGCTGACTTCGGCTGGGGTGTTCGCGCACACCGGCCAGGCTGTTGCGCCGGGCGCGCTGTTGACCCTCGTCGGCGGTGGATGGCTGGGGAACAGCCTGGCTCGCCGCGAGGTGAGACTGCTACCTGGCTCGCTGGTCGCCCACTCCGACGAAGCAACCCCGGAACGCTGAATGCCCACCCGCCAGATCGGCTGGAACGTCGGGGAGGGAGCCTTCGCGGTGATGTACGTCCTGGTGGCTGTCCAGGCACTGCTGCTGGCCTATGGCGGCACCCGCCGCTACCGCATGTGGCGGCGAGGCCGTTCACTGGCGAGTGGTCCGATAGACCACGTTTCGGAGCGTCTGCGGCACGCCCTTGCAGTCACGTTCCTGCATCGACGGCTCATCCGTCCCGGCTACATCTATTCCGGCCTCATGCACCTGTTCATTTTCTGGGGCTTCGTCGTCTTGTTCATCGGGACGCTGATAGTGCTGCTCGAAGCCGACATCGTGCGCCCGTACCTCGGCCTGAGCTTTTATCAGGGCGGCTTTTACGTAGCCTACAAGCTGGTCATAAACCTCTTCGGCTTGCTCTTTGTGATCGGCCTGCTGATGGCGGTCTACCGTCGCTACGCTCAGAGACTACCCAGGTTCAGACGCAACCTGTCCGACGACGCGCTGGTGCTGGGCATGCTGCTGTTCTTGGGTCTGACGGGCTTTCTGTTGCAGGCCCTGCGGCTGGCGGCCACGCACGATCCAGCCGCGCCGATCCACTGGGTGTCGTATCCGCTGTCGCTCGCGCTCGGCAATCTCGATCCAGGCGTGCTCGCGGGCGCGCATACGGTCACCTGGTGGTCGCACATGCTGGCCAACACCGCTCTGCTGGTGTACATCCCGGTATCCAAGCTGGCCCACATCTTTACTGGACCAGCCAACGTGTTTTTGCGCGCAACGGAGCCTAAAGCCGCGCTGAGCACAATCAAGAATATCGAAGAGCAGGAACGCTTCGGGGTTGCCAAACTCGAAGACTTCTCCTGGAAACAGCTCCTCAACTTCGACGCGTGCATGCGCTGTGGCCGCTGTCTTGATTTTTGCCCAACGTTCAACACCGGCAAACCCCTGAAGCCGCGTCAGCTCATCGTCGAGATCGGGGCGTATATGAATCGTCAGGCCGGACTCCTGGCTGGCCCAGCCGGCCCACGCCTCGCAGAAGCCGGAGTGCAGGGAAACGAGCTCACGGCACCCGAGCAGCCCAGCCTGCAGCAGCTACCGCTCGTCGCCAACCTTATCGGAGACGTCGTCTCCGAAGATGAGCTGTGGGACTGCACGACCTGTCGAGCCTGCATGGAGCAGTGCCCCGTCCAGATCGAGCACGTGCCGCTCATCGTCGAGATGCGTCGCAACCTGGTCCTCGAGCAGAGCAAATTCCCACAGGAGCTGGTGACGCTGTTCAACAACCTCGAGCGCAACGGCAATCCGTACTCGTTCCCGGCCAGCACGCGGGCCGAGTGGGCCTCGGCGGCCGGGGTCCAGGAGCTCTCGCAAGTCGAAGACGTGAGCAGCCTGGAGGTCATCTACTGGGTCGGCTGCATGTCGTCGTTCGACGCCCGCAACCAGCGCGTCGCGACGGCGCTGGCGAAGATCTTTGCCGCGGCCGGCGTGCGTTTCGCCATTCTTGGTCGCGAGGAGGGCTGCAGTGGCGACCCAGCTCGCCGCGCAGGCAACGAGTACCTGTACCAGACCCTGGCGCAAACCAATATCGAGCGCCTCAACCAGTACAGCTCCGGCAAGCGCATCGTGGCCAGCTGCCCGCACTGCTTCAACACCCTCAAGAACGAGTACCCCGAGCTGGGGGGCAACTACGCCGTCGTCCACCACAGCCAGTTCATCCAGGAGCTGATCGAGTCGGGGCGTCTTCAGACAGCGCCCGGGACGCTGCAGGGCCATGGCTTCGCCTACCACGATCCGTGCTATCTGGGTCGATACAACGACGTCTACGACGAGCCGCGTGAGGTGATGAATTCCGTGGCGGGCGGGTTCGCCGAAATGCCCAGGTGTCGCGAACGAGGCTTCTGCTGTGGCGCCGGCGGGGCGCGCGCTTTCATGGAGGAAAAGCGTGGCACGCGCATCAGTCACAATCGCTTGAACGAAGCCATCGATACCAAGGCGAACGGGGTTGCGGTCGCGTGCCCATTCTGCGTGACCATGTTCGAGGACGGCGTACGTGCGCTCAACGTGGACGAGCGATTCGCGGTGCGGGACATCGCCGAGATCGTGGCCGAGGCGCTCACGCCACCTGAGTCGTGATTCCGGGACCAGGCCAGCGCATTTGCTAACGTTGTGTTCCTGATGGACATCGTCGTCACGGTCAAGCAAGTCCCCGACCCAGATATCCCGCCGTCCCACTTCAAAGTGGACGAGGCGACCAGGACCGTCATCCCGCCCACCGGGGTCGCTCCAGTGATGAATGGCTACGATGCGCATGCCCTCGAAGCCGCGCTGCGCCTGAAGGAGCAATTGGGCGGCAAGGTCACCGTCGTCAGTTTGGGGCCCGACTCGGCCCGCGACGCACTGAAGCGTGCGATTGCGATGGGGGCTGACGCTGCCGTCCACGTGAACGACCCGGCCCTCAACGGCGCCGACAGCACGACGACGGCACGCGCCCTGGCCGCCGCCATACAGAAGCTGGGCCAGGTCGACCTTATCCTGTGTGGTCGGCAGGCGTCGGACACTGACGGTGGTCAAGTCCACCTAGGCGTGGCAGCCCACCTTGGGCTGCCCGCGGTCTCGCCGGTGCAGAAAATCGACCAACCCTCGGCGGAGTCAGTCGTCGCAGAACGGATCGTCGAAGACGGCTACCAGCGTCTCAAGGTGCGCCTTCCAGCGCTGCTCGGCGTATCGAGTGAGATTAACGAGCCACGCTACCCGCCCCTCAAGGGCATCATGGCCGCCGGCCGCGCCCAGATACCGGTCTGGTCGGCAGCCGACCTCGGGGTGGATACCAAAGCTGACATGGTGCACTTGCGCCGACTGTATGTCGAAACGCGTGAGGCCAGCGTCGAGTTGATCGAAGCTGACTCACCTAGCGAAGCCGGCACGAAGCTGGCGGACAAACTGCGTGAAGCGAGGCTGGTCTAGTCATGCCAGGCGTAGTGCTCATAGCCGAAGCCTCGGGCGAGCAGCTTTCTGCCACTACTGCCGAACTGGCCGGCGAGGCAGCCCGGCTAGCGCAGCAGCTCGGAAGTGGGCCGGTCACGGCCGTGCTGGCTGGCAACAACGTGCAGACTCTGGCTGGCGGACTGGGCCAACTCGGCGTCGAAAGCGTGCTCATTGCCGAGAGTGATGGTCCGACCCCGCCGTCACCCGAATGGATGCTCTCGGCTGCCGAACACGCCTGTCAGCGTGTGCAGCCGGATGTCGTGCTGCTCACGCACGCTGGTGCGAACCGCGACCTTGCAGCCTCGCTCGCCTACCGTCTTGGAGGCGGTCTGGTCACCGACGCGACCGCGCTACGCATCGACGGCGGCGAGCTGATCATCACCAAGCCAGTCTTTGGCGGCAGCGCCATAGCCGAGTATTCGATCAGCACCTCGCCCAAAGTCGTGACGCTGCGCCCGCGCTCCTTCGAGACTGCCGAGCCCGCCACACCAAAGGATGCCAAGGTTGAGGCGCTCACAATTCCGGCGTTTGAAGCGGCTATCGAAGTCCTCGAGGAAATACGCGAGCAGGCCACGACCGGACCGCGCCTCAAAGATGCCAAAGTCATCGTCTCGGGCGGACGCGGTCTGGGGGGCCCCGAGAACTGGCACGTCGTGGAGGAGCTGGCGCTGTTGCTCGGCGGGGCGGTGGGCGCCACCCGCGCGGTAACCGACGCGGGCTGGGTGGCGCCATCACTCCAGATCGGCCTCCCGGGTGCAACCGTTGCGCCAGACCTGTACATCACCATTGGCATCAGTGGCGCGGTGCAGCACATCGCCGGCATCTCGGGCGCTCGCAACGTGGTCGCCATCAACCGTGACGCGGATGCCAATATCTTCAAGTACGCTCGATACGGAGTTGTGGGCGACTGGAAGATGATCGTGCCAGCCTTTTTTCAGCGGCTGAAGGAGCTGCGCGGCTGAGGCGAAGCGTCCTGCTGGCCGTCCTGCTGCTGCAATCGGTGGTGGGCTGCGCGGCGCCCTCAGTGGCAGCAGGCTCCCAGACAGTCCGCGGCGTTCTGCTCGAGGTGCAGAGTCCCGGCATCCAGCAGGTGGATCGCTTCAGCCTGCGTACCGATGCTGGCCAGGAGATGCTGTTCGTTACCGACCCCGGCTTCAATTCGGGGGCGTCTCATCTGATGACGCCAGGCCATATGCGTCAGCACATGGCTCTAGCCGACCCGGTGGTCGTGACGTACCGTGAAGACAAGGGCACGCTCGTGGCGCTGTCGGCTACCGACGCGACGAACCCGAACTAGTTCCCTACGACAAGACCGCCCTCAGCGCGGGTTCCAGTTCCTCTACGGGTGCGGCGCCCTCGAAGCGGTCCCGCACGATACCCGTCTTGTCGACAATAAAGGCCCACGGATCGCTCGGCAGGCCCCACTCGTCGACCGTACTGGCGACATGCTGACCGTCGAAAGGGAACTGATAAATCTCGACGTGGATGAAGTTGGCGCGCTCGGCGTAGGTGGAGTGCAGCTGTTGGACCGCCTGCAGCTCGGGTGCGCAGGTCGCACTGGTGCACAGTGCAGGCGTCGCGAACAACACCACGAGCGGCTTCTGGCCACTATTGAGCGCCTCGGCGATGCTCGTCGAGTGCAGCGAGCAGGCCGGTGTGTTGCTGCAGATGCGCGCCGTGTCGCCATTCACGTCGCGCTCGGTGGGCGACGCTGAACGCGGCGCAGGAGCGTCGTAGCCAGGTGCGCTGAATGTCGGCCGAACCTCGAAATTCATCCTGGCCAGTTTCGGAGTGTTGCTCGTGGCCGAACCAGGATCGAGGGTCACCTGCGCCCCCCACGGCCCGGTCTCCGAGAAGGTCGTCGTAGTCACCCAGATGCCTTTGCTGGCGCCACCCACGGAACGGAAGACCGCCGCGGCATCTGCCCGCTTTTCAGCCGACCCATTCGCCAGCAGCTTGAAGAAGCTGACACCCACTGTGCCGTCCGTGATGGGCTGATTTCGCGCGTCGATCAGGCCCAGCGCGAAGCGGTTACGTCCCTGTGCGAGCTCGCTGCTGGCTTGCACGGCGGTAAGCTCGGCGCCAGTTGCTCGCGGCTTGACCAGGGGATTGGCTGCCTCTGAGACGGCTGTCGGGGCTGAAGACCGAGGTCCTGCTGGCGCCTGGCAAGCAGCGACAATTGAGACCACGCCAGCCCCGAGCATGACAGGCATGACCTGTCGACGGGTCAGCAACATAGCCGCGAAGTATAGCCTCGCGTCGACAGACGAGCTTAGAAGTCAGCCCGCGCGACTGCGCTCGGCGCGGCTCGCCGCCCAGCCCACGACTGGGCCGGCAGCCCCTGGATCCGCAGCAGCCACTCCAGCTCCGAGCGGCAGCGTCCACAAGTTGCCAGATGCCGCTTGGCGCTCGAGTCCTCGGGCGTGGAGGTGCGCTTCTGGTGGAGTGCGCTGAGTATTTCAAAGGACAGGTGGTTGGCCATCAGTGCGCTCGAGAGTTGCCCGGGGTGTGTAACGCGTTCGTGGCGCAAATGTTTCGCGGGCTGCTTCCTTTGACCCTGCACCACCTTGACCCTGGGTCCGGGCCTGCGATACAACCGGCATGGCGCCGTCTCGTGCAGCGCTTCGGTCAGCACCGTCTGCGTATGCCATCGCCTCCCTTTTCTTCAAACTTCTGGCCATCCGGCGGCCGACGCGGGCAGTCCAGCGGCGACCCCCAGGAGCGCCTTATTCCGTTCCCCGTCCTTGCACGCTCGAACGCGGATCCAGAACCGTCGACCCGCCGGCGACGCGACCCGCACGATCTCGAGCGACCGCCTGCCCAACGGCGCGGGCGCCGCCACCGACAGCGCTCGGCGCCGTGGCTACAGCGCAATGCCCTCAGCATTGCGGCGGTGTCGGTGCTCGCGGCGGTGCTCGGCCTTGGATTTGGCCTGCTGCAGACCATCAACCGACCCGAGCCGGTGCCAGCTCTGCTGGCGAGCGGCGGCCAGCCCGATTCGGCGGGTACGCCCGTGAGCGCTGGGTCCGCGGCTGGCGCTGCTGCTCCCGCGCTCGGCTCTGCCAGTCCGAACGCCAGCAACGCGGCACCTGCCGCTGAGGCTCCGCGCGAGATCCAGGCTGCGGCCAGAGTGCTTCAGCCAACGTATACCGTGCAGTCTGGGGATACCCTCGGCAAGATTGCCACCCAGTTCGGCACGAGTGTCGAGCGCATCCAGGCCCTGAACAACCTTGCCGACCCGCGCGTACTGCGCATCGGCACGAAACTGGTCATCCCGCCGCCGTTCTAGGCTGGCCGCAGGGTAGGCACGTCAGGACGATCCGTGGCTCGTCGGCCGCCAAGCATGCTCCCGGCCACCTCCCGACCGCACCGCTTCGCCCAGGGCCAGCCGCGAGTCAAACCGACACGCCGCGCGTATCAGCGCCGTCCGGGCTCCGCTCGGCACGCGTCGTCGCTGGCACTTGTGGTGCGGAGGTGGCTCACCTTGCTCATCCTGTTGGCAGTGGCCGCGGTGGTGAGTTTGGGTCCCGCAACCATCGGGGACGCGCTATCGGGGTTGATGTTCGCGCGTCCGCCGGGGGCGACAGTGCCGGCACCGTCGCTGGCTGAGCACCCGGACCCGGTCCTGCAGGCTCGCCTAGAGACGGTCGGCGGCTCGCCGGCGCACGGTCGACTCGGCGCCGTGGTGGTCAGCCTGCAGAATGGGGCGGCGGCCAGCCTGAACGGCGACCGGGTCTTTCCTGCTGCCAGTCTATTCAAGCTGCCAATCCTGGTCGAGGTGCTGGCGGAGGAAGACGCTGGCCAGCTCGATCCCGAAAGCAAACTCCAGATCCGCCCCGAAGATTGGACAGACGGCAGCGGGGTACTGCAAGCCCGTGTCGGTGACCGCCTGACGGTTCGCGAGCTCACCCGTCTGATGATCCAGGACAGTGACAACATCGCGTCGCTGGTGCTCCTGGATGCGGTCGGAGTGCCGGCCATCAACGCTCTGGACGACCGGATCGGGCTGCGGGCAACCCGCCTGGTCGACCATCGCGCCGACGCTCAGCTTTCTGCTGCTGCAGAGCACACCACCTCGGCCGGCGACATGGCGCGTGTGTTGGTCGATCTGGCGACTGGCCAACTTGTCAATCAACGCGTGTCCCAAGCGGCACTGCGGTTGCTCGAGCTGAAACAGTCCGCGACCTGGCTGGCCGACGAGCTACCGTTTTGGGTCAAGGTCGCTCACAAATGGGGCGACCTGCCCCAGGCGCGCAACGACGTGGGCGTCGTGTTCAGCCCCCGCGGCAGCTATGTTGTAGCGGTACTGACGGAAGGCGGCACGCCTGACGAGTCGGCGAGCAGCATCGCTCGTATTTCGAAGCTGGCGTACGACTACGTCGGTGACCAGTCACCGCCCGTTGCAAGCAGGCAACCCTGGTTTGTAGACCAGCCGGCAGATTAGCCTCAATTTGGGAGACTCGCATGCACAAACCATCGCATTTGCCCGGTTGGGAGTACAAGCTGGTGTCGATCGGCAATCCGCTCGAACCGGATACCGAGCTTCGCGCCAACACGGTCGGCAAGCTACGCTGGGAACTGGTCGCTATCGACGCCGGCGTGTGGATCTTCAAACGACCGCTCGTCGAGGAAGCCGAAGCCGCCACTGGACTGCAAGCGATCATGGAAGAGACGGTCCCGATCACCGAACAGGAGCAGCCGCTCGTCCTGAGTTATGAGGGGCCACTGGGCAGCCGACAGTAGCCACTCAGCCGACTCCGGCGTGGCAGCGGTTCTCTAGCAAACGACCGCGGCCCGACCTCCCTAGGTGCAGCCGCTGACGTAGGCCACTGTCTGGCCAGCGAGCGGTAGGTGGCGGACTCAGTCCGGTTGGTGGCCCAGCAGGTGCATGGTGTCCGACCCACCGCAGCCGCTGCGTCGCCAGCAGCCGCCTCTCAAACCGTGCGTGCGGTGCTCTCGCATTCGGCTTCCCGACGGCCGAGCTGCTGGACACATACGTACCGGCAAGAGCAAGCCACAGCGTCAGACGCTGGCAGACAGCTCGTCAGCTATGGCTGCCAGCGAAAACGATGTGATAGATGGGCGACCCGCGTGGCCGGCTTGCGCTAGGGATTAGTTCTCCAAGGGAGGGAAGACGCGCCAGACGACTTGCTCCGCTCAGAACTCTGAGCGGTGTGCGGGGCGCTAGTTGCTGATCCGACTGCGTAGCTGCTGGTCGCGCGCGTGCTCGGCTTGTAGGCTGGCGTGCTGTTCTTTCAGCAGGGCGTACGCCTGCTGCACAAGCGCGTGCTCGTGCTCTAGCGTGCCGCAGCGCAGGCGCTCAGCCTGCAGGTCGAGCGCCACGCGCTCCATGCGACGATCTGCGTCGGCCAACCGATCCAGCAGCACGCGTTCCAGCCGCATCTCGGCGTCGGCCTGCTGGCGGCGCCGGCGCTCTTCGTGTTCGGTGCGGCGGTCGTTGCCACGCAACCGATACTCGACCACCAGGCGCAGCAGGGTGAGCACCGCCGCAATCGCGGCCCCTCCGCCGAGCGATTGCCACCACGAACCAGGATCCATGCGCAACGTTGCCCTCCTGCTCATTATTGTATCCATTTAGCCTCCGGTTTGCCCGTTATACTAAGCACATGCACAGTGTCAGCGACCCGCGCGCGCTTGGCCAGCGCATTGCCGGCTTACGCCGCGCTCAGGGCTGGAGCCAGCGCCATCTGGCTGAGGCTGCCGGCGTTTCGCACGGGTACGTCGCCCAGTTGGAGCTCGGCCGGCTACCTAGCCCGGGCAAATTCAGGCTCGACGCGATCGCCCGCGCCCTCAACCTGCGCACCTCCGACGCCCTGTTCAACAACGCTGGCCTGGTCTCACCCCTCGACCAGGTGATCCAGGCAACCAGCCCGAGCCATGAAGATCCCGCAAGTACGGCCGGCACGAATGTGCTTGGCGGTCTCGATCAGCTCCGTCCGCCAGATGCGCGGCCGCTGCCAGTTTTCCGCTGGGGCTCGTGTGGCGACCCGCGCGATCGGGAGAGCCCGCCCGATCCGGACCACCTGGAGTACCCGCCCCCGGGCCGAGAAAGCTTGATTGGCCACACCGGCTTCGGGGTCATGGTCAAGGGTGACAGCATGGCCGGCCGCGGCATCTACGACGGCGACGTGGTGTGGATCAACCCCGACCGGGCCTACCAGATCGGGAAGGTCGTCCTGGCCCTGGTTACCGATGCCGGCGGCGAAGCGGCGGGCATGGTGGTCAAGACCTATGCGCGCACGGACGTGGGCGACTGCCTGGTCAGCGAGACTGCCCACACGCGTACTCCCGTGGTGTGTCGAGAGTTCAAGATCATCGGCCCCGTCGTCGGCATCACATCCTGGCGACTGCCAAGCTAATTGGGTTTAGGCAACCATGGCGCAGCCGCCTGGCTCGCTCACTAGCTGCTTCGGCAGGCAGACCTCGTGCCCGCGAATCTCGTTCGCGTCGCCCGCCCGGCCTTTCAAGCACCAGCATTCCTGCCACGGGCCGAAGCGCGCGCAGAGCTCGAGGGGAGCTGACGCAGCAGCGCCAGCATATCGGTGCCGAGGGGGGGACTCGAACCCCCACGGATTTCTCCACGCGAGTTTGAGTCGCGCGCGGCTTCCATTACGCCACCCCGGCAACCGAGGGCGAGCCATCAATTGTACCGGCTACCTTCTAGCGAAGCTTCGCCTCAAACCGACGAGGAAGACGAGGGGCCTGCTGCCCCTCGCGCGTCAACTGCGCTAGGCGCAGTCCTTCACTCGCTGCGCTCGTTACGGCCCTTTGGGTGACACGCTCACCC
>JBPCIO010000006.1:0-12808 GCA_051006215.1 Chloroflexota bacterium
GCAACTGTTGGGACAGTTGCGCGTACTTTCAGAAGTCGCTGCGCGACCAGGGACTGCGCTTCGACTATCTGCACGGCAAGTTTCGGCGTGACTTCATCCACTACGGCGCGTTCTCGAAGAACACCACCGTGACTCGCGAGACCGTGGCGTTGTTCAGGTTGTTCACCATTTGGGAAAACGCCCTACCATGGCCAGCTGCCCGCGTGCTGCGGCGCGCCCGCAGCGTGCTGCTGCCACGACTGGAGAACAATCGTTACCAGTACGTGCGCGAGGCGCCGATCCGCTGGTGAGCGACTACGCAATTCGCACTGAACACCTGGGCAAACGCTACCGAATCGGCGAGCGGGAACGGTATCGCGCCCTGCGTGAAACCTTGACCCAGGCTGTGACTGCGCCGTTACGGCAATGGCGAGCACGCGGCCCGGGGACGCCCGACACGACGATCTGGGCGCTGCGCGAGGTGGCGCTGGAGGTGCGCCACGGCGAGGTCCTGGGCGTGATCGGACATAACGGCGCCGGCAAGAGCACGTTGCTCAAGATCCTCTCACGTATCACCGAGCCTACCGAAGGTCGGGCGGAAGTGCGTGGACGCGTCGGCAGCCTGCTGGAAGTGGGCACGGGGTTCCATCCGGAGCTGACCGGACGAGAAAACATCTACCTCAACGGCGCCATCCTGGGAATGCGGCGAGCTGAGATCGCGCGACGTTTCGACGAGATGGTCGCCTTCGCGGAGGTCGAGCGCTTTATCGACACACCCGTCAAGCGCTACTCAAGCGGGATGTATCTGCGGCTGGCGTTTGCCGTCGCGGCGCATCTGGAGCCCGAAATTCTGCTCGTCGACGAGGTGCTGGCCGTCGGCGATGCCGCGTTCCAGAAGAAGTGCCTCGGCCGCATGAGCGACGTCGCGCGCGAAGGTCGGACGGTCCTGTTCGTCAGCCACAATTTGCCCAGTATCGAAAAGCTGTGCCGTCGGGTGGTGGTCGTGGACGGCGGCCGGATCACCCAACAGGGTGATCCCGTAGCCTGCATCGGCGCCTACCTCGGCGCCAGGGCCGAGCCACGCCCGGCCGTCGACCTGGCGGCCGTGCCGCGACTCGATCCCCGGCTGGTGCCAGTGTTCACCAGCCTCGACCTATGCGACGGAGAGGGAAATCCCGTTTCGGCTGTCGGCTGTGGCGAGCCATTGGAATTCCGCATTGCGTATCGTGCGCCGAGTGAGATCGCCAATCCGAGCTTCGGCATCATCATCTCGAACGGTATGGGCATGCCGCTGTTCTTCTTGCAAACGCGCGCCCAGCTAGGGCTGTGGGGCAAGGCGCCGTCAGCCGGACGGCTCGTCTGCCGGTTGGACGATACACCCCTGGTGCCCGGTGAGTACCTGCTGACGGTGGGTTGTTTGAGCGGCGAACGCCAGCTTGACCTGCTCGAGCACGTGGCCAGCTTCACGGTCGAGCCGCGGGATTTTTTCGACAGCGGCTACTTACCCCACCAGCTGAATGGCCCGGTGCTGGTGCGGGCGGCCTGGGACCTGCGCGGGGCGTATGCCGACGAGCCACTGGGGGCCACGCGGTGAATGCCTTGAGACGGCCGATCTTCGTGGTCGGCTGTCCACGGTCCGGCACCACCTTGGTGCAGTGCATTTTGAGCGCGAGCTCAGAAGCGTTTTCCCTGCCCGAGACACACTTCTTCTCACAGGTGCTCCAGGCGATCCATTGCACGCCCGAGACGCACATCGGTTCAAGCCACATCCGCATGGCCAGGCAGGCATTCGAGACCGAGGCGGAGCTCGTGCTGCCGGCTGGCTTCTGGTCTGAGCTCGAAGGTCGTCAGGGCCTGACTGCGCTGGATATCTTTCTGGCAGTGGTCGAGCGCTATCGACCCACCGGGTCAACCGGCTTGCGGATGATCGAAAAGACGCCGCGGCATGTGCTGGACATGGATACGATCGCGAGGGCATTTCCCGACGCGGTGTTCGTGGAAGTGGTGCGTGATCCCGTGGACGTGGCCAGCTCGCTGCTGGGCGTGCCGTTTGAATCGTCGCGCTCGATGTTGGCGCTTGCCCAGCGCTGGACGGAGTCGATCCAGGCGGCGCGCGCCTTTTCGCGCTCCCAGCCGGGCCGGCTAGGTACCGTGGTGTACGAAAGGCTGGTGCGTGAGCCCGAACGGGCGCTGCCCGAGGTATGCACCTTCGTCGGGCTGGCGTACGAGCCGGCGATGCTCGCAGAGTTCGGCCGCGAGGCCGGCCGCAACGTCGGGCGTGGCGAGGCGTGGAAGCGCGATGTCAATAGTGGCGTACTCATGAATCGCCAGGGCGTGTGGCGGACGCGCATGGCACCTGGGCAGGCCTGGCTGGTGGCACAGGCAACGCGTGGCCAGCGCCGTGAATTCGGGTACGTGGATCGGCCGGTCGCATCGCCGTCTTCGATCGTGGCAGCAGTGGTGAAGGAGGCCGGCGTGCGTTTTCGAGAGGCGCGCTCTTCGACTGGCGTTGTCGGTGCTGCGCGGCACGCTGGCTCTGTTCTCAAAGCCCTGTCCGCAACATGAGGCCCCACGTGGTCTACGTCACGCCGATCTTCGGCTATCCAGCCTTCGGCGGCCCGCGTCTCAGGACCTACAACACCCTGCGGGCCCTGGCGCGCTGCGCGGATGTCAGCTTGTTCTTGACCCAGCCGCCTGACGCGCCCGACCTCGAGGCCGCGCGGGCGCACGTGCTGACGTTCTGTCGAAACGTGGTCTTCCCGGCTCAACGTCCGGCTCTGAGGCCGCGGTCGAGCGTTCGCCGAGCGCTGCGAGCGAGCGTGCCGTCGCCCGTGCGGGACGTGATTCGGCGCCTGCGGCCGTCCGCGCCGATCGAGAGCGACGAACCCGTGGCCCGCGATCCAGCCGTGGTTGTCGCCGCGCGGGATTGGATCCAGACGCATCAGCCTGACCTGGTGTGGCTCGGGTTTGGTGGGATCTCCTACGACCTGGTGCCTCTCAAGGCGCAGACGGGCAAGCCACTGGTGCTCGAGACAGAATGCGTATGGTCGCGCTTTGTCCTGCGCGAGCTGCCGTTCGCCGCCGACGCGGCCAGGCTCCAGCGGATCGAGCGAGATGGTCGGGCCAAAGAAGCCGAAGAACGCTCAGGTGCGCCCCTGGTCGACATCACGACGGCCGTGTCGGAGGTCGACGCAGCGTACTTCCGCTCGCTCGTGCCGGACCCCGAACGGGTGATGCCACTAGCCAACGTCATCGACGTGGATGCGTACCGGACGTCACCTTCGATCGAGGTACCAATCCAACAGCCGGCGCTGGTGTTTGCGGGTACGCTGTCCCACGGCACTGCCAACGTGGACGCCGCCTGCTGGCTGATCGACGAAGTCCTTCCCAGAGTTTGGCGCAGGCGACCCGACGCGCACGTGTATGTCGTGGGGCGCAGTCCGGCCCCGGAGATTCTGCGGCGACGCGGACGCCGAGTCCACGTCACAGGCGAGGTGGCTTCGATCGTGCCGTACATGCGGTCCAGCGCGGCGGCGCTGGTGCCGCTGCGATGGGAGTCTGGTACGCGTTTCAAGATTCTGGAGGCCTTTGCGTGCAAGACGCCGGTGGTGTCGACCACCCTTGGCGCCGAAGGGCTGGCCGTCGAGCATGGCCGGCATCTCCTGTTAGCCGACGATCCGGGTGCGTTCGCTGGCGCCATTCTGGCGTTGCTCGAGGACCGAGCGCTGGGTCAGCGGTTGGTCGAGTCAGCGTACGAGCTGGTACGTCGCGAATATGACCTCAGCTGCGCTGAGCGGCAGATCAATGCGGTCCTGACGCGCCTCCGCCTGAGTATGCAAGTCGGCGTACCGTGAGTCGGATAGGCATCGTCTACCCGCGCGCCAATATTGATACGGTGCCCAGCCTGGTCGGCGCGGCCGAGCTGTTGGCCGAGCACGGGTACGACGTCGACCTGTTCACGTATGTCCAGGCGGGACAGCCGGCGCCTGAGTTCAGCTCACGCCGTATTCGGCTTCGCCCACTTGGCGTGGACGGTCTGGCCGACCATTCGACCGCTGGCTTGCGTAGCCTGGTCAAGCGCGCTGGCTGGCTGCCAGGTGCTGCGCGGGCGCCCCTGGCCCGTGGCTACGCCGTCCTGGGTGCTGGCCTCGAGCGCGGCTCGCGAGTCGCAGCAAGAGCGCGCAGCGTGGTGACCGAGAGCTCGGGGGGACCCTATGCCTGCATGATCGGCGTCGATCCGGACGGACTAGCGCTGGCCCAAACACTCGGTCGGGGCGCTCCGCTCGGGTACTACTCGCTCGAGCTGCTGTTGTCGTATGAGCTGAGCTCGGCCGCCGACGAGCAACTCAAGGCTACCGAGCGGGCTCTCAGCCGCCAGGCGCAATTCGTCGTCGTGCAGGACGAGGAGCGCGCGCGACTGCTGGCGGAGGACAACGGGGTGGCCTGGGAGCGGTTGGTGCTGGTGCCCAATTCCCCGCCTGCCCCCGCCCGGCGTTGCCGGTCCCGCTTCTGGCACACCCGTTTCGGTCTGCCTCCCGAAGCGCGCGTGGCATTACATTCGGGTAGCCTGGGGGACTGGACCGGTATCGAGGCCATCGTCGAATCGGCCTCCGACTGGCCGCCAGCCTGGGTACTCGTGGTTCACACCCGTTATGAGGCCGAGTCATCGGCGTATGTGGATCGTCTGCGTACGCGCGCAGATGCCGAGCGGGTGAAGTTTTCACTAAGCCCGGTGCCTCGTCAGTACTACGATCCTCTGATCGATGGCGCGGAGGTGGGGCTGGCGTTCTACGTTTCAAGCGCCAGCTCGTCGTTCACGCAGCGCAACGTCCAGACGATCGGGCTGTCGTCTGGCAAGCTTGCCTACTACTTGCGCGCAGGGCTGCCCGTGATCGTCAATCGCGCGGCCTCGATAGCTGACCTGGTTGACTCAAGTGGATGCGGACTCGCCGTCGACCATGCGGCCGGCATTGGCGCGGCGCTGAGCCGGATTGCAGGCGACTATGACCGGTTCAGCGCGAGAGCATGTGCTTTCTTCGTGGAGCATCTCGATTTCCGCCGAGCGTTCGGCGAGGTGGTCCGGCGCGTCGACGGACTATCAGGTCCCGCATGATCGAAACAATCGCCCATGAAGGCGTGGTCCTGGCGTATATCGCGCACGGGTCGGTGCTGCCTTTCAAGACCACGTTTCTGACACCCGCGGAGTGCAACATGCAGGTCGGCCAGGTGGTGTACCCGACCGGAGGGGAGATCCCGCGACACGCCCATCTGCCCGTCGAGCGGCACCTGGTTGGCACGACAGAAGTGCTGGTGGTCCAGCGCGGACGCTGCGCAGTGGACGTCTACAGCCAGGACCGCCGCCTGGTCGCCACGCGCGAGCTTGGCGTAGGCGACATCCTGATTTCTGTGGGTGGTGGGCACGGCTTCCGCGTGCTCGAAGACCTGGTACTGCTCGAGGTCAAGCAGGGTCCGTATCCAGGCAAACAGGCAGAGAAGGAAGGCTTTTGAGCCCGCTCATTCCCGTCAGCGAGCCGATGCTGACCGAAGCCGACTATGCGTCTGTAATGGATGCCTTGAAGTCTGGTTGGATCAGCGGGGCAGGGCCGCACGTCGACGCGTTCGAGACGCACTGGGCGGCTTACTGCGGCCGAAAACACGGAATTGCGGTGGCCAATGGCACGGTGGCTCTGCAGGTCGCCGTGTCGCTCCTGGATCTGCAACCGGGCGACGAAGTGATCATGCCGACCTTCACCATCATCTCGTGCGCGCTGCCGGTCGTGTTCGCGGGCGCGACGCCGGTGCTCGTGGACGCTGAGCCTGAGACGTGGACGATAAATGTCGACCAGGTAGAGGCGCGCATCACTCCCCGCACGCGAGCACTGATGCCGGTGCACGTGTACGGCCATCCGGTGGACATGGACCCCCTGTTGGAGTTGGCCGAGCGGTACAAGTTGTCGATTGTCGAAGATGCCGCGGAGGCTCATGGCGCCGAATACCGCGGCCGTCGCGCTGGCAGCTTCGGCGTCTCGAGCTGCTTCAGCTTCTACGCCAACAAGCTGGTCACGACCGGCGAAGGCGGCATGCTGCTGGTCGACGACGACGACCTGGCGGCGCGCGCCCGCCGGCTGCGCAACCTGGGCTTTCAGCCAGGTCGACGGTTCCTGCATGCGGAGCTGGGCTTCAACTTCCGACTCACCAACCTGCAGGCCGCCCTGGGCGTGACTCAGATCGAGCGCATGGACGACATCGTCGAGCGCAAGCGCCGTATGGGTCAGGCGTATACCGAGCGGCTTTCGGAGGTAGCTGGCATCACGCTGCAGGTGCAACAGGCCTGGGCCAAAAGTGTGTACTGGATGTACGGCCTCGTGGTGCGCGAGGAGACCGGACTCGACGCCGCCGAGCTTGGCCGCCGGCTGGCGGAGCTGGGTGTGGAGACGCGGCCTTTTTTCCTTGGCATGCACGAGCAGCCCGCATTGCGCGCGCGCGGCCTGTTTGCGGGCGAATCATATCCGGTGGCCGAACGCATAGCGCGACAGGGGCTATATCTGCCGTCTGGGCTCGGACTCGAGGAAGCTGCCGTGGATCGGGTCTGCCAGGCCGTGTGTGAGGCGCTGCGGTGACGCACAGCTCGGGCGTGTTTGGTCGCGACTACGCCGCGGCCTACGACGATCTGTATCAGGACAAGAACTACCTGGCCGAGTGCGAGCTGATCGAGCGCGTCTTCAAGACCTACGCTCAGGGAGCAATCCGCCGGGTGCTGGACCTGGGATGCGGCACAGGCGGCCACTCGGCGATTCTGTCCAAGCGCGGCTTTGCAGTGGTCGGCGTCGATCGATCGACCGAAGTGCTCGAGCGCGCCCGAGGCCAGGGAACCTCCGCCCGCTTTGACCTGGGTGATATCGCCGGCCTCGATCTCGGCGAGACGTTCGATGCGGTACTGATGATGTTCGCCGTGCTCGGTTATCAGGTTGGCAATGCGCACGTACAGGCAGCCCTGGCTACCGCTCGCCGGCACCTGCGGCCTGGCGGACTCTTCACGTGCGACTTCTGGTATGGACCGGCCGTGCTTTCGCAGGGCCCATCCGAGCGCGTCAAAGTCCTCGACTCGCCCCACGGTCAATTGATTCGCGTCGCCACCGGGGAATTGGATGTGCTCCGGAACGTGTGCACGGTGGGCTACCATGTGTGGCGGATCGAACGTAGCCGCGTCGTGGCCGAGGTGCGCGAGCAGCACCCGATGCGCTATTTCTTCGCCCTGGAGATCGAGTTGTTGCTGGCGGCGGCTGGCTTTGAGCTGATCCGGCTGGGAGCATTTCCCAACCTGGACGACGAGCCGAGCGAGCAAACGTGGAACGTGGCGCTTGTCGCGCGGGCCGTCTAGCAACTGGACGTGTCGGCACGAATCGGCACTCGCGCTCGGGCTGAGCGCGCTGCTGGTATGGGCGGCCCAGTTCCACCACTTCCGCGACCTGGGTCTGTACGAAGACGATTACTTCTTCATCTCCGAGGCTATGGGCAAGCCACCCACGTATCTCTTGAACCGCCTGCAGACCGCCATCACCGTGCTGCCGCAGGGCCGGCCGCTCGGGTTTTTCTTGCCCGACCTGTTCTCATTCGTCGGCGACAAGCTGGGCGGACTGGCGACTATCTATCTGCTCGGATTTGCGCTCGTGACGTTGAACACCTTCCTGTGCTACCGACTGCTTCGAGTGCGCCTACCCCTGGCGCCGTCGGTAGTTGGCGCGGCGGTCTTCTGTCTGTTCCCGGCCGACACGACCAAGATCCTGCTGACTCACGACTTTCAACTCCAGCCCTCGCTCACGTTTGCGTTGCTCGCAGCGCTGGCGTACGCGGCGGAGCGGCGGCCACTGGCGTACGTCCTCGGCGCCGGAGCGTTGTTGTCGTATGAGAACGGCTACCTGGCACTGTTCGCGCTGCCGCTGTTTGTGAGGCGCTGGGACCGTTCGCTGCCGCGGGCTGTGCTGGCGCACGCCCTGGCTTTGCTCGGGGTCCTGGCAGTGGTCGTGCTGGCACGCATTGCTCGGGGCGAGGGCCGCGCAACCGAATCCGTGGGCGGGCTTGGCCAGATCGTGCCTGCTTTTCTGGCTTCGCTCGTGCTTGGCCCTGCTCGCAGCCTGGCAGCGATGTTCTATGGTCCGCTGAAGGCAATCCCAGGCTGGGATGTCGAGCCACTCGCTCTGGCAGTCGTGGCGCTGGTTGGCTTGGGCGCGCTGCTGTGGGTCGCGGGGCGCGGACTACGCTCGACAGAGCTTCACCGTCGAGACGCGCTGCAGGTGGCGGCGGCCGGTGCGGCCATGCTTGTGCTGGGATATGGGCTGGCGTTCACGCATTTTCCACCGAACGCTATCGTTGGACGCGGAACATCGGTCCACCTGGGCGCGACGCTCGGCATGTCGGTGCTGGCGGGGTCGGTGGCGTGGCTGCTGCTCAGCGTGCGGCGTAGGGTGGCCACGGCTGTGCTGGCTGCTTACCTCGCGCTGGCGCTGGGCTACTACGTCACCATCGAGCGCGACTTCATGCAAAGCTGGCAGCTGCAGCGCAGCTTCTGGCAGCAGGTGGTCGGGTGTTGCTCCGATCTGCAGGATGGCACGGTCCTGCTGTATGAGCTCACCGCCACGGACGAGCCGACGACGTTCATCTTCACGAACTCGTGGGCGGACCCACTGGTGCTGGGCGAGACATTCGCGTTCCCTGCTGGGTGGGCCAACCCGCCGCGATTGTTCAGTTTGACGCAGTGGGTGGACCGCGTGCAGCCGGAGGGTGATCACTTGCGCTGGTGGGTGCCGGGCGCGTCCTGGGACGAGCACTGGGAAGTGCTGCCCCAGGCCAACGTCATCCTGCTCCGCCGCGGACCGGACGGGGGGCTCACCCGGATCAGCGGGAGCGTCGAGGTGGCTGGCCACTCCCTAGAGCTGAAGCCGCCCGCGGCGCCGATGACCTGGCCAGCGGCCCAGTTATACGAGCCATTGCTCAAGTGAGCTCGCTCAGAACTCGCCCGCCGCTGCGCGGCTCCCAGCGGTGTTCAAGAGAAGGGGGTAAGGTTTCGACGCGGACTGGCGAGGCGATCTCGCGGGGCGGCCAGTTGGGCCAGTTGGGCAGGGCGCCAGCTCTTGGGGCAGAGGGCCGCGGACTGGCCAGCGATCTCTTGGAGCGGGCAGTTGAGCAGCTCGGTAGCTCTTGGGGCGGAGGGTCGTGGAGTGGCGAGGCGATCTCGTGGGGCGGGCAGTTGGGCCAGTTGGGCAGGGCGCCAGCTCTTGGGGCAGAGGGCCGCGGACTGGCCAGCGATCTCTTGGAGCGGGCAGTTGAGCAGCGCGGTAGCGCTTGGATCGAGAGCCGCGGGCGGGTGCTGACGACGCGCTACCTCTTAGGGGGCGCGGTCGCTGAGGGTTGATGGGCTCCTTTACGCATGTGGCGCTGGCCACTGGCAGCGTCGCGTTTTGCGAGGATCGGGTGTTCGATCCTCGCACGATTGACACGCTGGAGCCGTCAGTAGCGGCCCAGGCTATGGCCTGGATTCGCGTGCGCGATCTCTCCCAACAGCGTGGCTTGCGGCTGATGACCGCTGACCACTTTGGAGATGACGGTATCGACCCACACCACAGCCTGCTGGTGGCGTGCGACTGGACGCTGGCTGCCAGGCGCCTCGTTGCGGGCGGTGCTCGGCCAGCGGCGCTCATCTCGTTCGATTCACCGGTTAGCGCCTGGCGGCTGTACCACCAGCTCGCGCAGGTGAGCGCTCGCTTCCCGCATACGTTCCTGTTCGAAGGCGCGCGCGAACGGGTGGCTCCGACGACCCGCTTTCATCCGCTGTACTTCCCGCAACCCTGCCCGCCCCCGCGCCCGACTGGTCGGGCTTGGTCCAAGCGCCGTTTCCTGGTTATGCTCGCCAACAACCAGGTCATCCCTCGCTGGCGGGACCTGGCGCGCTGGTTCGACCGGCCCCGCGAAGTCTCACTCACTCGCGGCTGGGCTGGTCTGCAGTATCGCCCGATCCTGCGCGACCGCTTTGTTGCGCGGCTGCGGGCGATCGAAGCGTTTTCGAGGATCGACGACTTCGACCTGTTCGGCGAAGGCTGGGACACGCGCTGCGCGGCGGTCGAGCCGGCCCAACACGCCGCCGCCCGCCACGCGTATCGCGGCCCCCCCGGGGACTTGCCTGCGCTGCTGGCCGGCTATCGCTTTTGTCTGGTGTTCGAAAACACGCGCTTCCCGGGCTATGTCTCGGAAGGTCTCTTCGCCTGTTTTTTCGCCCGCTGCATCCCTATCTACAGTGGCGCGCCAGACGTAGCCCAGTATGTGCCGCCCGCTGCGTATGTCGATGCTCGGCAGTTCGCGACCCACGACGACCTGGGGCGCTTTCTGCGCGCGACCACCGAAGCGGATGCCAGACGCTTCCTCGATGCAGCCCATTCCTTCCTGGCGTCGCCAGCATATGAGCGGTATTGTCTGGATCGCTTCGCCCGCGACATGGCCGACGCACTCGTTCAGGTCGGTGAACAACAATGAAGCAAGCATGATGAACGACGACGAATTACCACCGCCGCTCGCGGATCCGCTGGGCGCCTGGAGCGAACGCGTGCGCGCGAACCGCCAGCAGGTCGAACAGTTCCGCGAAGCGGTGCCCGGCGATTTCTACGCACCTATCGCCGATCTGTTCCGCGCGCATCCAAAGCGGAAGGACGAGCCCACGCTCGATAGCTTGCGAGCGCTGGTGCGACTCTCCGACACCGTGCTCGACATCGGCGCGGGTGGGGGGCGGTATGCGCTGCCCCTGGCGCTCCAGGCGAAGGAAGTTATCGCCGTCGATCCGTCTGAGGCCATGCTGCGGGTGCTCCGCGAGAGCATGGCGGCTTTCCACATCGGCAACATTCAGGTTATTCATGGGCGCTGGCCGGCGGTTGCGGCTGAATTGAGGGCAGACATCGTCCTCATCGCCCACGTCGGTTACGACGTCGAGGAGATCGGGCCATTTCTGGACGCCATGGAAGCATCAGCTCAGCGAATGTGCGTGGCGGTCCTTCTCGAACAGCCGCCACCTACCGCGGCAGACGGCATGTGGCCGGCCGTGCATGGCGTCGAACGGGCCGTGCTGCCATGCCTGCCCGAGTTTCTCGAGCTGCTCGAAGCGCGGCGGCGGCCGTTCGAGCTCCAGCTCGTCGAGCGCACGCCCCAGACGTACGAGCAGCCAGAGCAGGCCCTGGCCTGGCTGCGGGGCCAATTGTGGACGCAGCCTGACGGCCAGAAAGACCTGCTTCTGCAACGCTTGATGCATGAGCGTCTCGAACCGCGCGATGGCCGCTATGCACTGTCGTGGGAGCCCGTGCGGGTCGGCATCGTCACCTGGAAGGCGTAGTCACGCCGTTCGAGTGGCGCGTTGGTCTTCGAGCAGCTGCTGGAATTCCGCTAGGGGTTTTGGTCCGAGGTCACCTTGGCGTCGCTCGCGGATGGAGACGGTGCCGGCTTGCTGGTCGCGGTCGCCGACTACCAGCATGTACGGCACTTGCTGGGCCTGCGCGTCGCGGATCTTTGCCTGCATCTTTTCCCGCCGCGAGTCCACTTCGATGCGGAAGCCGCTCCCGCGAAGCTTGGCAGCCACCGATTCGGCGTACGCGAGGTGTCGATCGGCGATTGGCACCACTACCGCCTGGATGGGCGCCAGCCACACCGGAAACGCACCCGCGTAGTGCTCGACGAGCACCGCCATGAAGCGCTCGTACGTCCCAAAGATCGCGCGGTGAATCATCACCGGCCGATGCCCGTGGCCGTCCTCCCCGATGTACTCGAGCTTGAAGCGTTCCGGCATTTGAAAATCGAGCTGCGTCGTGTTGAGCTGCCACGGGCGACCCAGCGCGTCCTGGATGTCGACGTCGATCTTCGGGCCGTAAAAGGCGCCTTCGCCCTCTTTCACCTCGTACGCCAGGCCGTTTTGTTCGAGCGCTGACCTGAGGTCAGCCTCGGCTGCATCCCAGACCGAGCGGTCGCCAATTGCCTTGTCCGGGCGAGTGCTCAGGTAGAAGCGCGGCTGCATGCCGAAAACGTCGTAGATCGCCTTTTGGAACTCCAGGACGCCTCGAATCTCGTCCTGGACCTGATCCGGCCGACAGAAGATGTGCGCGTCGTCCATCGTCAGCTGCCGCACGCGGAGTAGCCCGTTGAGGGTCCCAGACCGCTCGTTGCGCAGCAGCCGGTCCGTCTGCGCCAGGCGCAAGGGGAGATCACGGTAGCTGCGGGTCTTGAAGCCGAACACGAGCGTCGACTCGGGACAGTTCATGGGCTTGAAGGCATAGTCCTCTTCCTCGACTTCGAGCTTGAACATGCCCTGTTCGTAGAAGTCCCAGTGGCCGGACTGTTTCCAGAGGTCAGACTTCACCAGTGACGGGGTGCTGATCTCGAGGTAGCCACGCGCGTCGAGCTCTTGCTGGAGCAGCGCTTCGAGCTCATGAATGATGCGCAGTCCTTTGGGCAACCAGAACGGCTGACCGGGCGCCACCTCGTCGAAGAAGAACAACTCGAGCTCGCGGCCAAGTTTGCGATGGTCGCGCTTGCGGGCTTCCTCCAGCTGCCAGAGGTAGTGCTCGAGCTGGTCCCGGGTTTGCCAGGCCGTGCCGTAGATGTGCTGCAGCATGGGCCGTTTCTCGTCGCCGCGCCAGTACGCGCCCGAGACGCTCAGCAGTTTGAAAGCACCAATGCGTGCTGCGTCGGCGACGTGCGGCCCCCGACACAGGTCGAGCCAGTCGGCGCCGGTGCGGTAGAAGCTGATCGCCTCGTCGTCGCTCAAGGCTTCGAGGATCTCACGCTTGTACGGATT
>JBPCIO010000007.1:0-16551 GCA_051006215.1 Chloroflexota bacterium
GCCATACTCCGACCGCCCCATGTCCAACGACGATGTGAGCCGTGCGCTGAATGAGCTCATTCGCGCACAGTGGGATCCAACGGCGCCGCTGCCGGGCTTCTGGCCGGCCGGGGTGGCCGGAGTCTTCCTGATGTTCGTGATGCCACTCGCGGCGGGCATTCCATTTGGCGTCATCATGGCGCGCGATGCGGGGCTCTCGCCGCTGCTAACCGCGGGTCTGTACCTGGTGTCCGACCTGGTGCTGGCAGTCACAGCGGAGCCATTTTTGGCGCTGCTGCGCTGGCTGGCCAGGCGGGTTGAGTTTGTGGGGCGTGTGGGTCAGCTCTTTGCCCGAGCCACAGGCAGCGTCGGCCTGAACGACGGCCGGGTGCGCGGTCCCCTGGGACTCGTCCTGTTCAGCTTCAGCATCTCGCCAACCTCCGGCCACGCGGCCGCGGCGGCCGCCGGGCACGGCTTTGTCTCAGGCTGGACACTAGCCATCATCGGAGACATGCTGTTTTTCGGCATGCTCATGGCTACCACGCTGTGGGTCGCCAACGTGTTCGGGGATAGCAGGCAGACGATCGGGTTGCTCGTGATCGGAACATGGGTCCTCCCGTTGCTGATCCGCCGCCTGCGGCGCGGTTCGGGAGGTACATCCAGGAGCAGGGCTGCCCCCATTCGGGTGGCCGCGGCAACGCCTGAGGTCAACCAAGGGAGCGCGCGTAGGCCTCCCGGACCAGAAGCAGCTGGCCCATTACCACGCAGGCGTGTTTCGCGTGCGGGCCGCCACAAGCCTTCGCGCGGACTGCATCGCTAGAAGCTCGGCGGCCGGAGCTTGACGGCCAGGCGGGCGTGGCTCCACGATCTCACACGATGTTGGGCTTCGGCATGCTGTTTGGGCTCGTCGTCCTGGTGGGCGGGCTACTGTTCGCGTTTGGGCTGATCGGCGATCAGAAGGTGCTGATCGGAGCGGGTCTGCTGGTATTGGCGCTCAGCGCCATCTTCGGTGTCCAGCCGGATTGGCCGACCCGGCGTCGCCCGCAGTAGCGCCATCTCCCGTCGCGCGCGTCGCCCACGTCGCGACACGATGGCCAGGCCCAGCCCCGCCGCCGTCAATGCGATCAGGACGAGACTGACCACATCGACGTCCGAGTCGCCCGGGGGAAGCGCCGGGGTGTTTTCCAGGTCGAGCCGAACCAGCCCGTCCACGCCCAGCACGTACAGCGGCGGCGGATCTGAGCGGCCGACCGCCACCTGCCTGGGCACCACTTCGATCGGCGGCGAGCCAGCGGCACCCATCTCGCCGAGACGTGCTCCTTGCGCGGAATATGCCACCACCCGGCAATGATCCGCATCCGGGGCGTAGACACGTCCGCTCTGGTCGACAGCCACGCCAAAGGGGCGCCAGCCGAGGGACCACGCATCTGTAGCCTGAAAGTTGGCGTCCCAACGTTGCAGGCGGCTGTTCTCCCAGTCTGCGACGACGAAGCTTCCGTCGACGGCGAAAGCCAGCATCATCGGCTGGATCAGTCCGCCCAGATCCGTGCCCGAGTGGCCGATCTGGCGCACAAGCGAACCGTTTGGCGCCAGTACGAGGATGCGGTTGCGGCCAGTATCGGCGGCGTACACATTGCCGCTTGAATCGAGAGCCAGACCGTTGAGCCCGTACGTGTCAAACGACTCAAGGCTGATGACACTTTGCACGCGGCCGTTGGCGTCGAGGCGGAAGACTCGTGGTATACCTCGGTCCAGCACGTAGAAGTCGTTGCCCCGAACCGCGACGCCGGCTGGCTCTGCGAGCACGGCGTTGCCGAGGCCCGGCCCCCACTCGGTCAGCAGGTGTCCGGTCGGATCAAAACGCATCACCGTGTGGCGCTTCGAGTCCGAGATGACCAGATTGCCATTCGGCTCGAGTGCGAGATAGGCCAGCTCGCCGCCAGCTGGGGCGCCACCTCCGACACGCAACACGACGGAGGCGGCTATCGCGCGGACGCCGGCCAGCGAGGCACGTTGCCCTGCGCCACCAGGCGGTACTCCCGGCAGCTCGACGCCCGTCACACCCAAGGCTATGCCGAGCAGCGCCACCAGTGTGAGCAGGCCAACCAGCCGCCGACCGCGCGCTACCCGCACAACGCATAATACGGTCGCTCAATGACGACTCCGCCAGCCAGTGCGAGCGGGCTGTCCGCACCAGCCAGCATCAAGCATTGGCGAACCTTCGGTGCGGAGGAGTGGAGCCACGTCAGAGGCGGCATACTTGGACTGGTGCTCGGCAGCCTGGTGCCGGTTGGGGTGTTTTATGTCGGGCTCCGCGCGTGGGGGTTTTCGGAGGCCGTCCTGATCGTGCTGGCCTGGTCGGCGGCCGTGTTCGTGTGGCACTACGGTCACACGCGTGCCGCCGACGTCTTCAGCGCCAGCACCTTCAGCTTCGCGTGTGTCAAGGCGCTGGCAGGACTGACCTCGCAGAACCAAACCCTGTACCTGGGCTGGGCATCCGTCGAAAACATGTTGTATGGCCTAGCCTTTTTCGGGTCGGCTCTACTGGGCCGGCCACTGCTGGCGCTGTATGCGCGGCGGCTGTACCCCATCCCGTACAGCGTGCGCGGATCGCGCGCATTCCGCCGGGCATTCCTGATCACCTCAGCGGTCTGGTTGTGCGGCCACACGGTGCGGGCGATATTGCGACTGTGGTTGCTGCTGTACCTGCGGCTCGAACTGCCGGTCTACCTGGTGGCAGATACCGTGGCTGGCTGGCCGATCAACATTGCGCTGTTCGTGTTCACTGCATGGTTCCCGCTGCGCGAGCTGCGGAAGGCAGGCTTCATGTCCGTGGCGCCGCGGCCAATCAGTCTCGTCGACGCCGTCGAGCTGGCAGTGGAAGAGTCGGTGCCTGGCACGGCATGAGTGCCGACCACACCCTCGAGCGCGAGCTCAAGCTTCGGCCGTTGGACCCGACCTTGCTTGATCGCTTGGCGGCACTTGACCAGCTTGGGCCATTCAGCCTCCAGGGCCGTCGACGCGAGCTCCAGCGCAACAGCTTCTTCGACTCGGCCGCGGGCGCGCTACGGGCGGCGAGACTCGGCTTTCGTCGCCGAATCATCGAGGGGCAGGTGCTGGCGACGTGGACTCTCAAGGGCGGGGGGCGCCTCGTGCGTGGGGTGTCAACTCGGAGCGAGATCGAGGTGCATCTCGACGCAGCCGTGCCACCCGCGGTGGCAGTCGAGGCGTTGGGCCAGGCGGCCCGTCAACTCGGGGCGGTGGCGCTGGCGGCCGAGCTCCGCGAGGCACTCGACGTAGGCGGCTTGCCCTTGGCCACACCTTTTGTCGAGACACGGACTGAACGAGTCATTCTCGATCTCGAAGTAGCACCGCAAGGCTGGTCTGTCGAGCTAGCGCTGGACCGGGTGCGCTTGGTGGGCCACGCCTACGCAGAGCTGGAGATCGAAGCTGAGCTGAAGCAGGGTGACGAAGCCGCACTCGAAGCAGCCCGAGAGGCAATCGCCGCACTTGGGCCGACCCACGAGTCGACAAGCTCCAAACTCAGCCGCGCGATGGCGCACATCGCAACGTGTGAGGGCTACTGCCAGCGTACGAAATGATGTCTAGGTGCTAGGCGGAGAGCGCGGTGTGTAGGCGCGCGGCCAGCGCCTCCAGCTCACGCGTCAGGCCGAATGTGCGCCAGCCACCTAGCTCGACCAGTTCCGGGAAAGCTGCCGAGACGACCTCGCGTTGCCGCGAACCCTGGCTCCGGGGCGCCCCCCGGACCTCCTCGATCGTATAACGCAGTGCCGCTACCAGGAGGATGACCTGGTTCTCGTCGAGGCTCACCGACGCTCCCGGTGCAGCCGACGTCACCTTGTGAGCGGCTTTGGCCAGCCTCAGGCCAGTGCGCAAGTCGTCCGGTCGCGGCGTGTGGGCGAGCGACGCGCCGCGGACCTGCTCGGCTGCGCGCAACAGCGCAAGCTCGCGCTGGTCGAACCTTAGCCGCAAGGAGCACCACCCATGCGCGGGCTCGCGCCCGCGGCGGGGCTCGTCGGTTGTCATTACTGGCGCCGGCCCCCAGACCAGCGCCGCAGCACGGTATACGCAACGCCGCCCAAGCCCGCAAAAACGGTGCCTATCGCGAGATTGAAGAGGAAAACCTCTTCGACCGGGCCGGTCTGGCCGGCCGGCGGCGCCATCGTGGTTGCCGCGGCCACGACGACTGCGTCAAGCAGCGAAGCGAATACTCCTGCCACAGCACCGAGATAGATCAGCCCCGAGTCGCGCACGACCAGCATGCCGAGGATGGAGAACAGGACGAAGTTGATGATTTCGTCGGCGGCGCCGATGGCATCCACTTCATCGGGCCCCAGGCTACGTTGCAACATCACCTGAGTCGCCAGGTCGACGATGATCACCAGGCCGCCCAGCAGCAATCCCCACCGCAGGACACTGAATGACGCGGCTTGCGAAGCCGGTGGTTGGCGACTATCGCGGCTTTGCCGAGGCTGGCCGGCGGGGGGCGGGGCAGGTGGCGGCCTGGTGCTCGGCGACCGTCCGCCGCCGGGCGTAAGAGCCATAGTGGGGAATCATACGCCGTTCCGTATCGAACGTTCCGCGTTCTATGGCGGAACGCGTAAGGTAGCAGGTGATGCCATGCGACCTTCAGCAACTCAAAGAGCATGTGTGTGAAGCCGTTGAGCGCAGAGCTACCGAACTGATCGAGACCGCCGACTGGATTCATGCCCACCCTGAGATTGGCCACCAAGAAGTCGAGGCCGCAAAACGTCTAACGGCCCTGTTGCGGGCTGCGGGCATACGGGTCGAAATGGGTACCGCGGGCATGGCCACGGCGTTCAAAGCCGAACTGGGCCGCCAGCCGACGGAACGGCCGCGCGTGGCAATCCTGGCTGAGTATGACGCCCTGCCGGGATTGGGTCACGGGTGTGGCCACAACCTGATTGGCACGTCGGCAGTCGGGGCTGGTCTGGCGCTGGCGGAGGTCATACACGAGCTGTCCGGCTCGATCTGGGTGCTCGGCACGCCAGCCGAAGAAAGCGCCGCGCCCAACTCGGGAGGCAAAGTGCACATGGTCGAGGCTGGCATCTTCGCGGACGTCGACGCTGCCATCATGTTCCACCCTGGCGCCGAGACCGCCGTGACATTGGATTCCTCCCTCGCGGCCCGCGGTTTCGAGTTCTTCTTTCACGGACGGGCGGCACACGCGGCAGGCGCGCCAGAGGAGGGCGTCAATGCGCTCGACGCGGTCGTGCTTCTCTATAACGCCGTCAGCATGCTTCGGCAACAGGTTCGGTCTGACGTTCGCATTCACGGCATCATCCTGAACGGGGGCGCGGCGGCCAATATCATTCCCGACTACGCTGCAATTCGGTATCGCACACGCGCCAACGACACTGAGTACCTGGCCGAAATCGTCGAGCGGGTGGTTGCCTGCGCCGAAGGCGCCGCCAAAGCCACGGGCTGCCGACTCGAGTGGAAGGAGTACATGCCAGGCTACGAGAACGCGATGCCCAACAAGGTCCTCCGCGACTTGATGAGCAACAACCTGCAGAGGCTGGGCGTCGCCGTCAACAACGAGCGCCGCCGTAGCGGCAAGGGCTCAACTGACTTCGGCAATGTGTCGCGGCGCGTGCCTGGGATCGAAGCGCGGGTAGCCATCACCGATCAGTTGGACGTCCCGGGCCACTCAGTTGCGTTCCGTGAGGCTGCCGGCTCGGACCAGGGCCGTCAAGCCATGCTCATCGCCGCCAAGAGCCTGGCCATGACCGCCGTGGATCTCCTGGGCGAGCCAGAGCATCTCAAACAGGCCAGGATCAGCTTCGAAGAAGACCTTACAAAGTCGAGCCAGCGCAAGCGCTCAACTCGCTGAGACTCCCACTTTCCTAGGTGACGACGTGCTCGGGTCGGCCCTGAATGTAGGCGATGACGTTATCGACGGGCATGGCGCGGGAGCGTGCATTGGCTTCGTAGGTCACGGCGCCCGCGTGCGGGGTGAGGACCACGTTCCCCAGATCCCGAAACGGATTTCGTTCGGGTAGCAGCGGCTCTTCCACGTAGACGTCCAGTCCCGCGCCGGCGACGCGCCCCTCGCGCAGTGCATCTGCGAGTGCGTCCTGGTCCACCAGCGCGCCACGTGCGGTGTTGATCAGAAACGCACTCGGCTGCATCAGGGCCAGCTCACGGACACCCACGAGCCCGCGCATTTCGGGCGTGTTTCGCAGATGAACCGACACGACATCCGCCCGAGCGAAGATCTCGTCGCGTTCGACTAGCTCGACGCCGAGGCGCTCTGCGCGGGCGGGGTCGCGCGAAAAGCTCCAGGCGATGACGCGCATGCCGAAGCCGCGCCCCAGACGCGCCACACGTTCGCCAATGGCGCCCAGGCCGAGCAGTCCAAGTGTCTTACCCTCCAGTTCCGGCCCCTCGACGTGTTGCCACGTCCCCTGCCGCACGCGATCATCGCTGACCGGGATACCCCGAGTAACCGCCAGGATCAGGCCCATCGTCAGCTCAGCCACCGACGCTGCGCCGACGCCGGGCGTGTTGGTAACCGTGATCCCTCGGCGTTTCGCGGCGAGCAGGTCCACGTTGTCTGTGCCAGTGCCAAGTATCGAGACCAACTCGAGGCGTGGCGCAGACACAAACGCCTCGTCGTCGAGTGTGGTGTAGGAGCGCACGTTGATCAGCGCCTCGGCAGTGGCGATGCGGCCGAAGAGCTCAGCCCGATCCGCGGCGCGTGTGGTGTGGAGCTCGACCGTGCCGAATGGCTCCAGACGCCGCAGGTCTGGCTGGTCGAGCCTGGCGTAGGTCGGCGGGTAATCGTCAGGAATCACGATCTGCATGGGAAGGCAGCTAGATGTTAGTTGCCGAGTCGGGTGAGATACCGTTCTGGCATGGCGCGAGTTGAGTCTCCCGAGATTGATTCACCCGAAGCGCAGCAGGTGATCGAAGAGATTCGTCGGCAGCGGAGCGGGCGCTTCCCGCACCTGTTTCACATGCAGCTCTACAACCCAGTGATCGCCGATGCGTGGCTGCGATTGGGAACGGCTGTGCGCTTCAAGTCAGACTTGGACGCCCCAACCCGCGAGCTGGCGATCTGCCTGGTGGCGACTCTCACCGAGGCTGAATACGAGTACCGCGCGCACCGCCGGATAGCTATCGAACTGGGTTTTCTCGAAGCCCAGATTGATGGACTGCGGGAGTGGAAAACCGCCGACTGGTTGGACCAGAAACAGCGCGCCGTGTTGGCGCTGGCCGAAACCCTAACCCGCACTGTGGCTGTCGACGACGCGATATTTGAGGCCGTACGCCGTCATCTCTCAGCCAGACAAACCGTCGAGCTGGTGACCGCCGTGGCGTACTACAACATGGTCGCGCGGTTCCTGGTCGGTCTGAATATCGACCTGGAAACCGACCACGACTGAGCTAGGACGGCGAAGCCGACGGGGGCGAGGTGTTTGCACCGGGCTCGCGGAGTAAACGCGCCTCTTCGTCCAGGCCGAGCTCCTGCAAGTCGCGGTACGTCGCGTACAGGGCTTTGAGCGTCAGCTTCACGCGAAAGTCCGACGTGTCAAGCTGCGGCAGCACGTCTCTCTGCATCATCTTCAGCCGCCCGAAGCGAGTGAGCGCGTGTTGTTGAAGTGGGGTGTACGAGGAAAGGTTGTTCATGAGGGTGTGCCTAATAAGGTTAAACGTACGCGGTCCAGGTTTGTATTCCTTTTGTGGGTACTGAAGTACTGGGCGGACCTAGTATCGGTCCCAATGGGCAAACTCGGACATCGGTTTGCGGGCCTGGGGAGCCTTGGGCAGGGCACGGCGCGCCTCGACGTCCGTGTGGCCGATCGTGACCAGCGTGCGCGCGCGCCGCTCGGCCGGAATGCCGAGCAGCGCCTTCGCTGCATCAGGACCTTCGTTCTTGAGCGTTGCGATACACGAGCCAAGTCCGCACGCGTTGGCCGCGAGCGCGAGTCGCTCGGCAACTCGACCCTCGTCGAAGGTCGACGCGTCGCTCGCGGTGACAATGAGCAGGGTGACGGCAGCCGGGCCGGCTGGTTTTGCACCCCAGCCGACGAATTTCTGCCTGACCTCCTCGTCGCGGACCACGACGACCTCGTGGGGCTGCCGATTGCCGCCGGTCGCAGACCAACGCCCCACCTCGAGGATCTCCTCGATCGTAGCCTGAGGGACTTCCTCTGGCGTGTACTCCCTGACCGCCCGCAAGCGGCGCAAAAAGCTCAGCAGATCGTCCTTGGCGGGCACCGGCATCTTCTCAAGCTCCTCTTACGGGGTGAATCTCGGCTGGGCTGCCTCAGGTGAGGATAGCTTCCGCGGCCCGGATCGAGCGACAAACGCGCCAGCTAGACAGGACTTAAAAGCTGTCCCTGGTTGCTCGTACTCGAGCAGTTCGATGCGCTCGGCATCGGGGCCCAAGCAGAACAGTATCCGCGCGCCGAGCGCCGGCAGGCTGATCGGGGCCTCGTCCAACATACGCACGCCACGCTCGTGCAGGCTCTCGACGAAGCTGTCGAGGTTCGTAATCTCGAGAGCGAGGTGATCGACGACCCCGCCCGAACGCTGCGCCGGATTGGCCTGGATCAATTCGAGCCGAGCCGAACCGACGCTCAGGAACGCGATCTGCTCAGCGTCGAAGTCCAGCCGCTCGGCCACCTGCAGCCCGAACACGTCGCGGTAAAAGGCGATCGAACGCTCCAGGCTGGAAACGTAGACGCCCACGTGATGCAGGCCACGCACGCTCATCCTGGGGGCCGAGGGGTTGGGCGCGGCGTTGGCGGGCGGGTGGGCTGCGGAACAGACGGGGGTAGCGGGGTCGGCGCGGCGGGTGGCGTTGGTGGGGGCACGATCGGGCCGCGGGTAGGAGTGGCTGGCGCGGCAATCGGCGTAGGGTTTGGCAGCGGCGTGGGCGTCGGCGGCGCGCTCAAGGTGACCAAGATCGGAGGCGACTCCTGCACGTTCTGGAAACTATCGAACACCCGCAGGCGCAGGTGGTAACGGCCGGGCTGGAGGCCAGTCGTGTTCCAGACCCCCAGCAACGCCTTGTCGACGGCCTGGGCCCGCTGCTGGGTAATGGCAGTCCACGTACTCGGGTTGTCGCCGGCACCAACGTCCAGCGTGTAGTTTGAAAAGTCGTCGACATAGGCCGAGCCGACGATCTGCACCGTCTGCCCAGCAGTAATGCGGTCCTTCCCGGTAGGGGCCGCGACCTGGGCTATCTTTTCACCCTGGTAAATGTCGCTGCAATCCTGCGTCGGTGCGGGCGGATAGCCATGGCTGGCGCCCCAGGCGCGGTCCGCCTCTGGCAACGTGACGAACACCTGCGACTCGCGCGCGTTTTCCGGTACCAGGGCTGTCGAGCGCTTGCCGTTCAGCTTGCAGACGTCGAGGCGCTGATGCCAGTCATCTGGTTTGGTGGGCATATTGACGCCCGGCACAAACCAGTCCTGCCGGATGCCGTGGAGCGGCAGGCTATTTTCGCGGCACTCCTGTGTCGGAAGCATGCCCGAAAGGGCACACACCTCCGCTTGTTGCACGCCCTGGGGGGGCGTGAACTGCACCACGGGCGCACCCTGGAGGGCGGCAGCCATGAAGTCGTGCCAGATCTGGCCGGCGCCCGCAACGCCGAGAACGTCTTTCATGGGCGCATTGTTCGAGTTGCCGACCCACACCCCGGTGACCAGATCGGGCGTGTAGCCGACAACCCAAGAATCGCGGTATTCGTCGGTGGAGCCTGTCTTGACCGCGGCCGGCCGGCCAGGTAGCACCAGCGGACTGTTGGCGCCGTACGTCGGCTGGCGCGCCTTGTCGTCAGACAGAATGGAAGTGATCTGATACGCCAGACGAGGGTCCTCGACCTGCGAGCCGGCAATCGGCTTGTACTCGTAGAGAACTTTGCCCGACGAACTGCTGACTTTCAAAATAGAAACGGGGTCGAATTCGCGAAACCCCTGCTCGCGAGCGTCAGCCGGGACGCCGGTGCCCACCTGCTGGCCACCATTGGCGAAGGCTGAGTAGGCATACGTCAGGTCGAGCAGTTTGACTTCCCCGCCGCCGAGGGTGACCGACAACCCATATCGCTCGGGTTGGCGCAAGTCAGTGATCCCGAGTCGGTGAGCGGTCGCGAGCATCTCGGGCAGGCTGACGAACTGCAGCGCTTCGACCGCCGGGATGTTGCGCGACTGGGCCAGCGCGTCGCGCACAGGCATCGGTCCGGGGAACTTGTTGTCGAAGTCGTTGGGTGCGTATCCACCCGGGAAGGTCGTCGGGATGTCCCACAACAGCGTCGCTGGGTTCCAACCTTTAGCGAACGCCGTAACGTAGGTAAACGGCTTCAAGGTCGAGCCGGGCTGTCGGAGCGCCAGGGCGACATTGACCTGGCCGTCAATAGCTGGATCGTCGAAATTGACCGAGCCCAGCATCGCCAGTACCTCACCCGTCGTGGGCTGGATGGCGACCAGTGCAGCGTTCGTCGCGTTGCGCGTCTTGAGATCGGCGATGTGGTCGGTCGCCGACTTTTCGGCCAGGTGCTGCAGGTCGAGGTCGAGGCTGGTGGTGATCTGCAGGCCTTCACGAAACAGCGCCTCAGTGCCAAACTGCTGGTCCACCAGTTGGCGCACGTAGGTGACGAAGTGGGGCGCCTCCTGTCCGCCGACCTGGCTCGCCGGAGCGAGTTTTACCGGGCTCCGGGCTGCTGCATCGCGATCCGAGGCCGTGATTGCGCCCGTGTGCACCATCTGATCGAGGACGTAGGCTTGCCGGTCCCTGGCAGCCGCAAGATTCGAGTACGGGTCGTAGTAGGAGGGCGCCTGTGGCAAGCCGCCCAGCAAGGATGCTTCGCTCAACGTGAGATCCTTGGCCGACTTGCCGAAGTACGTTTCAGCGGCCGCTTCAATGCCATAAGCTCGATTGCCGTACAGGATTTCGTTCATGTACATCTCGAGAATCTGATCCTTGGAGTAGCGGCGGGTCAGCTCCATGGCCAGAAAGGCTTCTTTAATTTTGCGTTCGGCCGTCTGTTCAGGCCCGAGGAGCGTGTTCTTGACCAATTGCTGGGTAATGGTTGAGGCTCCGCTCTGGGGCGAGCCGCTGCGCACCCACTGGTACGTGGCGCGCACCACAGCCCGCACGTCGAAGCCAGGATTGTCGTAGAAGGACGAGTCTTCGGCGGCGATGGTGGCGTCGCGCATGACTTTGGGGATGTCGGACAGGTGAACCAGGATTCGGCGACCGCCCGAGGGGTCATTGACTTCCTGGAGAAGTTTGCCGTTGCGGTCGAGGATGTGCGCGGTCTGAAAGAGTTGGCGATTTGAGAGTGCGCCCGGATCGGGCAGATCGCGCGCGATGTACGCGTACAGCCCCATGACACTGGCAAATGCGAGCGCGCAGAGGAACACCAGGACCGCGAAGAGTGTCAGCAACAGCCGCATAGCAGGAGATGCGGTAGTCGCGGCCACGGCGGGCGACGACGGCGCGCATAATTCTACCCAGCCACGCTCCTCCGAGGCCGCATACTTCTACAGCCAGGAGCGCCGAGCGTGTGACCCATGGGCAACCCGTGACAGACACCGACGCGACGTTCATCCATCCGACAGCCGAAGTTTCAGCGTTGGCGGCGCTGGGCGAGGGCTGCCGTGTTTGGCGGCAGGCCCACATTCGTGAGAACGCGGTGGTCGGCAGCGGTTCGATCATCGGGGCCGGGGCATATATCGGCGCTGGCGTTCGCCTCGGCCGCAACTGCAAGATCCAGAATCAGGCCCTGGTCTACGAAGGCGCGGACCTGGGCGACGGCGTCTTTGTGGGCCCCCAGGTGTGCTTCACGAACGACTTTCTGCCGCGGGCAGTGAACCCCGACCTTTCGCTGAAAACGGCCGACGATTGGCAACTCGGGCGCATCCGAGTTGAAGACGGCGTCTCGATTGGGGCGCAGACTGTGCTGGTAACTGGCGTGACGATTGGCGCGTGGGCTTTGATCGGCGCGGGCAGTCTCGTGACGCGTGACGTGCCAGCTCACGCGCTGGCATATGGAAACCCGGCGCGCATTCGCGGCTGGGTGTGTTACTGTGGCCGCCGCATGGAGCTGCGGGGCGCTATGCGAGCAGTCGAGGGCTGGTGCGCGACGTGCGACCGTACGGTTTCGCTGCCCGAGACTGCGTCGTCGAGTCCGGGTTAGCTGGCCGCGGCGAGTTCAACCGTCTGCAGGTTGCGTATGGTCAGATCACAGAAGGCGGGATTTATTTCGACCCCCAGCGACTGACGCCCGAGCTTCTTGGCGGCAACCAGTGTCGTGCCTGATCCAGCGAACGGATCCAGGACCAGATCGCCCGGGTAACTATAAATCTTGATCAGACGGCGCGGAAGCTCCTCCGGGAACGGCGCAGGGTGCCCGACTCTTCGGGGGTTGGCGCCGGCGAACGTCCACATGCCCAGCGTCCAGAGCAAGAATTCATCGCGCGTGATGTCGCCGTGTCGGCCGCCAGTGGCTGGGCGGCGGTAGCTGCTGCCCTTGTAAAACACCGCGATCATCTCGACCGGAGCGGTCACGAAGGGTGCCGAGGGCGACAACCACGAGCCCCATGCAGTGCGCCGACTGATGTTCTGCTCGTTCCAGACGATGCTGGTCTGGTATGTCCAGCCGGCGTCTTGAAAAATGCGCATGTAGTCGGCGTAGATGGCGCGTTTGCCGCCCTTATTGGAATCCAGCGGAATATTGATGCAGGCGCGACCGTCAGCCGCGGATACGTGCAGCAACGTCGCGGCCCACGTGCGAACCCAGTCGAGGTAACGTGCGTACGGCTGGTCGTCGGCGTAGCCGGCCTGGCCATAGTCGACCCCGAGCGAGTAGGGCGGGGAGGTCACGATGAGGTTCACGCCAGCCTGGCCCACGGCTTCGACCAGTCGCGCGCTGTCACCCAGCAGGACCCGCGCCAGAGCGTCCTGGTAGGCAACCTGCGGCACATCGCCTGTCTGCGGACGATCGGCGGCGGCATCCAACGCCGGGTGGATTGGCGTCAGACGCTGCAGGGCGACAGGATCCATAGAGGACGGGGCTAGCACGGGATGGATTCTCGCAGCGGCACCCATCACAGGCGCATCAAGGCAGGCTACAGCGGCATAACGGCCCATCGCACCCTCATGCCGGCAACAATCCGGCAATCAGATTCGACGACTCAGGCGTCCGGGATCAGGTGGAGCGTGTGGCGCTGGACGCGGGCTATGGCTGGGCGGGTGAAGGAAAGCGGGTGGTACGCCACTCGACGCCATGCGTCGACCTGGTCGACATAGTGGGCCGAGCCGCGGTGACCGCTCTGGCCGCCTGGAATGCACGACAGGCTGTTGTCCCAGTCGCCGCAGTCGGCAATGAATCGATAGGCCGAGATCGCTCCGCCGGCCACCAACTTGCCGGGTACGTTGCCGCCGGCGCGCACCGTCTCCAGGTCCCCACCCCACGCAAAGCCGGGCACGTCAAACAGCATCCCGAGCGGCTTGCGGATCGACAGCGGGTGTTCCAGGCGCAGCTGATGCAGTCGGCCCCAGTGCCAGGTCGCAACATTGCGCCCCAGGCGCCGCGTCAGCCACTGGACCGTGGCGCGGAACGCCTGGCTGACCACGGGATGCATTGGCGAAGCGGCCACGAACTCGACCACGCGCCTGGTCTGGAGAAAATAATGCGAGGTTGCGGCGCCGAGCACGGGGTGTGGCCCGACCCCGAGCAGAGCCGGCAGCAGGTCGCCCACCGCTTCGGCATGCCGCGCGCGAAGCAGCTCATTTCGAAACACTTCGTAGATACTGGCCGCGGGACAATCACTGCCAACTCGTCCATCCCAGTTGCGCAGCTCGTCCAACGCCCGCCGTTCCATGTGTCCTGACGGCGCAAGATGCTCGACCAGCAGGCCCGCTAGACGTCGCGCTGGCAGGCTGACCTGATCGGCCTGCAAAGCCCCGAAATCAACTGCCGAGTGGCGGTCTTTGGCTTCAAGAACCTGGCGGATGCGTTGGTACCGCGACGGGTCGATGAACTCGCGCGTGAAGAAATGCGGGCTGTGCTTCGCGACGTCGTGATTGGCATTTGCCCACAGGCCGTCGGGGGGGTTGAAGGCGCGCGGGAGATCCTCAAACCTCAGCCAACCGCGCCACTCGTACTCTCCGCTCCAGCCTGGCGACGGCACGAGGCCTTCGCCACGCTTACGCACTGGTATGTGACCCACCATCTGGTAACCGATGTTTCCCTCGACGTCCGCGTACAGCAAGTTCATGGCGGGCGTGCCCCATCCACTCGCGGCGGCTCGGAATTCATCCCAAGTACTGGCGCGATTGATGTCGAGCAACGCGCCAGCAGGCGAGGGCGCCTCCAGCACCATCGACCGCAGCGCGAGTGACCGATGCTCGTCGGCCAGGCTGGGCGTGGGCGTGAGCAGTGGCCCATGCCGTGGGGTGACAAGCACCTCTTCGATCCACGGCTCGGCTCGGCCTTTGACGGCGATGGCTTCGCGGATCAGGCTACCCGTCTCCCACCGTCCAGCGAACTCGGTTCGACGCGAATCGCCTGGGTTCACTCGCTCGGCGTACAGGTCCCCCACATCTGCCATCGAGGCGGTGATGCCCCACGCGATGTGTCGGTTGTGGCCGATCATGACCCCGGGCGCACCTGGGGCGCTGGCGCCAGCCACGTTCAGCTCACCGCCAGCGGCCAGGTGGACCTCGTAAAACACGCTCGGTATTCGAGGAAACAAGTGTGGGTCGTTCGCCAGCAGTGGTTTACCTGTGCTGGAGCGTGCGCCTGAAACGACCCAGGCATTGCTGGCGCCCGGACCGCCGGGCAGCGCGATCGGCGGCAGCTCGCCTGCTTCCGGCATCTCGGGCGGACCCCAATCCTCGAGTCGCGGAAGGGCGTCAGTATCTGGCTGCCACACGTCAGGCTCAAGATTGGCCGCCCCGGCATACCCGAGTCGGGCGATGAGCCGCGAGCGGATGAGCTCGCTTTCCCAGTTCGGCGACAGTGAAAAGGCGAAGTACCGCGCGAACGTCAACGTGTCGAGCGGGTCCCAGCGCCCCGGACTGAACCGCGCCAGACCGAATTCCACCGGCAACTTCCCAGACGCGATCAGCCCGTCAAGGCAAGCGTTTACGCCCGAGGCGTAGGCGCCCAGGATGTCGCGCAGACTCGGGCTAGCAGCCTGCCAATCCTTCTGAGCAGCGCGGTGAAGTCCGAGCCGGCGCAGGAAGCGATCCATGTCCAGGGCGTCTTTGCCGAAGACCTCGGCCAATCGGCCCGACGCAAAGCGGCGGGCCAGCTCCATCTGCCACAAGCGATCCTGAGCGTGGCAAAACCCCTGGCCGAAAAAGGCCTCTAGCGGATCTCGGGCGCTGATATGTGGAATACCCCAGCGATCGCGCACGATCTCGACGCGAGCATGTAGGCCCGCGACACGCACTTCGCCGTCGAGCTGGGGTAGCGGGCGGCGGAGCAGGTACCTGAAGGCGCCAGCGGCCACGGCGCCGGTCGCGCCCGCAGCGACGCCAACGCGGTTGAGGCCAAACACCTAAACGAAGTTTGCGCTCATGCGTCGTTGGAGGCGTCAGGGTCCTGGCGGCGCAGCTGTTTGAGGAACTCTTCCAGCTCCGTGACGACTGCCTGTGGGCTCGGCAACTCGAGGTTCGGATGAGGCGGTTCCTGGTGGCCACCGCTCGGTTCTGGCTCGTCGCCCGCTTCCACGAGGGATTCGCTCACATTCATCAGGCTCAGCATGCGTTCGACTTGCTCGCGCAACTGGGGTTGGTCCTGCAACAGGCGGTCCACCTGGCGCGACAGAGCCCGACCAGCTCGATCCAGCTCGGCCAGCGGCAGCGGCACTCCCGTCATCGCCGAAAATGTCTGCAACAACGCGTGCGAGACGTGCGGATTGGGGACACCCTGGATGTAGTTAGGCGCAAAACCGTACACCGCTACGGCTGGCAGACCGCGCACCTCGGCCTCGGCGAGCAGGCTGGTCACAAAACCTGTCGGCCCCTCGTAGTTGGTGTACATCACCTTGTGCTGGGCGAGCGCTTCGCGCAGACGATCGTCGTTGGCCCAACCCGTCATGCGTACTTCGCCGCGGTGCGGCACTGCGCCAAAAATCGAACCGATGCACACCATCGATTGCACACCAAAGCGCTGCATGCCATCGAGCATGACCGACGCGAATGTCCGCCACTTAAGGTTTGGCTCGGGCGCGACGAACAGGAGCAGGTCACTGTCGTGGTCAAGGATAGCTCCATGGAACTCCCCCCGCGGCCAGTGGATGGCGCGCTCGCCAGCGCCGACGATCGACACCAGCGGACGACTGTCGGTGAAGTTGTAGAACTCCTCCGGGTCCATTTCGGCGAGCTTGCGTGTCTTGAGGTTCGCGATGAGGTGGCGCACAGCACCCGTTCCTCCAGCCCCGACGTCGACCCAACCCCCGAGCGCTACCAGGGCGTGCGGGGCGCGCAGCAACAGCGCATCGGCGTCTGGCAAATAGCTCAAGAGCTGTTCGGGGTCTGCCACAGTCCCAAGTATAGGGTCGACAGCTG
>JBPCIO010000008.1:0-24496 GCA_051006215.1 Chloroflexota bacterium
CTGCTTGGCTTTGCGGACGATGCCACGCGACACTACTCGCGGGCCACTGCGTTGCACCGCTGCTTTGCAAGTGGCGCGCCGAGCCTTGCCACGACACAAGAGCAACGCGAGCTGTGCCTGTCCGGGCGGCACTCAACCTGTCAGCGGTTTCGAAGCTCTTCGGCGTCGAACTCAGCCGCCTCGCCGTGTGGGGCACCTGATGGGATTCCACCAGCGCCAACACGCCCTCTACGTAACATACCGGCCACCGCGGCCGCAGGTATCGAGCCCGTCACCCGAATGCACGTGGCCGAGGTAACTCCAACCAGAGTGGCACCCGGCCCGACCGGACTGCCTGAAGCCGCCCCAGCCCTGTCACGCAACGCCCCTCAGGCTCCTCAACTCGGCCCCCGAGCTCCGCGGGCGCGTTTGCTGGTGCTCATTGGTGGAGGGCTTGGACTGATTCTGTTGGGCATGGCTCTGGTGCTAGCCATTGCGGGGCTGAACGGCGGACTGGACCAGAAGCCATCGGATGTCACCGCTCAACTCGGACCAGCGCCTGGACTGACACGGGTGCCCTCCCCCGCCACACGCATCACGCCCGCGCCAGCAGCTGTCGCGAAGGCTGCGCCGAGCTCTAGCTCCACTCCGCAGCTTGCCACACCGACAATTCGGCCGACGTCGGCCCCGAGCCTGGCCCAGCCTGTGGTGGCGCTGGGGCCAGATTCCCAGGCCAGCGTTGGCGGTGCGGCGCAGCCTCTGCTCGACGTGCGCTTCGCTTCTGGCCCGATGCAAGGCTGGCTCGACAACCCGCCGTACGCTTCGTGGCGCGACGGCGCGTACCGGCTGCAGGCCCCGCAGGCGTCTCGCTTCGTGGCCATCGGTGCACCGGCCGACCAGGTCCCAAGCGATGTGGTAGTGTCTGCCACTTTTCGCAAGACTGGGGGACCCCCAGGTGGCGGCTACGGTTTGTTAGTTCGCGACGAAAGCCCCGATCCCCTCGACGGCCTCAGCCAGAGCGCTAGCGCGTATGTCATGGAGACGGGCGATCGAGGTGATTTTGGTATCTGGCGGCGAGACGGAGATCACTGGGTGGACCTGGTGCCGTGGACGCACTCCGACAGCGTGCGCACCGGTGGTTCGCCCAACGAGCTGACTGCGCGCGCTATCGGCGATCGGCTGAGCTTCAGTGTCAACGGGGCTGAACTCGCCGCGGTTCAAGACGGTACGTTACCGAGCGGGGGAGTGGGCGTGTTCGTCGGCGGCGACCACAACGAAGTCGCCTTGGACCGATTCGCTGTACGGGTTCCCGACTGAACTTGAACACCATTTCGCGAGGTCAACCGCTCAGTCGACGGGCGTTCTTGACCGTCGGAGCCGTCGGTCTGGGCGCCATCGGCGGATTGGCCGGCAGTCTGCGCGCGGCTTCTCATGAACGGCCGGCCGATCAGCGGATTCCGCTCGGCGACCTGACGCTGGTGGTGCGCGCCGATCCGTGGCACTTGACGCTGCTCGGACCGACTGGCGAACTGGTCTGGGAGGAGGCAGCCGACCAGACCCTCGAGTACCAGACGGCGAGTGGCCAGACATGTCGCGCCACTCGCCTGGCTTCGTTCAGCACGCTTCACGACGGAGCGGTGCAGTTGATCGCGGAGGTTGGAGATCCGGCAGACGGCGCCATGGTGGTCCAGCTACGTGTGCTCGGGCCGCGCGCCTTCCGCCTGACGCTCAGCCCAGACTCCAAAGCTCCGGTGGCTTCGATAGGCGGTGCGTTCATGAGCCCCGCGGACGAGCGGTTGGTCGGCTTTGGTGAACACTTCGACGGCGTGAACCAGCGAGGCCGGCCAGTCGAGATCTGGGCCGACGACCGGCGCGTGGCAGGCTATGGTCGAAGCACCTACGCGCCCGTCCCGGTGCTGCTCTCGAGTCGTGGACACGGGTTCACACTCGAAGGCTTCGAGCGCTCGCGATTCGACCTGGCTGCACGCAACCCCGACCGCTGGACGTGGCAGCAGGACGCGCCAGCAGTGAGCATTCTGGTGACCTACGGGCCGGGTCTGAAGGATCTCGTGCAGCGCAATGCCGAGGTACATGGTTTGCCACCGCTCCCGCCAGCGTGGCTGTTCGGCGTCTGGAAGACGTCGGTCGGGGGTCAAGAACAGGTCGTTGCCGAAATGCGACGGCTGCGTGACTTGAAGGTGCCAGTCTCGGCTGTGTTCACATATGACGCAGTTGACTCCGCGGCCAATCTGGGTTGGCCGTTCGTGACATTTGCCGGCCGACAGCCAGGCCCGTACCCGGACCCAGCCGCATTCACGGCGACGCTGCACGCACTTGGCATCAAAGCGCTCAACTATTTCACAGCCGATTTCCATCTCGACCGGCCGAACTATCAGGAGCCAGCATCGCACGGCTTCCTGGTCAAACGGCCGGACGGGCGGGTCTACATTCATCCCAGCTTCGAGGTTGCCTGGCTCGACCTGAGCGACCCAGACGCGGTGCTGTGGTGGGGTGCTTCGTGGCGCCGGGCGCTAAACGAGCTGGGCTATGACGGAGGCATGCTCGACCTGGGCGAGCTGATTCCGGCCGATGCCGCGCTGAGCGATGGAACGAGCGGCCTGAAGAGCCACAACCGCTACCCGCTGCTGTACGCCCAGTCGGCCTGGGAGGCGGCCTCCGGCGTTCGCCCGGACGGTGACTTTGCGCTCGTCCTGCGCACGGGCGCAGTCGGCGCTCAGCGCTTCCAGAGCTCGCAGTGGAATGGCGATGCGGTTATGCGATGGCAGGCGCCTGACGGGCTGCAGTCGATGGTGCCGGCTGGCGTTTCATTCGGGCTGAGCGGGTTTCCGTACTGGCACACCGAGGTTGCCGGCTACGTTCAGGCCGACTTGAGTCACGCAGACGAACGCGAGCTGTGGCTGCGCTGGCTACAGCTTGCGACATGGACGTGTCTGCTGCGCGATCACCTGGGCGACCACCCGCGCGCGCCGATCGACGCGTGGCTGGACGAGGGCACGCTGAGCGCATTCCGCGTCGCGGCGCGGGCGCACGCCAGCCTCCTGCCGTACCTGTACAGCCTGGCGGCCGAGGCCAGCCAGACCGGTCTGCCGATGATGCGCTATATGGCGATGGAAGCGCCCGACGACCCCCGCGCGTGGCAGGAGGAGCAGTCGTTCTTTCTGGGCCCCACCTTTCTGATCGCGCCAGTGGTGGAACCAGGCGCTACCACCCGAACGGTGTATCTGCCTGCTGGTGAATGGGTCGACTACTGGCGCGGCACGTTGTACGCGGGCGGCCAGGAAGTAACGGTGCCCGCGCCGATAGACGGCAGCGGCCCGCCCGTCTTCGCCCGCGCCGGCGCGATCATTCCGCTGGCACCCGAATACGACTCGCTCGTGCAAACCTCCAACTCGGCTGTACGGACCTGGACAGGTGATCTCATCGTCCGGGTCATGCCGAGCGGCGCCCCGCAAGTACGCGAATCGTCATTCACGCTGTACGACGGCACCCGGCTGGACTGGACGGGCGACCAACTCCGGGTCGAAGCGAACCCAACGCCACGCTCGATCGAGCTTCGCAGGCCCGACGGAAGCGTGGTGGTGCGCGATATAAGCGCGACCAGCGGCGTGATTTCTTAGGAGTCGTCTCGGCGTGTGCAAGCGTGAGCCAAGGCGCACGTGAAGTGCCGCTATTATCTGTGGCTGAAAGGAAGCGCCTTCCCACCAGCACGCAACTGGACGGCCGCATAGCATCCTCCTGCGGAATGGTTCCTGCGACACGTTCAAGGGACTGACACCAATGCACGATCTGCGACCGCAGCCAGGGCTCGAAGAGCTGAGCGTTGTCGTCGCTATTCCGGCGTACAACGAGGATCGGTTCATAGGCAGCCTGGTCCTGAAGTTGCGCGCCGCCGATCGCCGGATCCTGGTGGTCGACGACGGTTCGACCGACGCCACCGCCGAGCTGGCCGAAGCCGCGGGCGCAACGGTGGTCCGCCACTCGAGCAACCTGGGCAAGACCGCGGCGGTCAAGACCGCGTTCGAGTGGGCAGGCCGCATGGGCGCCGAAGCGCTGGTGCTGCTCGACGGTGACAGTCAGCACGACCCGGCCGACGTCGATGCCCTGGCCGAACCGATCGTGAATGGACGGGCCGACATGGTTGTCGGATCGCGTTTCGCGGGCGTGCCAAGCGTCATTCCTCGCTGGCGCGTGGCTGGCCAGCACGCATTGACCCTGGCCACCAACATCGGCTCAGGCCTGCATCTGAGCGACACCGAGAGTGGCTACCGAGCGTTCTCGCGACGAGCGCTCGCCGAAATGCGCTTCAACGGCCAGGGATTCGGAATTGAGCCGTCCACCCAGTTCCAGGCCAAGCAGCGGGGCTGGAGGGTCCTCGAAGTCCCGATCCGGGTGCACTACGGGCTGCCCTTGAAGCGCAATCCGGTCTGGCACGGGATGGGCCAGCTCGACGCCATTTTCCGTCTGGTAGCCGAGCATCGCCCACTGTTGTTTTTTGGTGCACCCGGCGTAGCGCTGGTGTTGGCTGGACTGTTGCTGGGCTTGCAGGTGGTACACATCTACGACACGACCCAGCAGTTGGCGATCGGCTATTCGCTGATCACCGTCCTGCTCGTTATTGTCGGCATCATCGCGACTTTTGTCGGCATTATGCTGCACGCAATCCGCGGGCTGATCAACGAAGCGCTTCGCGACGAGCACCCACACATCGATTCACCTTGAAGAAGCTGCTGGTCGTCGCATCCTCGCTCGACCTACGCGCGCCGCTCAGCAGTACGCCATCGTGGTGGCAACTCCTCAAGGCCCTCTCCGAACATGGGGTAGAACTGGTGGTTGCCCCGTATCAGGGGCCGGCCATCGAATCTCCGTGGTGGACCGCGGCAGCCAATCCCTGCCAGATCGAAGGCGACACAGTTAGTTTTATCAAGCGGCTTGCGCCTCTACGCCGCGGTACATCCACCGAACAAGACTCGGTTTCGGACCGCTTAACCCGCGCCCTTGTCGAACGCGTCACCAAGCCCCGCTGGCGAAAGCACCTCTTCAACATCATTGAGGGCCATGGCGACGTGGACGCAGTGTTGTTCCTGACTATTCCGCCGAATCACTTTGGCGGCATCCCGGCTCGGATCGAAAAGCAGTTTGGCGTGCCAACGTACTTTTACGATGGCGATGTGCCCGCCAGCCTGCCGCGCTTTGCGGGCTTCCGCACGGGCTTCCGTATTTATCAGGCGGCGAACATGTCCGAGTACGCGGGCGTGTTTTCCAGTTCGAAGGGCGGCATGCAGGATCTCCTCCGTCTCGGTGCTCGAAACGTCGCTGTGCTCTACTACGCTGCTGACCCCATCCTGCTAGCGCGCCGACCGGTCGAACAGGACTTTGACGTCTTTTTCTATGGACACGGTGCCGAATACCGGGAGCAGTGGATCGCGCGGATGCTCGATGCGCCAAGTCGCCAGTTGCCCACAGCCCGATTCGCGGTCCGCGGCACTCGACTCGGCTCCATGCCGCAAGTCGAGCAGCTTCAATATGCCAGCTTTAGCAAGCTCAGGGACTATTGTTGCCGCAGTCGGATCAACTTGCTGATTACCCGCCAGGCTCACGCTACGGTGTACGCGTCCTCAACAGCGCGACCATTCGAGTTGGCCGCGCTGGGCTGCGCGATGGTAAGCAATCCGTACCTGGGCATCGAAGAATGGTTCGAGCCAAACCGCGAGGTCATCGTCGTGCAGGACGAGAAGCAGGCTGTTGAGACGTATCGGACCCTCCTGGCCAGCCCAAGTTTGCGACACGAGCTTGGTGCTCGCGCGCGGGCGCGCTTGCTTGCCGAGCACACGTATCAGCACCGCTCTAAACAGTTGCTTGACACCGTGGCGTACGGTCCCCGAAGTTAGGCCCCGCTGGCGCGAGCCGTATCCCCTAACACGACGCGGCGGCGGCGGCGTAGACCTCAAGCGTCTGCCGAGCCGCGCGTTCCCATGAGAATTCGGCGGCGCGTTTGAAGCCGAGTTGGCGCAAAGTCTCTCGTCTATCTTTGTCATCCACCAGTCTCTGAAGTCCTTGGTGAATTGAGGCCACGTCATACGGATCAACCAATTCGGCGGCGCCGTTGGCGACCTCGATCATTGTCCCCAGCCCGCTCGTCACAACCGGCGCGCCCAGCGCCATAGCCTCGAGTATGGGCAATCCGAAGCCTTCGTACAGCGACGGAAAAGCGAGCGCGAGCGAGCGGCGGTACAGGCTTGCCACCAGTGCATCGTCGACCCAGCCGAGGATCTTGATGGTGTTCTTGCATTGTGCCGCCTCCGCGACAACGGCGCGATGCGCTCGACCCGCCAACCCGACTACTACCAACTGGACCGGTGGGCCTGAGCGGACCTCGAGAGGGAATGCCTGAATCAGCCTCCGCAGATTCTTGTGCGGGTATGAGGCAGCGACGCTGACTACAAACGGTTCTGTGACACCCGCCGCGGCGAGCCGAGCAACATCAGAATCAGCCTCGCCAGGCCATCGGCTACGCACGCCTGGGTAAACCACGGCCACTTTGGAACTCGCTGCGCCAGTCCAACGTAGGATGTCTGCGCGCGCGGCGTCGGAAAGCGCAAGCAGCTTATGAGAACGGCGCGCGACCATCGGGATCATCAGCGAGTACACAAGCCACTCGGCAGGTGAAAGATCTTCCGGGTGCCGCTTGTAGTTCATATCGTGGATGCTGGTCACTCGCGCTCGGTCGGACAGAAGCGGCCCCGTGTAGCCGGTCGAGTGGATGACGTCAGCCCTCACAGCACGCGCCAAGCGAGGGAGCCACACCTGCTCCGCCGCCAGCCTAGGTGCGCGGAACCTCGATGGGGTTCCCGTGACGACGATCCGCCAGCGACGGTTGGGCGGTATGATCGTTGCGGCCGCTTCTGGGCCAAGGGCGAGCACGTATTCGCTGGACTCGTCCGCCTCAGCGAGCCCCCGGATGAGACCTCGCACGTAGGTCTCAGATCCGCCGACCTGGTTTGGAATCATGAATAGCGCGTTAATCAGGATTTGCATTGACGTTGGTTCACGCTGTCTCGAGAACCGCGCGATACACGTCGACCGTACGCTCAGCAGTAAGCTCCCATGAAAACCTGGCCGCGCGAGCCAGGCCCCGCTGACGGAGTGCGTTTGCAAGATCCGGGTCCCGCAGCACACGACGAAGACCGCTAGCTACGCCCTCGACATCCGTAGGGTCGACCAAGAGCGCAGCCTGGCCAGCTACCTCCGGCATTGAAGAGCGATTCGAACATACAACGACGGCGCCGCAGGCCATCGCCTCGAGAATTGGCAGTCCGAACCCTTCGGACAGCGAAATAAAGCAGAACACCGACGCCGCGCTGTACAACCCCGGCAGATCTGCGTCGGGCACGTAGCCCGTCACGCGCACGCTGTCAGTTAGCCCGAGTTGTTCAATGACCTGCGGAATTTGGCCGAAGCTCCAACGCTGACCTCCGCCCAGCACCAGCTGGAGATTTGGGAATTCGGAGCGGAGCCGGGCGAAGGCTCGCACCAATGTCGGAACATTCTTTCTGGGCTCCAGGGCGCCAAGGTAGAGCACGAATGGCTGTTTCAGCTCATACCGCGCCAGGATGTTGGCTGACTCTTGAGGCGCCACCGGTCGAAATGCCGGGTCTGCCGCGAGGTGCACGACATGAATCTGACTCGAGCGCAGGCGCAAAAACCGAAGCAGGTCCTGCTTGGCGATTTCGGAAATGGTGATTACGGCGTCGACGTTTCGCAGCGTCGCGGGAACGTACATTCGGTGCAACACATTGTCGAGCAGCGTGTGTGTCTCAGGGTGCAGGAAAGGTGTTGCGTCGTAAAGTGTCACTACACGCTTGTACGGAGCAAAGCGGCGGCCGATGAGGAACGGGCTCATCCCGGTCGGATCGTGGATCAGTGGCAAAGCTTCGCGGCGAGCAAGCAGTGGCAGCTCCAGTGCGCCGATTGTCATGAGTCCAGGCGCCAGGCGAGCACCGGTCATATGTGTATGACGGTCAGTTGTTTCCGCGAACGGTCCGTGTCGGTAAGGTGTGAGGAACACGGGTTCCACTCCGTGCCGCCGCTCGAGCGCACGACCAAGGCTCAGTGTCGATCGACTGATGCCGAAGGCGGGCCGGTCGAGCCCGTAGGTGATGAATCCGAAACGAACTCGCGTCAACATGGACCGCACTGTTCGAGGCTCGCTTCGGGCATCTTCTCGTCGGGAGACGAACCGGGGCCAGCGCTGCTGAGCACGGTCCTGTACACCTCGGCGGTTGCTGCGGCGGTACGCCTCCACGCGAACTGCTCCGCGCGCTCGAGGCCGCGCTCCCGCAAAGCGGCACGTAGTGGGGCATCGCCGAGAACCCTCACGATTGCTTGAGCAAGTGCATCGATATCGACAGGATTGACTCGAATTGCAGCATCGCCGGTCAACTCGTGCAATGCGGGGATGTCGGAGCACACGATAGGCGTTCCGCAAGCCATCGCTTCCAGCACCGGGAAGCCGAAGCCTTCGGCAATTGAGGGAAAGGCGAACGCCGCTGCAGCATTGTAGAAGTGCACCAAGTCGGCGTCCGGGACCACCTCCACGATCCGTACGCTGTCGGCGATACGGAGGGCTTGGACCAGTTGCAGAAGTTGCGTCCGTTGGCGGGGATAGTGCGAAGTGCCAACCTTCAGAAGCACCGCATCAGGAGTTTGGTGCACAACTCTCGGCCACGCTCGTACGAGCCTCGTAAGATTCTTGCGGGGCTCCTCACTACTTACGTGCAAGACGTACTTACGTTGTGGGTCCAGGCCGTAGCGCGACCAGAATGAAGGCGGCGCATGTAGCGGTCGAAAAAGGCTGCGTTCGAATCCAAGCGGTATGACATGGATCGCCCCGTGAGCGATATTGAGGGTCACTTCCAGGTCATCCGCAACAGCACGGCAGTCCGTGATCAAGGCACTTGCGCGGTGCAGATGCCGCATCGCCCATGCGTCAAACCAACGGTGCGGCGTGTGTCCATACGTGGTGAGTTGGGGGTCGTCGCGATGTACGTACGGGAAGATGTCGTGAACTGTCACGACCACCGGTAGCCGCGGCGCGCGCCAGAGGGCCGAGGCGAGCGTCTGCGAGGTCAGGTGGAGAACGTCAGCTCGGCCGGCTACTAGACCGACGGGGTAGGTTTGTAGAAACCGAGAGATGTCGACTCCCGCACGGCGCTTTACGAGCCCAGCTCCCCAGATCGAAACACCGGCGGAGGCGACGAGTTCAGCATGAACACCCAATTCTGGCGCCCACTCGAACTCCCGAAGAAGAGCGCGATCATAGCGTCCGAGGCCGCTAGTCGTACGCGCGATGCTGCTGCTAACCAGGGCGACCTTCAAGACTTGGTTACCCGACTGCGCGCCTCACGAACAATTGCGAGAGTTTCCATCCTATCCAGGGTGCCCGCAAGAGCATCCGAAAGTCCGCCCGGACGGCGCGCAGAAACCACGGCAGAGCCGCCCTCAGTGAATTGCCCGCGAGCGCGGTCGCCGATCCGCACTCGAAGTACAAATGGGCCAGGCTCGTTGGTCTCAAACGAACCGCTTCCGCGGGTACGTCAGGCGTATTGTAGAAGTTTTCAACGGCTCGCAGAATTTCTCTGATGAACTCACTCGAGTGGCGCCTACTCTTGGTGCGCGGATGATCATGAACAACCGACAACGGCGGCCCCCCCAGAAGTAGAAACTGGGTGGACTTCGTGGACCGTAACCAGAGGTCGTAGTCGAGCGCCAGGTGCAAGGACTCGTCGACTCCGCCCGCCTCTTCGAACACGGAGCGACGGAAGAACGTACTCGGCTGCCAGATCGGGTTGTCCCCGACAAGCAGGCGGTCAAAGCCCATCTGCCTGGCCGGCCTGAGTCTCGTCGAGCCATCACCCTCGTCGAGAAAGAGGCAATCCCCGTAGACGAGTCCGATCTCTGGCCGAGCGGCGAACTCCGCGGCGACTCTCGACAACACGCCAGGGGCATAAAAGTCATCCGAATTGAGCCACGCGAAGATATCGCCTGTCGCGCGGCTGAAGCCCTTATTGATCGCGTGAGACTGGCCGGCGTCAGTCTCGCTCACCCAGTACGCGAGGTGCCGCTCGTACTTGCGGATAATTTCAACACTTCCGTCGGTCGACCCACCATCGACGACGATGTACTCCAGGTCGGGGTACCCCTGCAGCAGTACCGAGCGGATTGTCTTTTCAAGGAAATCGGCCTGATTGAAACTTGGGGTGACGATGCTGATGCGGCGTTCTGGCGTGTCGGAGCGGGCGGTGTTCGTCCGCCCCACCGTTGAGTTAACCCACGGCCACTCCGCCTTTCCGCGCGGCGGTCGCGGCAGCCCGGCCGGGGAAGCCATAGACATGCCGGCCGGGTACGACCTCGCCTGGCCGCTCATCGCACAGGAAGCGTATCCAGGTTCGCGATGAGGTCAACTACCCGCGCAAAGAATTTGGAAAACTCGTACTCATTTTCATAGCAGCGAAATGCGCCTTGGCGCATCTCGGGGTACCGTGTAAGGACCCATTCCACCGCCTGCCCCATCTCCTCCACGCCACTCACGGACCGGCCGCACCCGTACGCGTCCACCACTTCTTTGAAGCCCGGCAAATCAAGACACACCACAGGCAGGCCGCACCTGAGATACTGGGCCATTTTTCCGGACGCCCCCGCCATTGTGCTGAAGTTGGGGCCAAGCTCCGTGTTGTACACCACAATCCCTACCTCGGCTGACGAGACCAGGCCATCAAGCTCTCGATACGGAACGGGATCGCTTGAGAGAACCACTCGCCCATGGCCAGCGGCGAGGACCCTGTGGATATAAGTGTCGGCTTCGGTATGCCGTGCACGGTCATGGAACACGAGAGTCCAATCCTCCGGCCACGCAGCCGCGGCGCGGGCGAGCTCGAGACTGCAGAAGTTCGGTCCGATTGCGCCCAGATACAGGATCACCCGCTGCGACGACTCAAGACCAAGGTGCTCATGGAAATAGCGACCTCTGACGAACACGGGGGACCCGGCGGGGCTGTTCGGTACGATGTGCACTGAAGGTTCGCGAAGGTTGTTCTCATGAATGAGGTAGTTCGCTCGCAGGCGGTCCTGGATGATGATTGCGACCGCCGCTTTGCTTGCAGCAACTTCCAGCCGTTTGAGAAGCTTCCAAACGAGGTCTCTACTATCCGACTGAAAGTACAGTTCGAGGGACCAGTAGATAAGAGCGCGCGACTTTCTGTTGGCGATCAACCACGCAGGAACCAGGCCGCCTACATCTACACCAATCATCGCCGAGTACGACTTGCTGTTTGTATGCCTAATTGCAAAGAGGAGAAACTGAAGAAAATCTACGGTCGTCAGGAGGCTAACCCACAGCTCCAAGAGGGGCCCGCCATTCTTGAGTGTCGATGCGTGTCGCGACGGCTTCGCCTTCATTGTCGAGACGCCATTGCGCCGGATCCGAGATAACAGGCTATGAATTCTCACGCTCACAGGGCGACACGTAGCAATGTTGACAAGTGAAGGAAAGTTCGGGACTGCGGGATAGAGGTCCGGAGCCATTCGTGTGATCACGTCAACACCTACCCCGGCGTCAGCTAGCTGCTCAAGTCCGTTTATGAGACTGGGCGCCACGCCGAGATAGCCCTCCCAAAATATCAGAGCCACGCGCCCCGGCTTGCTCATTGTTTCGCGGTGCCTAGCCTCCGCAGCTGAAAGGTGAGTGCAGGCGTGCACACCAGTTCATCAGACATACCGAGTCAGGATCTCCATCAGTTCGCTCATTCGACGAGCGTACGAATGCTCGCGCAAGGTCCTCCGCTGACCGGCCGCCGCCACGCGCTCCCGCTCTGCGACATGTTCTAGGTGATACCGAATCTGGTCCACGCACTCGCGCGCCGAATCGTAGGTAATCACTTCTTTGCCCGGCTCCAGGATGTCAGCGAGATTGGCCTTGGCATCGGTGAGCACCATCGCTCCGGTTCCCGATGCTTCATACAGCCGCATGTTGTTCGCGTATCCCTCGGAGGCAGAACTATGTCGGTTCAGCACGATTTTCGCATTCCGCAGTACCTGATACATACTCAGACCCCACGCTTCACCGTGATATCGACGCCGAATCGGAGATTCCTTACTCAGCCTCTCAGCCCCGAATCCCCAAAAGTCAACCGGTGTATGGCGGGCGACTTCTTCCAGGAGCCGGGTGCCCGCATCATGCACAGGGTCTACGTATCCGCCCACAAACACCGCGTCGGACGACCCTGTCGTTGCGAGCCGATCGAGAAGGGTGGACTCGAAAGCCAGCTTCAAATACTCGCTGTGAATTCCTGCCCGTCTGAAGCGCTCTACGTAATGAGGGAAGGAGGTGACAATCAGGTCATACGCTGACAAATCGATGTTCTGCGAGAGAGGGCAAGCGATCTGGCCAATAATGAGTTTGACATGCGGCTTCGCCTCCTTGAGCAACTGCGAGCCCATCCAATTGATGTCATGGACATACAGCACGTCTGGTCTGCACTTGGCTATCTGTTCGCTCAGGACGCGCTGGAGCCAGCGTGTGCTTTGGCGCGAAACTGCGGCTAGGGGATACTGTGCCCAAAGCGAACGAGCTTGTTCCCGCGCCCACTGCAGCTGGAGCGGTGCGCAATTGGCGATGACATCCTCTGCCTGGTTGCCCGATTGTTGCAAGTTGCGGGAGTAGAAATCAGCCGTCCCGAACGCAAGGCCCAGCCACGCAGAACGTTGCTCAGAATACGACAGGCTTCGGGGAATGAGCCCGCTCGCGACGGCTTGCCGCATGAAAGCCGCGTAGTACGTATCAACGATTAAAAAGCGCACCGCAGAGTGTCAGGGCCGGCTATACAGCACGCTGAGCGGCTGTGGAATGGCCACGGATGTATACACCCTCTGCAACTCCTTTGCCGATCTGTAGTAAGCGCACCGCACGTACGTTGCCGCACTTCAACCAGTGTTGAAGCACCCACAGCTCGCCCGGTCGGAGAGCATCGTCCAGGAGCCAAAAGACGTGGGAATCGATGTATGGGAGTACGCTTGGCAAGGTTTCGAGCCGTGTTCCGGGTGGTCCGACCGGCCCGTCCACTACGAGAAACTCCGGGTGGCGCCCCGAAAGTGCCTCGGTCAGGCCACTCCTTGCCACATCGTATGACTGGACAGGCGTTTGGAAGATAGTGCGAGAAACCAGCGGCGCATGCAGTACTGTCGCGTATTCTGACAGACCATGCACGGCCAAAGCCGAAGCAAGCCTTGCAACTTCAGGTTCACTCTGCTCGAGCGAAAACACGTGCGGCCTAGGCACTGGGGCAGTATGTGTGGTGGACTGACAAAACGCCGCAAGTACCAGCGTACTCATGCCTGAGCCAAACTCGAGGATGGTTGTGGGCTTCCGCTCGGCCAAACGCATCGTGAGGTGCCGCAGTGTGGCCGCATCGAGCGTCCACAGGGACAGAGGAAGGGTGCACGCCGAGTGATTCAGACAGCCGTAGAGTGGGTACCCATCCTGCACCGGAATGTCACGCGGGACGAGGATGTCATGGCCTGGTACCAGTCGCTCTGCAAATCGACTGAGCGTAAGCCAGTACCTGAGTGGTAGCGGCAGCTGGCGAGTGATGGCACGGTGGATCGAGACCAGCCGCCGCAAAGCCATCTCGACCAGAACGCGACAGATTTTTGTCCTCGTGCTCATCGGCTCCTACGTCGTCGCCGATTCCGCGCGCCAGCGATGGCCGACTGCAAACATTCCCTGATCTGGCGGCGGCAACCTGCCGGTGCCGAAGAAATCCGTGGCATCCACAGTAATGACTGCCGCGCTTTGAATCCAGTCCGCGATTTCTCCGTCTGCAACGGCAAAAAAGTTCAATCCGTACACACCTGGAAGAAGTGGCAGATGTTCTATACGGCAGGTGGCCCACCCGGCTCGCGGTGGATCCACGAAGTCGCCGGGCGGAACCGTGGCAGTAGCAAGGTGAAACAAGGGTTCGTCATGGGCGCCGTGGACCCCTACCGCAACGTGCAGCCTGTGCACGCGCGTTGCAGGGTGCTGTACCTGGTACCGAATACACAGGTCGATCGTCTGGCCGGTTTTCGCGTGGCTTAAGGGCAGTCCTGCCAAGTCGCGTATTTCGAAATCGACAAACCTCAGGGCGCCCGTGCCTTGTCGGTTAACCTCGTCGCGCAGGTTCCTCAAAGACTGACCAACAGACTGCAGGTACTTATTGATCACTGCGTCTACCGTTCCGCTGTGCACGATCTGACCTTGTTCAAGGAGGATCGCCGACGAGCACAGGCGCTCGACAGCGGACATGTTGTGGCTGACGAACAGAACCGTGCGACCCTCGCGAGCCACTTCGCTCATTTTGCCCAGGCACTTGGCTTGAAAGCCGGCGTCACCCACTGCAAGGACTTCGTCAATCACGAGAACTTCGGGCTCCAGGTGGGCGGCGACGCTGAAGGCGAGTCGCATGTACATGCCGCTCGAATACCGTTTGACGGGGGTTTCGAGGAACCGGTCGAGTTCGGCGAACGCAACAATCTCGTCGAACCGCCGCTGGATGTCTGTCCTCGACATGCCAAGGATCGCCCCATTGAGATAGATGTTCTCTCGTCCGGAAAGCTCAGCGTGAAAACCTGTCCCGACTTCCAAGAGTGCGCCGACGCGCCCGTACACGTCGGCGTAGCCGGTGGTCGGCTCCGTGATGCGAGCAAGAATTTTTAGCAACGTGCTCTTGCCTGCGCCATTACGGCCGATGATGCCCAGCACTTCACCGTCGACGACGTTGAACGACACATCCCGAAGTGCCCAGAGTTCGCGATCGACGGTGTCCCGTGAAGGCGGCCTGAGGCGCTTGACGGGCGCCCCTACTAGCCCCATCAATGACTCGCGGATGGTGCTGTAGGAGGGACGCCCACCGGCGCCCTGGAGCCGGTAGCGCTTCCCGAGATTTTCGGCCCGCACTGCAAACTGGCTCAATTGAACGGCCTCGTCGGCTTGTTAGATGACATCGGCAAACGTCCGCTCCATTCTGCGGAAGTACAGCAGCCCGGTTAGCAGCATCGTGAGCACGACCGTGACAGATACTGCCAGCAGCGGTCCGGACAGTGGGGTACCGCCAAGCAGTGTCCAGCGGAAGCCTTCGACCACGCCGGCCATCGGATTCAGGCCGTACAAGGCGCGATACTGCTCCGGAACGATGCTCGCTGGATAGACCACGGGCGTTGCAAAAAGCCATACCTGGATCAGGAACGGGATGGCGAAGCGCACATCCCGATACTGCACGTCTAAGGCCGACAACCAGATGCCCACGGCCAGGGCTGCAAGGATGTTCAGGAACACAAACAGGGGAAGCGTCAACAGACCCGCGCCGGGGCTTACGCCCAGCACGAGCAACAGGCCGACCAGAAGTACCAGCCCGATGCCGAGGTCCACCAGCCCGGCCAGCACTGCTGCAATAGGGATCACGAGTCGCGGAAAGTACACTTTCGAGACCAGGTGGGTGTTGGTAACCAGGCTGCTACTCGCGCCAATGGCGGCATTGGAGAAGTAGGTCCACGGCAACAAGCCGACGTACGCGAAGAGTGGGTAAGGCAAACCATCTGATGGCACATGCACCAGGCTGCCCAGAAACACGGTGAAAACGGCCATCGCCGCGAGCGGCTGAAGAATGGCCCATGCCACGCCCAGCGCCGTTTGCTTGTAGCGCACTTTGACGTCGCGCCACGCCAGGAAGTAGACCAGCTCTCGGTACTTCCACAGCGAGCCGAGATCGAGGGTGCGCCAGCCACTGGATGGTTGAATTCGGAAGACCGGACGAACTGGCCTGGCTGTCAGCGCGTCCGCCGCGACCGCTTCGTCTCGGGTATCGGCCACTCCAGTCATGGATCCCGGGCCAGGCTTAGTGGAAAAGCGGGCACAGCGTGTTCGTAAGTTATACGGTCAGACGGGTAGACCCAGCGGGTAGCCACGGCCCATTCAGCTCTCGCGAGTGCGAGTAAGCGACGCCGAACCCAAACAATCATGGCTGCGACTTACTCGTTCAGAGTCTCATTGGAGGCCCAGCGGGTTGGCTTCAGGCGCAGCCTATTCCGGACCCGAGCAGCACTCAAAGTTGCGACGGACTCGCAACCTGGCTATCGACGAGCGCAACGCTGACGCAACCATCTCAACCTAAACTAACCGAGTGTGGGGCCCACGGCTGGCGCTGGCCGCGTTGTGTGTGCTGGTTGTTGGCACGGCTTGTCGTAGTCCCTCCTCAATCGACCAGGCCACGCTGAGTCTTGCGCCGCTGCCCATCGGGCGACCGATGTACCAGGTGGACGCGCAGCACACCGGCCGCAGCCCGCACATCGGGCCCAGGCAACCCATCTTGCTGCGCAGCTTCAATGCCTCGCGCGTGGACGTTCCAGATCCGGTCTTCGGCAACGCTGACATCCAGAGCTCGGCCGCCATTGCCCCAGACGGGACGGCCTACATCGGCCTGCACAACGGCACGCTGTTCGCCCTGCGCGATCCCAGCAGCGCTGGCAACCAGCTCGCGGCACGCTGGAGCTTCCACCCCGTCAACGCATCATCATGGCACGCTACCCCGGCCATAGCACGCGATGGGACGCTGTATGTCGGATTCAGTACCAACAATGCTTCGCCCAACGCCCAGGGCACGTTGTATGCTCTCCAGGCGCCAGCGGCTGGCATCGATCCCCAGATCCTGTGGTCGGTTGACCTCGGGCCTGGACGCCAGACTTCGTCCCCGACGATTGGTCCCGATGGAACGATTTACGCGCTCAGTGGCGAGGGCAGATTGTCCGCTGTCGATCCGGGCGGTCAGATCAAGTGGACCATGCAGACCGGCCCAACCCTGAAGTCGTCGCCGGCACTGGGTTTCGATGGGACGGTGTACGTGCCGAGCATGAACGGCAAGTTATACGCGGTGGCGCCACCGTCGGACCCAGCGACGCGCGTGGGCACGCTTCGCTGGGCGTTCCGCTTCGCCGAGTTTCCCGGCACGAAGGAGGCGGTCATCAGTCATTCGCCTCCAGCCGGCGCGGATGGCATTGGCACGGGCGCGTCGCCGACGATTGGTCCCGACGGCTCGATCTATATCGGCGCAAACAACAGCAACTTTTATGCCATCTCGCCCGAAGGGCATCTCGAATGGCTGTTCGAGGCGGAGCGCGAGATTGCGGGTATCTGGTCGACCGCGGCGCTCAGCGCAGACAACAGCATGCTCTACTTTGGCGCGAACAAAGGCGGCATGTATGCGCTGAATCGGCTGGACGGTTCGCTGCGCTGGCAGTTTCCGATCGTCGGCTCGGTGTATAGTTCGCCCGCTTTGGACGCGACCGACACGCTGTACACAGCCAGCACGGCCGGGCATGTGTTCGGCCTCGAAGGCGCTACCGGCCGACGCATTTTCGACTATGACGCACACGCCCCAATCTGGACCGCGCCAGCCATTCGTCCCGACGGATCGATCGTGGTCGCCGACCGGCTGGGACGGGTTATGCTGTTGGGCGAGGGCTAAGGACAGGCATCCGCTCGCAAATCGGCGCGCGCGATGAATACTCTCTACGCCGGCGCCGACGGCAGCGCCCGATGCCGCGCCGGCATCCTGGCCCTCTTCACAACAACAACACCGCGAGTAGACGGCGTCTCAACTTGCCATGACTCAGGGCTTGATACGCTAGAGGCGTATGCGAGAGTGGGGTACTTACCATTGGCTGGCGGAGTTCTTCTCTACGGAGAGTGGCCAGGATGTGGTTGAGTACGGACTGCTCATTGCGCTGATCGCGGTGATTGTCCTGGTTGGTATCAGGTCGTTTGGCAATCAGGTCGAGCCGTGGTTTGGTGTGTTGGCTGGCCGTATCACGACCCTCGGCACGTAGCCGACCGTGCGTGCGGTGAGTCGCGGCAGGTCATCGACACGCCAGATGGATGCGGAACACGACCGCGCTGCCTTGTCGAAAGACCTCCTCTAACGCCGGCGCGGTACGCAGTAGCTCGGGCGGTGGAAAGCGGCGTTCGTCCCACGCGCTGGCCTTCGAACCGCTGTACATGTAGCTGACCTGCTCCGCACACGCTGCTTCGGCCACGTCAGCCAGCTGGCCGGCGCTCTGCCAGACTAGCGTCCGGCGAGCGATCTCATCAGGGGTTACAAGCAGGGTCCGTGGAAGCAGAATTGGCATGCCGGTCTTATACGGCGCCCAGATCCCCGCATCTGCGTAGCCGTCGTTCAGCAACACCTCGCCAGGGGCGGCATGCTCGCGCAGCCACTGCATCGCCGAAGCGTCCTCGGACGTAAACCCCAGCGCCTGCCGCGCCGGATATGCGGTGAACAGCGCCAGGCTCAGGGTCGTGAGCCCAAGCCAAGTCACAACCAGAATTCGCGTGACGCGACGTATTCTTCGAGCCCAGGCGGTTGGTTGGGCGGTCCGGCGGTTGACTGCTGAGATCAGCGCTACCCCACCTGCTCCCGCGAGCAAGGCCTGGGCGATCGCTACCAGCATCAGCAGCCGATAGTGCATGCCCCACGGGAAAGTGAGGGCATACACCTCTCGCAGCGGAGCCACGCCAGGCAGCCCGTTCAGCGCCACGGCTAGCGCTCCGAAAACGATTCCGACGGCTGCCACGGTCCGCCCGACCCGCGCGCGTACTGACCAAGCTACACCGATGGCCAACAGCAGTACCCGCACGGGCAAGTCGATGCCCAATGCGTTCAGCGTGAATGTTGCGAATGCGCTTGGCTGTCCGTTCATGGCGGATGTGGCGCCCTGCGGTGTCGCGCCAGCAGCCAGGCCCGCCGCATACGCGCCCCCGGCACCAGCCCACGTGGTGAGGTTTGGCAGGTAGGGACTAGCACTCACGATCGCCACGCCAGCGGCCACGAGGATTGGCCACCCGAGACGTCGCCATACCACCCGCCCCAGCCCGCCGAGGCAAACGAGCGGCAGCACAATCGCGAGCGTGTACACCTCGCTGCCGTGAACGAGCAAAATCGCCCCCAGGACGAGGCCTGCCAGGACGCCCCAGCGGACCGAAGGTCTATCCAGGTAGGCCAGAGCGACAGTCCACATCCCCATCACCAGGATCAAGCTCATGGCGAGTGGCCAGCCGCTCCAGAGCTGCGGGAAGTACGGGTACAGGTAGGTCAAGCTCAGTAGGACTGCACCCGCGGCGGCAACTCGCAGCTCGTGCCAGATAGACAGACTCAGCCCAAATACCGCCAACGCTGCCAGAGCCGGCAAGCCGAGACCGAGCTCAAAGGCGCCCTGTGCGCTGTCGAGCCAGGGGAATGCTCCGAGGCATGCGCCGAACAATGCGGCCAGGCCGGGCGGATACCAGGCCAACCAGGAATGTCCGGTCCGGAACGCCTGGACTGCCTCGGTGTGTGAAGCGCCGTCGTGGGGGGACAGCGGCACCTGCGCGCCAGCGAAGGCGAAGCCCATAGCGACAAAAGGGATGGCCAAGGCGGCGGACAGCAGTGCCGCAGGCACACGCCCGGTGTGGACGAAGGCGCTGAGCGATAGGAGTAGTGGCTCTCGATCACGGACAGCTTGAATGAAGCCCAGCAGCGCCGTGGCGTACACGGCGGCGGTTCCGATCAACGCCGGTGCGCCCAATAGCACACTCCAGCTCGAAAGGATCACCAGCACGGCTAGCCCGGCCGCTGGCGCCAAGCCGGCCGCGACCGCACCGCGCGCAACGCCCAGCAGTCGCAGAACGCCAAACCCGGCGCACAACACCGTCATCGCGAACAGTCCCGTCACGGAGCTTCCACGAGCGTCATGCGGGCGGCGCTAACGCCTGTAGGTCCAGCACGGTGAGCTCCGGACATCACCCCCACCCCACGTAGCCGAATCCCTGTTCCACCCACCTGTCGTCCTGAGAACAAACCGGTCGTATTTTCCGCACTTACTCAGATGGTCCGCTCAGGACCTCACGCCGAAGATGCGCGCTCGAGCTCCGGCGTGAGGAATGGCCGTAGGGCGAGTTCGGGCCGAAGTCGTTGCCAGACCAATCCAGCACACACGCACAGGACCAGCACGCTCAACTGAACCGCAGAGTCGCCGACGAGCGGAACCTGGGCCCGGAACACCAACAGGAGGTACAGCGCAACCAACCACCAGCGGACATGGGCGGCGTACACGACGGCCAGGATTCCGGCCGGGATGAGTACGGTCAGATCGTAGTCCACCAGGTGTGGGTCAACCAGGACAGCGACGAGCGACGTGAATGTCCACACCAGGCTCAGCGGCGCGCGAGCAGCTGCCCATTGGCGGAACAACAGCCAGAGCAGCACTGCCGATGCTGCGACGTAGACGCCGGTGGCGACCCCCGGCTCCGCGGGCACCAGGGTGATGAGGAACGACTTGAGCGAAACCATGCGCCAGGAATTGACAAGGACCTGACCAGATTCAGGCTCGGTCACGATCCGTAGCCAAAGGGTCGGGCCAGCACTCCCGACCAGCGCCAGCGAGGCAGTGCCGAGACCCAGCAATCCCAATACGTACACACTCAGGGCGGCCCAGCTTCGCCGCGCTAGCAGGACGAGTGGGAACACGAAAAAGAGCTGTGGTTTGAACAGCCCTAGGGCTGCCCAAACGGCGGCCTGGCGGTCCTGGTTGCGAACCAGGGCTCGGTAGATGAGCACGTACAACAACAGCGAGACGGTCGCGTTTTCTCCGTCGATCAGGCCAAAGAACACCGGCGCGAAGGCGAACACGAGCACCAGCACAGCCCGCCAGTGCGCTCGAAGGTCGGGACGTACATTGAAAAAAAGCCAGATGGCAAGCCACAGCGCGGCCAGACTAAGCAGGCTCCAGGCGAGATAGCCTGGGACCAGGTCCAGCCCAGCCAGCGGGACAAAAGGCAACGCCGCGAACGCCGGGTTGCGGAATGCGTCGTAGAAGCCAGGCACCCGCCCGTTCAGGAATTCAGCCTGTACCGCGGTGACGGCGGCGCGGTCATACAGTTGGTCGCCGCGGCCGGTCAGCAGTAGTCTGCCCGCGGCGTGAAAGGCGATATAGTCCCCGCCGATCGGGACATTGTCGCCGTAGACGGGCGGCGATGACGCCCTCAGCTCGTACACCCACGCGACGACGTACAACCCGATCAGCACCAGGGCGTACGTCCGTGCGCGTCTCAACGTGAGAACGCGTCTCACGCGCTTCAGTGAGTCGATTGAGAAAGCGTCCTGACCAGCAGGATGGCCGCCGGCGCGGTGGTGACAATGCCCAGGGCTGGCAGCACGCAAAAGATCAACACGGGCACCATCTTGATAGGCGCCTTGCGGGCGAGCTCCTCGGCTTGCTGCCGGCGCTGGATGCGCGCGTCGTGAGCTAGCGTACGCAGACTCTGGGCAATGCTGATGCCCATACGCTCGGATTGCACGACATCCTCGGTCATTCGCTTGAGGCCAGGCGCGCCGGTGCGGTCGCCCAGGTCGCGAATAGCTTCAGCAGTTGGGCGTCCCAGCGCCATCTCTTGCAGAGTTTTGCGGATTTCGGCAGCCATCGGGCCGTCCGTTTGCTCGACCACTTTCACCAGGGTTGCGTCCAGGCTCAGACCACCCTCCAGGCAAGCAACCATGAGGTCGAGCGAGTAGGGTAGGGCTCGGTCGATGGCACGTTGCCGACGCCGAATTCGACGCTTGAGCCACATCGAGGGCAAGCGCCGACCCCAAATCAGCGAGAGGACGAGCGCGACCAGACCGGTCGTGTCGAAGGCGCCTTTGGTGATGACGTACAGCACGCTCAGACCAGGGATACCAAACATGAGCAGCGTCTGAAGACCCAGGAACATGGTCGGGTCCATGCGCGAACCCGCCATTGCAAGCTCACGGGCCACCGTCTTCTTGGCACGGGAGGGTGCCGCGCGTGCCGCGAGCTCGATGATCGACGTGAGGAACGGGCCAACGATCCGCTCGGAGAAGCTCAGGTCCTTCGCGGTCGCACCAGGTGATTGCGCCCTGCCCGCCACGCGCACGTAGCGCACGAGACGGTTGGCCGGCGTCTCGTACGGCGTTGTCAGCACCATCAACAAGGTGGTGGTCGCGACAAACGCGCCGAGCATGCTAATCGGCAGCATGAGCGGATCGGAACTGAGATTCAAGTCCATGCGGCTAGAGATCCACCTGGGCGATGCGGTGGTTCAGGAATAGTCCAATCACGACCAACACTCCGCCTGCGGCTGCGGCTAGCTGTCCAATCGGCTCGGAAAACAGGGTATCGATGTAGTAACGACTGGTGAAGAACATGGCTACAGTCGTCAACACGGGCAGGAGCGCGACCACATAGCCAGACACCCGCGGAGCCGTAGTGATCACCCTCACATCGCGCCGCAGCCGCTCGCGTTCGCGCAACATCTGTCCCATTTGGCCGAGCACTTCCACCAGATTGCCACCCGTTCTGCGCTGGACGGCGACGGCCGTGGCGAGCAGGCGGGCATCCTCGCTATTCACCCGCACGACGAGTCGCGCCAGGGCCTCCTCCAGGTCGCCCCCCAAATTCAGCTCCTGGAGAATCTGGCCGAACTCTTCCGAACACGGGGGCGCACCTTCGCGAGCCACGATGTCAAAGCCGTATTCAAGGCCATAGCCAGCCCGCAGAGCCCCGGCCACTCGGTCCAGCGCATCGGGCAGCCCTCGTTCAAACGCAGACTGACGTTGCCCGATGCGAACCCGAAGCCATCCTAGCGGGGCCAAGAAGCCGATGAGCCCGATAAACGACGCACCCAACGGACCTTTGAACAGATCCCATCCCAACAACGCGCCTGCAAGGCCACCCAGCGTGGCGAGCGCCAATTGCAGGAAAAGAAATTCGCCAGCCCTGACCGGCAGCCCGGCCTGCTGGAGCTGCCTGGACAAACCATCCGCCAGGTCGAGCCTCGCCAGGATCTCGTCGAGGATGGGCAGTCGACTGTAGCGTCGTCGACGCAGGACCGAGATCCTGGACTCGAGACCGTCCTGCCAGGTCGGCACAATGTACGTCGCAAGACGATGCGCAATCCGTTCGCGTTGGCCGATCTTGCCGGTGCTGGCCAGTATGACCGCCTGAGCAGTCAACAAGAACACGAGCGCAGAAATCAGAATGGCCTGCTCGTCCATCGTTGGTTATCGATCGACGCCAGTGTGGGCTAGTGGCAGAAACCATTCGATCGGTACGGTCTCGCCGAACTGGCTCAGGCGATCGAGTAGATGGGGCCGAAGGCCGGTTGGCTGGAGCTGACCCAGGATCAACCCCTGGGCATCCACGCCTCGGCCCTGGAACTCGAAGATGTCGTGCATCGAGACGACGCCCCCCTGCATCCCGACGATCTCGGTCACATGCGTCACCCGGCGTGTGCCGTCCTGGAGGCGAGACAGGTGCACGATCAGGTTGATGCCCGAGGCAATCTGCTCGCGAATCGCACTGATTGGCAGCTCAACCGCCATCAGCACCATGTTCTCGATGCGGGCGATGGCATCGCGTGGAGAGTTGGCGTGGACGGTCGTCAGCGAGCCATCATGCCCCGTGTTCATCGCCTGGAGCATGTCGAAAGCCTCGCCACCCCGACACTCTCCCACAATGATCCGATCCGGGCGCATGCGCAGCGCGTTCCTGACCAGGTCCCGTTGCAGAATCTCGCCCTTGCCCTCGATATTCGAGGGGCGTGTCTCGAGACTCACCCAATCCTCGTGCTTCACCTGCAACTCAGCCGGGTCTTCGATCGTCACGATCCGCTCGTGGGCGGGGATGTACGCGGACAAGAGGTTTAGCAGCGTGGTTTTACCGGTCCCAGTGCCCCCCGAAACCAGGATGTTGCCCCGAGATCGGACGCAGGCGGCCAGGAACTCGAGCGTCGATCGGCCGAGCGTTCCAAGGCGGACCAGGTCTTCGGCAGCCAACAAATCCCGTGAGAATTTTCGGATCGTCAGCGACGGACCGCGAACGGCAAGGGGTGGGATTACCGCGTTGACGCGCGAGCCGTCTGGCAACCGAGCGTCGACCATGGGCGAGGAGTCATCCAGGCGCCGGCTCACGGGACGCAGGATCTTGTCGATGATGTTCAGCACGTGCGTGTCGTCGCGGAAGGTGGTCTCGGCGCGCTGAATGATGCCGCTTCGCTCGAAATAGACGCGGTTCCAGGCATTGACCATTACTTCGGTGATGGTTGGGTCACGCAGCAGGGGCTCCAATGGACCGAATCCGAGCACCTCGTCTGCGATTTCGGAGGCGATCCGGAGCCGCTCCTGTCGGCTGAGGAGCCCATCGATCTGTCCGAGGCGTTCCTCGGCGGCTTGCTCTACCGCGCGCCGCGCAGGTGAGGTGAAGCTGACGTCGTCGACGAGCTGCTCGGGATCGAGCTCGTGGATCAGTTCCTCGTGGACGCGTCCCTTCAACTCGGCGAGCGCCTCACTGCGTACCGCTGGGCGCGGCCGCGGCGGCTCGACAGACGGCGCAGGAACAGGCGCGACGTACACTTCCGTGG
>JBPCIO010000009.1:0-10666 GCA_051006215.1 Chloroflexota bacterium
CTAACTCGACTTTGGAATAAAAACGGCCCAAAAAGTCAAGGGGTCTTCCGGTTTTGGTGAAGGCGTGTCAAGCTCGGCGTGTGTACGAAACCAAAGCGCTGACGGCGCTGCTCCACTTCCGCAAGGAGCTCTACGACGATCTGGGCCTGCGCCAGGATAGCTTGTTCGAGCTGGTCGACGCGGTGCTGACCAGCCCGCAGCGCAGCACGCTGGTGCGGTTGAGCTTGTGCCCGGTGTTCCGTCGCCGGTGGCCGAGTACCTGTGACGCACTGGCGGATGGGTTCGTGGCCACGCCGAAGCTGCGGAGTGTGTTCGCCAGGTCGCTGCCCGAATCGGCAACCATCGACGGTCGTCCGCTATGGGTGATCGACGGGACGAACTGGCCACGCCCGGCCGCCCGCGCGAGTAGCCAGCGGACATGGGAGTATCGCCCGCTGCCAGGCTGGCCACAAAACGGTGTAGTGCCGGCCTGGGCCTATCAATGGTTGGTGGGCGTGCCAAACGTGGCCGGGAGTTGGGTATTGCCGCTGGATGTGCAGCGGCGCGGGCCCACGGCGCTGTCGGCGACGCAGGTGGCGCTTGAGCAAATCACCACCGTCCGTGCAGCCCAAGGCCCCACCTCTGCGCGCCCAGTGGTGACGCTGGATAGCGGCTACGATCTCGAAACACTGGCCCAGGCCACGGTGGATGCCGACTTGCTCGTCCGCTTGGCCAGACACCGCGTGGTGTATCGCGCCGCTGACAGCTACGGCGGACGTGGGCGGCCACGCGTGCATGGTTCCGCCTTTCGGCTCGTCGATGAGGACACCCATGGTCAGCCGCAGCGCTCGGTCCAACTGGCTCACCCGAGCTATGGCACCGTGCGCATCGAGGTGTGGACCGATCTCCACGTGGGTGGTGCGCCAGCTGCTCCCTTCAGTGTGATCCGCGTCCAAGTCGAGCGGCTGCCGAACAAACGGCTCCCTCCTCGACCGTTGTGGCTGGCCTGGATCGGCGGATCGCTGCCTGTCGACCTGAGCGCAGTGTGGCGGTGGTACCTGCGCCGCTTTACGGTCGAACATGCATTCCGGTTCTTCAAACAGACCCTGGGCTGGACCAGCGTGCGCCCGCGCCACCCAAACGCAGCGGATCGTTGGACCTGGCTCGTCGCCGCCGCCTGCTGGCAACTGTGGCTGGCCCGCCCACTGCTGGCGGAGGTCCGACTCCCCTGGGAGCACCCTCGCGCGGATGGGTTGATCACTCCAGGCCAGGTCCAGCGCCACTTCAGTCGACTTTTGGTCCGGGTGGGTACTCCAACCCGAGCAGTCCAACCCCGCGGAAAAGCCCCTGGACGCCAACTGGGACAACGCCCACGTCCTTCACCGCACTACGAAGTCGCCCGCCGTGGCCGCTCACCAGCCGCTTAACATCACGAATTTTTGTCCAAACTTCAAGCTCTAAGCCGGATATGGACGGCTGCGAAACAACGCGCCGCATCCGCCAACGCGAGACCGCAGCTGGCCGACGGCACATCCCGATCATCGCTCTCACGGCCAACGCCCAGGAAGCCGACCGGAACAGCTGCCTACTTGCCGGCATGGATGACTACATTAGCAAGCCGCTCGACCTTGACGACCTGGCCCGCCGGCTCCGGCGCTGGATGGCCGGCATACACACCTCAGCCGTTCTCGAGCCGCCCGCGGTCCCGCTAGACGCGGTTCCTCGCACCGTATTGGCGCTGAACCCGAGCGCGTTGGCCAGGATCCGTGAGGTCCAGTCGCCGGGCGAACCAGACTTGCTGACCGAAATGATCGAAGCGTTCCTGACCGATGCGCCCTCGCACCTGGAGAAGGTGACCGACGCGTTGGCTTGTGGCGACGCGAACCAGCTTGCAAACGCCGCGCACGCGCTGAAGGGCGGCGCGGCGTACCTCGGCGCAGATGACCTTCAACATCTGTGCCTGGAATTGGAGACACTCGGTCGCTCCGGGCTGACTGGGGGAGGGGTTGTTTCGGCGGAGCCACTGCGCGCCGTATTCGAGCACACCCGCGCAGCCCTGATGGCCGAGCTCGCAGGCTGAGACTCAGACAGCAAGCCCGAAGCAGCATGAAGATTCTGATCGTCGAAGACGAAGCCACCGACCGATTGATGCTCCGATCGGCAGTTCAGCACCTGGGCCACGAGTGCCTGGTTGCCTCGAGCGGGGCGCAGGGGTGGGAGCTTTTTGGCACCCAGCGACCCGACGTCGTGATCAGTGATTGGCGGATGCCGGGGGTCGACGGAGTCGAGCTGTGCCGCCGCATCCGAGCCGATGAATGGTCCTCCTATACGCCGTTCATCTTCGTGACCGGCCTGACCGATCGAGAACATGCGCTGACGGGAATGGAGATAGGCGCAGACGACTGCCTCACCAAGCCGCTAAACGTCAGCGAGCTGCGGGTTCGGCTGCTGGCCGCTGGCAGGCTCAAGCGGGCCGAAGGACGCGTGATCGAGCACACCGCCGCGTTGGAATCTGCCATTCGTCAGCTGGAAGCGGAAGCCGCTGAGCGCAAACGTGTCGAGGCGGCTCTGCGCGAAAGCGACCAGCGCTTACATAGCGTGGTAGGTAACGCCCCGGTCATTCTGTTCGCGGTGGATGCCGGCGGCACCTTTACCTTCTTCGAGGGCAGCCGCCTGAAGGTTCTGGGGCTGGATCCTGCGCAGATCGTGGGGCGGGCTGCGGGGACCTGGAATCCGGAGGGAGGCAATATCGCCGAGGAGGTGCCGCGGGCGCTGAGGGGCGAGACCTTCAGAACAGTCGTAAACGCACTCGGGACGGTCTTCGATACGTTTTACTCGCCCATGCTCGACGTCGATGGAAGAGTCATCGGCGCAATCGGTGTGGCGGTCGACGCGTCGGAGCGACAGGCCGCCGACCGGATGAAGGACGAGTTCCTGTCAGTCGTCAGCCATGAGCTTCGAACACCCCTGACCGCGATCCGCGGCTCCCTTGGGGTGCTTACCGGCGGCCTGGTGAGTGCGGACTCTGAGCAGGGCGGCCGCATGCTCGAGATTGCCCTGACCAATACCACTCGCCTGATCCACCTCATCAACGACCTTCTCGACGTCGAGCGCATGAAGTCTGGCATCTTCAGCCTCAACCGCGAGGACTGCGACGTGTCCGACCTCATGCGCACCGCGGCGGACGGGGTGCGGGGCATGGCCGAGGAGGTTGGCATCCTCCTGGACGTGCGCCCGTACCCCATGCACGTCTCGGCTGATCCCCACCGGCTGGTACAGGTGCTGACCAATGTGCTCGGCAATGCGATCAAGTTCTCCCCACACGGGGCGACTGTCAGCCTGAGCGCGCATGAGGCCCACAACGAGCTGATCCTGGCGGTAACCGACGCGGGACGAGGTATCCCGGCCGACAAACTGGACGTGATCTTTCAGCGGTTTGAACAGGTAGAGGTCAATGACTCGCGTCAGAAGGGTGGCACGGGATTGGGCCTGGCCATCAGCCGCAGCATAGTTGAGACACATGGCGGCCGCATCTGGGCCGAGAGTACGTTGGGACAGGGCAGCACATTCCGCATTAGCCTCCCTGCGCCCAACGCACTCTCCGCCTCATCCCTTGCAGCCTAGACCGGTCACCGGCGCGGCCTACCTCGGGTGCTCGTCGGATCCCTGCTCAGGGACGAGTTTGGCGGCCAGCCAGGCCTGCTTGACGAGCATGTGTGAGAGTCCGCCGCCCTCGTGACCGGTATACGGGTAGGAGCGGATATCCCGGGGACACCTCAGTCGGTTGTAAAGGGCGTAGGCTGTCTCGGGCGGACACACGTCGTCGCTCAGGCCGGCGCTGAGCAGTGTCGGGGCCTGGATCCGGTCAGCGAAGTTGAGTGTGTCGACGTAGTCGAGCGTGTTGAGCACCTGTGCCTCGGATTCTGGGCGATGACGAAGGTAATCCGTAATCTCTGCGTAGGGGTAAGAGCTGCCGAGTCGAAGCGAATCGCGAATGCCCGTTAGGAAAGGGACGTCGGCGGCCACGGCTTGAATCTCGGGCCGACCCGCCGCGGCGATGACAGAGAGCGCGCCGCCCTGGCTGCCGCCGGTGACACCGATCCGGGCTCGATCAACTTCCGGTCGATCGAGCAGCACGTCGACGGCTCGCCAGATGTCGCAGTACGCGCCGCGATAGATATACGTCAGCGGGTCCTCGATGCCGGCGGTCATGTAGCCGGGGAAGCCCGGTGCCACTTCGCCATCGCTGCGGTGGTGACCGCGCGGGCTCACCTGCAGAGCGGCATACCCCAGCCCCGCCCACGCGCGCGGTACACCTGGCGCGCCGCTGTAGCCGGGCGGCAGAACGAGACCAGGGCACCCGCTGCGCCCACGCGGCAGACACAGCCAGGCGAAGATTCGTGCGCCGCCCAGGCTGGTGAAGCGCACAGCGTGGGTTTCGACGGCCTCGTTCGAGCGCAGCGGTTCGGGCTCGCAGCGCGGGTCGGCCGGGATCGAAGCAAGCTCGGCCTGGGTATGGTCCCAGAACTGGTCAAAGTCCGACGGGCGGGGCGTGGTGTCGACGAAGGAAGCGATAGCGCGGTCAGGCATCAGAACCTCTCACTTGTACGCAGCCGGTCATCCCCCGAGCCTACTCCGCCCGTGGCGTTCGACGTCACGCCCCAATCGCCAGCAGGATGAGCTCGCCGGTTCGCTCTGCCCAGGTGCGATACGCGCGTTAGGCTACAACCCGAACCCGAAGGCCGGGCAGCTGGTCCACGCCTTCCCGATCACATGCCATCGCAGTCTTGACGGCGGAGTGGAGGCCATGGTCAGCGATCGCGATGGCCGGTCCAGGTTGGTTGTCACTGGCGGAATTGATCGGGTATTGGCAACGGCGCCAACCCACGCTACCGACCTCGACGCGATGGCCTCGCCAGCGTCAATGGCTCCAGAATCGGCGCAGTCGCCCGTCTCCGATACGGCGATGACGGCCTAACGGCCAGATGGACCTCACTGACGGTCCCGGTGGTCGGACATGGAAGCTGCATCAGGACGACCAGACTCGCGCGCTCGAAACGGCCAACGACAAGATGGACATCTTCTCGACGGCGTTGATGAACTGCGTAGCTGCGAAGGCGAACAGCGACGGGGCTGCTCGTCGACCTGGCTGGATTGCGCACCGGCGTGCTCGAGGTGGCATCCGACCGACGAAGATAGGCGCAGCTATCGGCTACGTGCGTTCCTGTGCTTATGTTTGTTAGCTCTTGGTTGCCGTTGGGTGGCTAGTGTGTTCGGGACGACGACGTACCGGCCGGGCGCCGCCGATTCTTGTGAGTGTCGCCGTGCGACAGGAGCCTTCCGTATGTTTGCTTACCGGCAATTCTTTTCTGCTGCCTTGTTTTCTGCTGCAATGCTTGGGGGATCAAGTCTGGTCGCCAGCGCTCAGGACGACCACATTTCGGGTGGCGCCAAGCGCGCCGTCTTCGTCCAAACGGACGATCCGGCAGGCAACCAGGTCATGGCCTACTACCGCGCCAATAACGGCGTGCTGACGCTCGCCGCCACGTACGACACGGGTGGCAAGGGTGCGCGCCTGAACGGCGCAGCGGTCGATCCGTTGGCCTCGCAGGGATCGCTGGTCTACGATTCTGAGCACTCTCTACTGATCGGAGTCAACGCCGGCAGTGACTCGGTGTACGCCTTCCACGTGGAAGGGGACAGGCTTTCTCAACGCGAGGTACTTTCTTCGCATGGATCCCTCCCGGTGAGCGTGGGCGTACACGACGACCTGGCCTACGTGGCGAACGCCGGGGGTGAGGGAGGAGTACACGGCTACCGAATCGACGACGGCCGCCTGACCTCCATCCGCGGCTCGTCTCGCTCGCTTGGACTGACACCGTTTACTGATGCGACGCAGTTTCTCCACACGCCGGGCCAGGTCAGCTTCAGCCCCGACGGCGAGCACTTGATCGTGACCACCAAGGCAAATGGCAGCCACATCGACGTCTTCGGCGTACGCGAAGATGGGCTTCTAACGGACACGCCGGTGGCGAATCCTTCCGCTACTCCAGTTCCGTTCGGCATCAGCTTCGACCCAAGTGGGCGGCTGGTCATCGCCGAAGCCGGCGCCAGCTCGGTGTCGACGTACGTACTGCGCGACAACGGCACGTTGACGACGATCGGCTCGCAGCCTGACAACCAGGCGGCGTTGTGCTGGGTCGCGGCGGCCGACGGCAACTTCTTCGGCGCCAACGCTGGCAGTGGCAACGTCAGCGGGTTCCATCTGAATGCCGACGGACGCCCGTCGCTCATCGGCACTACCTCGGTTGGCGCTGGTCCGATCGATCTGTCCGCCTCTCGCGGCGGCGAGTTCCTGTATGTGCAGCTCGGCGGAGCAGGCAGCGTGGCCGAGTTGAAGGTCAGCGACAACGGCGCTTTGACGCTCATCGGGACGATTGCCACCAGGGCTGGCCAGGAAGGTATTGTAGCCGTGTAGCGCCGACTGCCAACCCGTGGACGGGTTCGTTTCCCGTCTGCGGACGGCCTGTGCCACCGCTCGGGCAACCTCCGAGCGGCGGCATGGCGCCGCGGCCGATGGCGCGCCACAATCGTGCACGTGCGATGGACGCTGGTGAGACAGACAGCAGCTGTGCGGTCAGCCATCCTGCTGTTGGCCCTCTTCGGCGGGCTGATGAGCCCGGCAGGCGCGCAGGCGCACGACGACCCGATTCTGACGGTGCGCATCCTTTGCTCCGGCCTGACTGACGGTCAGATCGATACGGCGATGGGCGAGATAGACGACAACGCGACCGTGCTCGTCGATCGCCCGCTCGTGGGCAGGGCACAGATTCAGGCGTGGATGGTCGAGCAACTGGCGCAGAATCTGCGCATCGAGGTTGTGCAGGTCCAGCCGACACAGGTGGCCGACGGATACGCGGTGACGTGGACCACGCACATGTTTCGTGAGGACTGGCGCAAGGCGGGTGTGGGGATGCGGCAGACGACGGAGCAGGCGACGATCCGCAACGGCAGGATCACGCATTGGACCTCCAGCCTGGCCACCGAACTTGCACCTGGGGTGAGTCTGCCGGCGAACGAAGGTGCGCCGCTCGCCCCGACCAGCGCGGGTCCACTCGTGGCAGGCGTACCGGTCTCGGAGATACCCGCGGGGCTGCTTGGGCTGGTCGCCATACTTCTTCTGTTTGGGTGCGGGCTGGGCTGGCGACTGATCCGGCGCGTGAAGCAGAAGCCCGTCCGCGGCAAACTGGTTGTGGAGGAGCGACGCAGACGCTGAGCTTCGCCTGCCGCCGCGCGGTTCCCAGCCAGGTGACTTGTCAAGCGCTGCGCCTGGTGGCGGCCGGTTTGGCTGCGCTGGTGCTGTGGTCGGGTGCCACGCTGCTTCACGCTCATGATTCGGGGATGGGGCTGGTTCGCTACAACCCGGATGGAAGTCTCGACGCGGGTTTTGGAGGCGGGGGAGTGGTGGCGGAGCGTACGGTTCAGGGCGGGCTGAGCCCTGAGGCAGCGGTCATCCAGACCGACGGAAAGATTGTGCTGGCAGGCACCACCAGCGATCTCGCGACAGCGGGGGTAGGCTTCGGACTCGTCCGCTACAACTCCGACGGCACGCTCGACTCCCGCTTCGGAACCGGTGGCCGAGTACTGACTCGTATTGGTGTCGCCACGGCCGAAGCCCACGCGCTGGCTCTTCAGTCGGACGGATGCCTCCTGGTTGCCGGAAGTGGCTTCGTTGGGCCGTCGACCACCAGCAACTTCGGGCTGGCGCGCTACACGCAAGACGGGTCACTGGACCAGGCCTTCGGCTCAGGCGGTGGAGCAGTGTTAACAGCCGTGGCTGGCGGCGGTGCGGAGGCGCGTGCCATCGCCCTTCAGCCGGACGGCCGAATCGTCCTCGCCGGCACCACGTTCGGCAGCGGCACGACGAACGATGCGCTGGCTCTGGTTCGCTACAACGCCGACGGCAGTCTCGACTCTAACTTCGGTAGCGGTGGCAGCGTCACGACCGCCTTCGACATCGGCGGCACGGCAGCCGGGTCCGGCCCGTTCCGCGCCGCGGCGGTGTTGATCCAACCTGACGGAAAGCTCGTCGCAGTTGGAACGCTGGGCGGCCACCTGGGCGCGTTTGCACTTGCCCGTTATCTTGGGACGGGCGACCTCGACCCTGTCTTTGGAGTGGGGGGCAGGGTAATCACCCAGCGCGAGGCCAACACACAGGCCTACGCGGCGGCCCTCCAGCCGGACGGGATGATCGTGGTTGCAGGTGGCGTTGGTACGGGTACCGACAGCGTGGCGTTCGCACTCAGCCGGTACGCTGCAAATGGAGATCTGGACCGACGATTTGGCTCGGGCGGACTCGTTGCCACGCCCTTCGATGGTGGGGGTTCTGGAGCGCACGCGGTGACTGTAGAAGCTGATGGCAAGATCGTTGCGATCGGTGCAGGCTATGCGCCCGCCGCTCCAGCGCCGCTGGCGAGCAGCCCGCAGGGTGCAGTGAACGGTGGCTTTGCCGCGGCGCGGTACCTGCCGAATGGAGCAATTGACACCAGCTTCGGGAAGGACGGCTTCGCCCTCACGACAGTCGGGGACGCTGGCAGCCTGCCAAGCGCGCTAGCAAGCCAGCCGGACGGCAAACTCGTTGCGTCTGGCGTGACGTACTTCCTGGTGCCCGGCCCGACGACCGACAATCGCTTGACGATCAACCCGCTGTTCGTCGCCGTACTGGCCGGGCTGGTCATCCTGGCGGGTGCGGTCCTGGTCCGGTGGCGGCGGAGTCATCGTCTCAGGTCGGCAGGATCCCAAACTGGCCCAGCGCCTGGAGCGTAGCGATCACACCAATGAGCAGCATGATCACCGCGCTTGCAACAGGCACGCCCCGAGAGTACAGGCGCTGCAGCGGTGATTGGCGGTCGTCTGGGAAGTAACGCGCCACAAAGCGACTGGCGTATACGAGGAGGACGCCGGTGGTGGTCAGCACGACAGCCATGCCCAGACCGAAGGCCACAATCAGCAGCAGCCCAAACCCGAGTCGACCCAGGGCCAGCGCGCTGAGCAGGACGACCAGCGCCGATGCGCTGGGGACGATCCCACCCGCGAGGCCCAGCACGAACAAATTCTTCCAGGTGATTGGCAACGACTGTTGCACTGGGTGCACGTGAGCCTCTGCGGGCACATGCGTATGCGAGTGGTGGTGGTGGTGGTCGCCGTCGTCGTCGTGGCCGTGTGCGTGCAGGTGCGCTTGGGGCGGCCGGCCTAAGCCGCGTAGTGCGCCCACGAGCAGGAACGCGCCGAACACCAGGATGATCACGGCGGCAATGAGCGTCAACCACGGGTACAGTTGCTCTGGCAGGATCAGGTTTGAAGCCAGTAGCGTGATCACCCCAAGGACAAGTACCCCAAACGTGTGCGCCACAGTGACGCTCAGACCGAGGACCAGGGCGTGGACAAATGTGCCCCGGGTACCCACGATATAGGCTGCCATCACCGTTTTCCCGTGCCCAGGCGAGGCCGCGTGTATGCCGCCGAGTGTGGCGGCTGCGGCGAGGGCCACAAGCACCACGCCCAGGTTGAGGTCGGCGGCGGTCACGAGCGAGGTAAACGGGTCGGCAGGCCTGCCACTGCTCACACTCGGCCGCGCGGCTGTCGCCGATGGGGTGTTTGCAGTGGCAGCGGTGAAGGTCCAGCTCGCCTGGCGCACGTCCAGAGGATCCTGCAAAAAGCGCTCGGGATAGGAACGCAGCTCGTCCGTGGTATCCGCCGACGGGACCGTTGACTGGCTCAGCAGCATACCAGCTTCAGACTGAACGACGATTTCGCGCCAGCCAAGGCGAGCCGGCTGGTTGCGGTCCTGGAACGTGGCCGAGTGCACCCTCGTGTCGCCAGTTGACTGAATCCAGCTTCCCCGGAACCAGGCCTCGATTCGGATAAGCGGGATATTCGCCTGGCCGGCCGGAGTGGACAGGTTCGTCTCTTGTGTCACCAGTTCCACGGGCGAGCCATCGACAATCAGAGTCAGGTTGGCGCGCAGCTCGTTCACGGTGTGTGCTGTGTAGATATTCCACTCCGCATCCGACACGAGGCCATCATGGTTCAGGTCCGCGAGCTGCGCCTCCTGCACGGACGGGATCTCGGCCAGGTCCAGGACGTAACGGATACGCACTCGATCGCTGCCCACCTCTACGCGGCTGTAGCGATTTACGGTGAAGTTGCCAAGCGGATGAGCGCGGGCCCGGACGCTTGTGGCGGGCAGAACCGCCAGGATGGACGCGGCGAGCAGCGCCGTCAGACAGCGCCAGATCGGGCCGCCAGCGCCAGGCACGCGCAAATGGTGAGCTAGCGCCGAGCCGCGCGTTGCTTGGCCGCCAACAGCCGGCTCGTCCGCGAATCCGGGCCAGGCATGGGCGACGACGACGAGCGCACACGCCCGACTGCGTCTCGAGCGACGAGCCCACGCGGCACCGCCGCCCCCGTCGCAGTCACGTCGGCCGGGTCCCGCATGGGCGACGCTGAGAGCGACCGGGGTGAGTCTACGTATCCTAATCGGCGGCGGACCGCCAAATACCCGGCGCGAAGCTCCGGCGCACTAGAACGAAGTCGACGTACCGCAACATCGACGACGAACAGCAGCGCGCCAACGACCATCAACGCTGGCCACAGCGGCCGCGGGGCAGCCACCGAGGGTAGATCG
>JBPCIO010000010.1:0-9071 GCA_051006215.1 Chloroflexota bacterium
CCAGCGACTCTCGGAGCCAAGGCTGACCCGACGAACATCCAGGCCGATCCCCGCCCGGACTGGTACTTCTTGTGGTTTTTCGCGGTCCTGGCGCTGATGCCGCCGACCATCGAGACGCTGGTCATCATCGGCTTGCCGCTGCTGGTGGTGGTGGCGCTGCTGGCGCTGCCGCTGATCGGACCGGCCGGTGAGCGGAGTCCCTTCCGCCGACCCTGGGCGGTTGGCGCGGTCGGCCTCACAACGCTCTCGGTCGCCACCCTCATCTGGTATGGGTCGACGTCGCCATGGTCGCCGAACTTCAATCCCGCGCCGCTACCAAACACGATTACCCAAGGGCTTACGGGCCCGGCCGCGCGCGGGGCGCAGCTCTTCGAGAGCGAGAGCTGCAGCAAGTGCCACACGATCGCCGGTACGGGTGGGCAACGCGGGCCGGACCTGACCACCGTCGGCCACCGGCTCAGCCCGGATGAGCTGACGTCGCGTATCGCGAACGGTGGCAATAACATGCCCGCTTTCGGCGCCACGCTCCAGTCGGACGAGCTGAATGCGCTGGTTGCCTTCCTGGCTCAGCTCAAGTCGGGCTCTTGAACAGTCAGAGACGGTACGGGCGGTCTCGTCGGCGCGGCGCGGGACGCCCGGTATGTGGCTCGCGCCGAACACTGAAAGGGGAACCACACCCGTGGTGCGTATCCGACCTCTGAGCATTAGCGAGGCCGCGGCATCCGTGCGTCCGATCCTGGAGCGGGCCGCGCGGGTCTTTGGCGAGCCGCTTGTGCCAAGCGCGATTCAGGCTTATTGCCCACCGATCCTCGAAGCCAGTCAGGCGCTGGGAGCAGCCCCGGCGCGCAGCCACACTCTCCCGGCGGAGCTGCGGTCGCTCGTCTGCTTGCGTGTTGCCCAGTTGGCCGGCTGCCCTTTTTGAATGGACACCAACGCTGTCGGGAGCAGCGCCGCCGGAGCCTCTGAGGACAAGATTGCCGCGATCACTCAGTGGCGGGAAAGCGACTTATTCAGCCAGTCTGAACGGTCGGCGCTGGCGTTTGCCGAGGGCATGACACAAACTCCAGCCGATGTCCGAGAGGACGTCTTCGCCGAAGCTCGCCTCCACTTCTCTGATCCGCAGCTCGTGGAGCTGGCGGCGACCGCGGCCATGGAGAACTATCGGGCGCGGTTCAATCGCGCCTTCCTGGTCGAGTCGCAGCACTTTTATCATCCAGTCCGCGACCAGGTGCCGGACCCGCCGACGCCTGCCAAGGACATCGTGACCGAGGCCTCCATGGAGTCTTTCCCGGCCAGCGATGCACCAGGCTGGATCCGGTAGGGAGCTGCAAAGCGCGGAGGTCGGCGCGAGTGCATATAAATTTGTCGAGGCAACCGAGACTGCTGTGCCATGCGGATCGACGCGTCGGATTGGACGACGGTTGCGCTGGCTTCGCTCCGGTTGCTGTATATGATATCAAGAAAACGGTTCCAAAGTCGTTCGGCCTCCTGCGTCCAACGCAAGTTCGACTGGGTTGTGAGATTGTCCAAATTTTGGATGACACTGACATTCGCATGCGAGCTCCAATTATCGGCCGTGACGGACGGGCCGTTTCAGATCGGCGCTCGTCCACGAAGACCTCACATGGCCTGCGTCCGGTTGCGCCTCCGCGGTCCGGTCGACACCGACGCCGATGCGATCGTGGCTCAGCGCCACCAGCGCGCTGAGTTGGAGAACTCGGGGGAGGGCGCTGAGCGAGGTGATTCGGCCCAGCACCGAACTGACATGTGCTGGGATGTAGCGGCTGGGCAATCGTCCTCTCGGGCAGCCGTCTCATTCCGCGAGTACGCTTCTCAGCTCCGAACTGCTGGACCAGCACGGTCCGGCCGCTCGCGGTGGAGCGTCTCGCGCATGGCAAAAAGGGTGGCGACCCCTACTGGAGGGTGAGCGTGCCCTTCATGCCGGCCTGCTCGTGGCCCGGCTGGCTGAAAAAGTAGGTGTATGTGCCTGGTTTGTCGATGGTAAAGGTTCCGGTTGGCTTCTGGCCGGGCTGACTGGCGATCGCGATCGGTTGCGAAACGCCGTCGGTGATGCTGAAGTCGTGCACGAGTTGTCCGCCGCTGTTGTCGAGTGTGACCTGGATCGGCTGGCCGGCCTTTGCACTCAGCGTAGTCGGGTCGAACTTCAACGTGTCCTGCGCCTTGACCGTCAGTGCTTGGGTAGCCGGCACGGCCGGCGTGCCGCCACTGGCGGTGCTACTCGCACAGGCAACAAGCAGTGGAAGCAATGCCACGAAGCTGGTGAGGAAGAAGCGTTTCACGGGGATACCCTTTCTGTGGAGAAGCGGCGAGCGGGTCGTGCCCCACCGCCTTAGGTGTGTTCTAATCGTAGGCAGAGGCGGAGTGCGGCCACGTCGGGACGCGGGGGGATACTACGTGGGGAAACACCCGTCATTCGGCACGACGGGCGACGTGGTTCCCACGGAGCCAACTGGCCAGCAACTAGAATGACCGAGGACTTCGCAGATCACCCTCCGGAGCCGGATCGAGCGCCCTGGAGCTTGGTCGGCGCGGCAAAACCGACGCCGCGGGCAACCCGAACTTGCTCCAGACCGCCGTTGTCGTGCGCCCGCACCTGAACGAGTGCGCTCTGGCCGGACCGCCGCTGGCGGCGCAGAAGCTGCTGTTCAGCTGTCTGGCGCCCATAGCGCGCTTGCTCGGCTACCGTTCGCACTGGTCAGACATGGTCGACAATCAGCTGTACAACGCTCCTGGCAATCTGTGGTGGGACGATCAACAACCGCTGAGCGCGATCCGCACATCGCTCAATCCGGGGCGGCTGACCTACTTCCGCCAGGTACTTCTGAGCGACCTTGGATTCGATCCGAAAGGGAAACACGCACTCGACGTGGGCTGCGGCGGCGGTTTGCTGGCGGAGGAGTTTGTGTAGCTCGGCTTCGAGGTCAGTGGGGGTCGATCCATCCGCGTCATCGCTTGGTACCGCGCGCGCGCCACAGCAGCAACTGGCTATCGATTACCGAGTCGGAACAGGAGAAGCCATCCCGTTCCCCGACGCCAGCTTCGATCTCGTGTATTGCTGCGATGTGCTGGAGCATGTCGCAGACGTCGACCGCGTTATCGCCGAGACTGCGCGGGTACTCAAACCGGGCGGCGTCTACCTGTACGATACGATCAACCGCACGTTTCCATCGCGAGCGGTCTATATCTGGCTCTTCCAGAACTGGAGCTGGACCAGGGTGGATGCCCGCCAACCTGCACGCGTGGGACAAGTTCATCAAACCCTCCGAGTTGCGGGCGGCCCTGGTCAAGCGGCAGCTCGAGCCGCGCGGCCAGACGGGTCCTACGCCGAAGGCGTCCCCGCCGGCGCTGTTCGGATTGTTGCGTGGGCGCAAGAAGGGAGACGCAGGCATCGGCCAAGTCCATCGGTGCGTCCGCGTACTGCTCCATCAACTCCAGGCTACGCAGCCCCGGTGACATGGTGAAGTCCGCAACCGAGAGACGGCCGTCACGCACGAGCTCCTCGAACGGAGCCTGGCCATGCCATCCGCCGGCTCGGTCGCCGAGGAAGCGGAGGACCTCGGTCGCGACCGCACTCAGCGCGCGTCCGCCAGGCGTGCTTCGACGCCTTTGGGGACGCGGCGACCGCGCAAGTTCAGACTCAAGAGTGCTACCGCGAGCACGCCCGCTAGTCCGGATAGCGCCAGCGCCAGCTCGCCCGCTTGCCCCGGCAGGAGCCCTGGCAGCAGGACGGGGCCAACCCTCAAGAGAGCGGCCGCGTTGCCAAACACGAGTGTGGCCCATACGAGCGCTTCGCTGCGTAGTGGGCCTGCCCCAAATCCTGGCAGTAGGTTGGCGCCCTCGCCCAGGATGAGCAGGGTAATGAAGCCTGCTCCCAGGATGTGGCGGTCGATCTCCAGCAGGCTGCCGCCGCTGCTATGCAGCAGAAGGTTGGTGGCCTCAAGGAGCAGCAGCCCGGCATCAAGCAACAGCCAGACGAACGCAGACAAACCGTGCCACTGGGCAGCGTCGCGAAACCACACCTTTCGGGTCCCCGCCACCCGTCGACGCGGTGCGAACACCTGGAGGCCGAGCACGAATAGCACGTAGGCGAGCGCCGTGCTCACCAGGCCCAGCGCGGTCATGAAGGGGGCGGCGGCCAGTTCCCCAGCCACGCGGAGCGCCAGGCCAACGAGGAGGCACACCAGCCCGCCTCGCAGGGCCCGAAGGTTGGGCTGGCCGCTGGCGAAGTGGAGCGGGAAGATGCGCGCACCCATCCCGACTGCGATCGGCAGCACGAAGCCATTGAGCGCAAGCAGCACCGTGAGTCCGTCGACGCCACTGTCTATCAGTCCCGTCCCCATTAGCGCGGCACCGATCACAGCCACGAGATTTACGACCAACGCCAGCCAGAACGCGGCGAACGCAGTCACCAGGAATGGAGAGACCTGCAGGAAACCCGGGCGCGTCCTTAGCGGCGGAGCTCCTCTTGCTGTTACCAGGAGTAGTCCGACCACGAGCGTCGCGCCTGCCAACTCGAGCACACCCGAGAGGCCGAGTGCGGCCCGCAGCAGCGTCGACATGACGGTCTGACTGTTCAGGGTCACGAGCGGTTGTGCGACGGACCGCAGCACAAGGCCCGCCACCAGCAAAACCACGGCGGTGTGGGCATGGCATGGTCGCGCGAGTGGCCGCCCGCGCAGGCGGGGCAGGAAATGCAGCCCGACCCCGAGCACCATCAGGCCGGCCCACCCAAAGAGCTGGATATGCCCGTGCACCTGTGCAGCGGCGGCCCAGACGCCAACAGGCAGCCCGAGTGCCGGCGCGGCAAAGAGCACCCCACCCAGGCCGAAGCCGGCGATCAGCGCCAGACCGATGGCCGACCACACGAACGGTTCCCACGCGGAACCGCTGCCATGCTGGACTTTCCCGGGTGCAGGCGAACCGGTGACGCCACCTGGCGCGGCAGGAGTAGGTGTCGACATGCCGCGAGCTCAGGATATGGTGGCAACTTGCCGCGATGCAGGCTCGGCAGCGGTCACGACGTAATACGATTCGCGCGCGCAGCCGCGACAGAACGACCATCCGGTGTCAGCATCTGCCGGTCATTGAGACCTCCTCACCACACGCGGTGCACGTCAGCCAGACACCGGGTCGCCCGACGATGCTGCGCAGTGGGAACGCGAGCGCCATCTGCTCCGAGCGCACCAGCTCTGCGGGTGGCATCACCGGTAGCCAGTTAGCTGGGCATTCCAACAATTGGGCGCGTATGCAAGGGCGCATGTCCGCACGAGCGGGTGCGACCAGGTCCGAACCGACCGATCGACCAGTAAAGGTGTCCGTCAAGGGTGATCGCCACCTTTCCATGATCGACCAGTCGCACGCGTGCGCCGCCCAAACTAGCGAGCACCGCTGGCTGCTGCCGCTTGTCTCGCCGAGCGGTCCTGACGATGTTGGTGTCGTCGAGTGCTGAAGCCTACGTCGCCACCATGTGCGTCGTTGCCAGGATGGCAGTCCCCGATGGTCAGTGCTCGGCGCGTGAGCTACCCTGCGATTCCGAGTCGTTAGGACGGGCAGGCAACGCTCGAGAGCTGAGATGCTCGAGCAGTGTCCAGTCGTTGGACGAGAACCGTTCATAGGCTCCCTCCCCCATACAGGAACATAAGCCGACCCCGGCTCCCATCTCGGACGTGCACGATGCGTACTCTGCCGCCACTGTGCTCCCAGTGCAGTAGCTTTTCGACGAGCGACAAGTTCATGCTTTCCTCGAGCCCGGTGAGTCCAGCACTGGCACCAAACGAAAGGCCGGCCACAAACGACGGCCGACCAGCAACGCCAATCCCAACCCAGTCCCGAGCACCAGCACATCCGCCTGCCCATGGTTGCGGGCCAGCCCCACGCAGGTGATGAACACGGACAGGGCCACCAGCATGAGTGACAGCCCGCGATAGAAGTGAGCGATGTCCGAACGTGGCCAGTCGTCAATAGTCCGCTCCAACATGCGCCCGGTGTCCGAGTCCGTGCAATCGGTTTTGATCGGACAACTGTTGCAGGCACTCGCTCGCGCCCGGTAGCGGGCAAGTGGCCGTCCATCGGAGACGACCTCGACGAGGAGCAGGTGCTCGCCTGTCGGACACTCCCAGGCATCGAGCGGGGCGTGGTAGCGGAAGCCGGCCGTTTCGTAGCGCTCGGATCGCCGATGGACAAGCCGAGCGGCGTGCTCCAGGCCAAGTGCTATCAGCACCAGCACGACGACATATCCACCTTCGAGCAACGCCTCGATCTGGATGTTCTCGAGGTACGGCATCAACGGGCGCCGGCCGTCTCGGTCACCTCGGTAAACAGCGGGTGCTCCGGCTCCTCCAGTGTCACCCTGGCAATGCGATAGCGCACAGCCAGCCAGCACAGGTACAGCAGTGGCAGCACACCTCCCGCGATCATCAGGATGTCGCCCGGCAAACGCAGCCACTCGATCAGCGCGTTCGTCGAACTGGTCAGGTACTGCAGCGAGCGCGCCTCGAAGTAGCCGTGGCTGACCGATTCGTACAGTTGCAGGATGCCGAGCGGGAACAGCGTGGCGAAGCACATCCAGGCCAGCCCGATGTTGAGCGACCAGAAGCTGATCGCTGCCAGCCGATCGGACCATCGCTGCGGCGGGATCAGATAGCGCACGCAGAAGAGCGCCAGGCCGGCCGCGAGCATGCCATACACGCCCATCATGGCGGCGTGAGCGTGATTAGCCGTCAGCGCGGTGCCGATCTCGTAATAGGAAACGATCGGCAGATTGACCAGGAAGCCGAAGATCCCAGCTCCCAGAAAATTCCAGAACCCGACCGAAGCCAGGAACATCACTGCCCAGCGATGTGGGAACGGCGTGCGCACCTTGCCGGCCTGTGCAGCACCAAGCTGGAGGAAGCTCCACGCCTCGACGGTCAGGAACGTGAGGGGGATGACTTCGCCGGCTGAGAAGAAGGCGCCGAGCGCCATGTGCTGGGCGGGCGTGCCCGAGAAATACAGGTGGTGCATGGTCCCGATCACACCACCCGCGGAGTACAGCACGATGTCCAGGTAGACCACGGTCAACGCCACTCGCTCGGCCACGACGCCCAGCAGCACGAAGATGTAGGCGACCATGATCGTCGTAAACAGCTCGAGGAAGTCCTCGACCCAGAGATGGACCACCCAGAAGCGCCAGAAGTCGGTGGTGGTGAAGTTGTCCTGGGGCTGGGCGAGCAGCCCCACCGCGTAGAACGCGGGGATGGCGAGGGCGGCGAAGAAGAACAGCCAGGGCAGGTTGCCCATGTGCTCTCGCCGGAGCCGGCCGCGAATGCCACGGAAGATGATGGCCACCCAGAAGAACAGGCCCATGGTGAGCAACACTTGCCAGAAGCGGCCCAGGTCCAGGTACTCGAATCCCTGATCGCCGAACCACGCCCACAGCGGCGTGTCCCAGCCGAAGATGCCGGCCCACTCACCCAGCATGCTGCCCACGACGACCAGCACCAGTGCCCCAAGCAGGCCGTACGCGAGCAGATGCTGCCCACGCGGCTCACGCCCGGCGATCATCGGCGTCAGAAAAATACCCGCTGCTAGAAAAGCGGTTGCCACCCATAGGATTGATAACTGGACGTGCCAGGTGCGCGTGAGGTTGTACGGAAACCAGCGTGCCAGGTCGATGCCAAAGAAACCGGTCAGGTCGGCCCGATAGTGCTGCGACGCAGCGCCAAGCAGGGTCTGGACAAGGAAGAGTCCGGCCATGACCAGGAAGAAGAACCCGGTTGTACGCTGGGCTGGCGTCAGCATCACCTCGCCGGGCTGGAAGAACCTGAGCGTCTGCCGCTCGCGGCCGCGCCATCCGAGCACGTCCCAGCGACCGAACGCGGCAAAGAGCAGGCCGATGCCACCCAGCAAGGCGATCAACGACAACACACTCCAGACGAGGCTGTCAGCCGTCGGCGCGTTGCCCACGAGTGGTTCTGGTGGCCAGTTGTTGGTGTACGAGTACGTCTCGCCAGGCCGCATGGCAGCGGCTGCCCAGGCCGACCAGGTGAAAAATGAGGTGAGCTGGCGGATCTGCTCCGGGTCGGCGATCGCCGAAGGTCGCAGGCCATTCTCGGTGGTCGGGTTGGCGAAGAAGCTCTGGTAGTGGTCCCGCAGGGTCTGGTAGGCGTGCACCTGTGGCGTCGAGAACACGAGTGTGCCGCTGGCGGCATCGTAGCGGTTGGTCTTGAAGTCGCCGAGTGTCTGTGCTCGCGCCTGATCTGATGAAGGTCCGCCATACTGATTCAGCACGTCGAGTGCCGCGCGCCGTAGCGCGTCGGCGGTGTAGTCGGGTCCGAGATAGGCGCCGTGGCCAAAGATCGAGCCGTACTCCATCAGCCCATTGCGCAGAAAGATCTCCTGACCGGCCACAACGTCGGCGCTGGTGAACAGGACTGCGCCATTGGGATCGAGTACGCGCTGCGGGACCGGGGGCGCGCCCTCGTTTGCGCCGTATGCCAGCACGCCCATGACGCCGAACCCGAAGATTATCACCAAGAGCGAGGCCTGGATCCAACCCTTGGAAACGATCAGCCCGCGCCTATCGGATCTGTCACGCATCGTTTCGCTTCTGCTCCTGTTTTTCAGCCGACGTCTCGGTTGCCTCGCCTACTCGTAAAGCGGCCGGTTCCAGGCGGCCGAGACGACCTCGAATTGTTCATCTTGAAGGAGAATATCGAACCAGCGCCGCTGCAGTCACCGCAGCTGCTCTTCGAGGATCTGCTTGAGGACGACGGCCTGGTTGTGCTGCTCGTCGCGTGCACCGTAGACCAGCGCCACGTCCCCCCGCTGGGCGGCCTCCAGCAGCGGGGCGAGCACGTCCGGCCCGTGCTCTAACTCCTGTCGGTAGCGGCGCTGGAACTCCTGCCAGCGCGCAGGATCGTGTCCGAACCAGATGCGCAGCTTGGTGCTGGCGATAGGCCTGCAACCAGCGGTGCAACGTCCGACGCGGAATCTTCTGCTCGCGCGCTAGCTGTGAGAGTGGTACGCCATCGTCGAGGTACGGCTGCAACCGCGTGAACCGTTCAAGCGCG
>JBPCIO010000011.1:0-17287 GCA_051006215.1 Chloroflexota bacterium
CTGGAGCGAGCCGCTGGCCGGTGCCCGCGGTTGGGCCGATCTGCCGGCCAATGCGCAAGCGTACGTCCGCCGGCTGGAGGTGTTGCTCGAAGCGCCTGTTCAGCTCGTCGGCGTCGGCGAGGCGCGCGAGGAAATCGTCCAGCTCTAAGGACGCCGCCCGCGAGTTCTAGTGGCTGGTGGCCGCGGCGGCAGTGAGCACGCCAGCAATCCGGTCGGCAGCGTCGCGCGGCATGCAGCCGGCCAGGGCGCGGCCAAGCAGCTCGCGCCGGGGAGCGTCGGACAGCAGCTGCAAAATGCGATTGGCCAAACTGTCGGCGGTGAGCGTGTCCTGAACCGCTACCTCGATCGCGCCCAACTGCGCGAACGCCTGGGCATTCGCCAATTGGTGCGAGCCAGGCAAGGGCACGATCAGGCTGGGCTTACCCAGGGCCGCGAGCTCGGTCAGCGTGCCCATCCCGGCGCGACTCACGACGATGGTGGCCGCGGCCAGAAGATGGGGCATCTGCTCGACCAGGAATTCAATAGCGCGATACCGCTTCGAATCGGTCGCGGCTGGCACGCCTCGGCCGCGGCCTGTCAGATGGACGACCTGAAGGTGCTGTATGAGCCTCGGGGCGGCCGCGGCGACGAGGCGGTTGAGGCCGAGCGCGCCCGTGCCGCCGCCGGTTACCACCAGCAGTGGCAGGCTGCAATCGAGCTGCAAGTCCTCGAATGCGAGGCGTGGGTCGGCATTCAACACAGCCGCGCGGATCGGGTTACCGGTTACGCTGGTCCGCCCGGCTGGGAAATGGGCGAGCGAGGTTGGCAGGCTGACCGTAATGCGCTCGGCGAAGGGCACCAGCAGGCGATTGGCCAGGCCCGGCTCGACATCCTGCTGGTGGATGAGGGTGTACGCGCCGGCTGCCCGCGCGGCGACCATCGGCGGCACAGCGCCGAACCCGCCGGCGGCGAACGCCACGTGCGGGCGGAAGCGGCGTATCAGCCGGTAGGCCTCAAGGGTGCCTGCGGCCACGTGGAAGGGGTCGCTCAGATTGCGGACGTCCCAGTAGCGACGCAGCTTTCCGGTGGCCACGCCGGCGAACGGGACGTCCTCGGCGGCCGCCAGGGCCGCCTCCGGTCCCTCGCGCGTGCCGATATACAGGAACTCGACGTCGGCAGCACGCCGGCGCAGCGCCTGAGCCACCGCCAGTACCGGCGTAGCCGAGCCGCCCGACCCGCCTCCCGCCAGCAACACCTTCACGACAGATGCCTGCCTCGGCCGCAATTCACTCGAGGGCGCGGCTGGTCTGGTTGCGGGACCGATCGTCGAAGCGCTCAAGGGCCAGGTGGGCGATGCGCGTGACCAGGTCGGGAAAGCTGAGACCGCTGGCGGCCCACAGCTTGGGATACATGCTGATCTGGGTAAAGCCCGGCATGGTGTTGATCTCGTTCAGGTACAGGCGTCCACTGACGCGGTCCAGGAAAAAGTCAACCCTGGCCAGGCCAGCTGCTTCGACGGCTTTGAAGGCGGACACGGCCATCTGCCGTACTGCGTCGGCCAGCGCCGGCGGGATCTCGGCCGGTATGAGCGCCTGCGAGCCCGTGTCCAGGTACTTGGCACGGTAGTCGTAAAAATCAGCCCCGGGCACGATTTCGCCGACCAGTGAGGCGATCGGCTCGTCGTTGCCGAGCACACCGCACTCGAGCTCGCGGGCATCCACTCCCCGCTCGACCACAAGTTTGGCGTCGTACTGGGCGGCGTCCTCCAGGCCTGCCTTCAGCTCTGCGCGGTCGCGCGCCTTTCGCACACCAACGCTGGACCCCAGATTGGCGGGTTTGGTGAAGCACGGGTAGCCAAAAGCCTGTTCGATGCGGTCTAGCACACCCTCCACGTTGCGCTCGATCTCACGACGCAGCACGCTCACGAAGTCCACGACCGGCAGCCCCATGCCGCGCCACAACGTCTTCTGCACGACTTTGTCCATGCCCAGCGCGGACCCGAGCACACCCGCACCCGCATACGGCACGGCAGCCAGCTCGAAAAGGCCTTGGATCGTGCCATCCTCGCCGAAGGTCCCGTGCAGCACGGGGAACAAGACGTCGAGACGCCCTGCACTGTGGGCCCACAGCGACCCATCCGCGCGTTCACTGCCAACCGGCAGCTGACCATCGACCACTCGAACAAGGCTGCTGGCGCCAGGCTCGGGCAGCATTGTCGCCGACTGCTCGCCCGTAAAGTCGCCCGAGGTCAGGGCCCGAAGCGGATCACCACCAACCAGAAAACGACCGGTCTTGCTGATGCCGATTGGGATGACCTCATGGCCAGCTTGTCCAAGCGCGTCCATCACCGCTCGCGCCGATTGCAACGACACCTCGTGCTCGCTGGATCGTCCACCGAAAAGCACGCCTACGCGAAGCCGCTTGCCTGCCATCGTCGACCAGAATACGGTAGAATTCGGGCACTTGCCCGCGAAGCGTAATTAGTTGTAGTGCGCTAGCCCAAACAGTACCCTCTGGTCGGCTCCGCGTTCGTACATACCGCGTCGGAGAGCAACACCAAAGGTAGCGACTCGAGGACCTGATTGTGGGAGGCGTTCGCCGGGCACTCATCAGCACCATTCGCTACTTCGTGTTAAAGCCAGCCGCGCTTGTCGGTTGGCTGGCGGGGCTCGCGGTGCTCATCGCCGCTATCGTGCTCGTGCCGATGTTTCTCCCGCCGATCCCGGGCCTGTCGAACCTGCGCGCCAGCCCGGCCCCGACCGCGACCGAGAACTACCTACGCGGCAATCGGGACTACAACGCCGACCTGGTCTGGAACAGCCTCGACAGCGACGCCCAATCGCGCTTGAAGGATCAAGGCGGCTCACTCGACGATTTGCAAAAACAGATGGAGTCGGCGAGGGCGCAAGGCGTAAAACTAGAGGAGGTTTCCTATATTGGCGGCAAAGCCCAGTCTGACGGGACGAGCATGCAGTTCTATCTTGTCGGTACACGGCAGCCTCCCCGACCGGATATCGACTATCAGCCGTATATGTTTACGTTAGATCGCGATGGCAAAATCGCGAAGGTCCAGTAACGTCCGAAGGACGAAGGAGACGCGGGATGCACCCTGATCGTACGGTCGAAGTGAATCTGGGCGTGGACGAGCACGACGAGCTCGACCGCAAGATCGACCGTGCGCTCGGGCGCGCGGGGGTATTGATCCGCACTCTGTTCGTCATCGGCGTGCTCGTCGCGCTGGGGCTGTTCGTGGTCTACCCGCAATGGGAGACCCTGGGACCATTTATTCAGACGGGCCTGTACCTGGTCTTTCAGCTGTTTTACGTCGCTTTCCTGATGATCTTCCAGTTCATCGTCCTGTTCTGGTTCATCGGGCGCCCGCGTATTTACTGGCTCATGCCAGGTGAGACTGGGGTCGGCTTCAAAGACTACAAGGGCAATCCAGAGGTGTTGGAGTCCGCTCGTCAGGTGGTCACCCTGCTGAAGGGCGTCAAGCGCTTCAAGTTGATGGGTGGTCAGCCAATCCGGGGTCTCCTCCTCGAGGGCCCGCCGGGCACGGGCAAGAGCTATCTCGGTCAGGCCATCGCCACCGAGGCCCAATTGCCGTTCGGCTACATGTCGGCGCCCAGCATTCAGGGCATGTTCTGGGGCATGGACACGCTGCGCGTCCTCAGCCTCTACAACAAGGCCCGCAAGCTCGCCCGCAAGCATGGCGCCTGCATCCTGTTCATCGACGAGATCGACGCCATCGGCAAGTCGCGCTCCGGCGTCGGCAATGCGGGCGGAATGATGGGTGGCATGATGGGCGGCGGCGGCGGCGCGCTGAATGAGCTGCTCAACCAGATGGACCCGCTCCCCAAGGACGGCGTGAAGGACAAGATCCTTCGAATGTTCGGCATCCGCAAGGGCAAGGCCGAACAGCCGCCGGTACTAACCATCGCTGCCACGAACCTCGTTTCGGTGCTCGACCAGGCGCTTCTGCGGCCAGGCCGATTCGACCGCCAGCTGCGGATTGGCGCCCCGTCTTACGACGGCCGTCGCGAAATCTTCGATTTCTACCTGGGCAAAGTCAAGCACCTCGATCTGCCCATCGAGCAAATGGTGGCCGAGACGGTCAACTACACGCCTGCTCAGGTCAAGCACATCGTCAACGAGGCCGTCGTGCACGCTGTCTGGAATGGTCGCGACGCGATTGACTACGCTGACTTCCGCTGGGCACTGGAGACCTACGAGTGGGGTCTGCGCATGCCTGTCCTCGGGATGACCTACGCCGACAAGCGACGGCTGGCGTACCACGAGGCCGGCCACGCCGTAGCCATGGTGTATTTGTACAAACGATATCGGGTTGCCCGCGCCACGATCGAAGCGCGGCATGACATCGGCGCAGCCGCGCTTGTGGCCCCTCGGCCAATCGAAGAGATCCACACGACCACCAAAGACGAGTTGCTCGCGAACATGCAGGTGTCTCTGGCGAGCCGTGCCTCTGAGCAGATCTTTCTCGGGCCTGGCGAGGAGATGTCCGGCGCCTCGGGCGATCTTGCGAATGCCACCCACATCGCCGAGATGATGATCAAGCTGTACGGCATGAACGGCTCGTTGATGTCGTACGGCGGCGTGCTTGGCGCCGGCAGCCCGTTCGGCAGCGGGGGTGGCGGCGGGCGAGAGGTCGACCGCATGCTCGATCAGAACTTCAAACGGGTGAAGATGCTCCTCGAAGAGCACCGCGCGGGCGTCATCGCCGTAGCCGAGGCACTCATCGAAAAGCACGCGCTGATGGGCGACGAGGTCTACGAGTTGGTGTCCAAGGCGGAGAGCTCAACTAACGGCCACACCAACTGCCACCTGCAGGTTCCGCCGCACAACGCGCCAGCCTTGGAAATCGCGGCCGGCGGCCAGCAACGCGTCGATCCGCCGAACTAAGCGCCCGCCTGTACGGCCGCGGCCCGCTGGAGCAGCTCCCTCGCGCTCGGGGGGGCCGCGGCCGAAGGCGTACCCGCCAGCATAGCGGCCAACTCTTCGACACGCTGCTCGTCGTCCAGCAGGACGACGCGTGTGTCCGAGCCTGCCTCAGGTCCGGCCCTGGATACCACGTAGTGACAGTTCGCGAAGGCTGCCACCTGGGGCATATGCGTCACGCACAGCACCTGGTGGCCGGTTGCGGCCACGGCCCACAGTTTTTCGCCAACCACCGGCGCGGGTCGCCCCCCGACTCCGGCATCGATCTCGTCGAAGATAAGCGTGGGCCGCGTTTCAGCGCGAGAAAGTGCCGTCTTGAGAGCCAGGGCTATGCGCGCCAGCTCACCGCCCGAGGCGACCCGCGCCATCGCCTTCGGCTCCTCGCCTGGATGAGTCGCTAACAGGAATTCGACGCGGTCGACTCCCGACAGATCGACGGCAAGCCGTCGTCCGTCCACAAGTAGCCCTTCCGGATCAAGAGTCTGACCGACCGATACGGCGAAACGGGCACCCGCCAGCCGCAGCTCAGCCAGCTCGCGCTCGACGGCACCAGAAAACTCGCGGGCCGCGGCCTGGCGGCGCCGCGACAAGCCTGCAACGGCTACACCCAGCTCGCCTGCGAGCTCGTCTTCCTGCGCAGACAACTCGGCTAGCCGTTCTGAGCGGTGCTCGATATCGGCGAGCCGCTGTCGGGCCCCGGCTGCGTAGGTCAGGATCTCGCGGATCGACTCACCGTACTTGCGCTTTAAGTCGCCAATCAGGAACAGGCGCTCGGCCGTCCGCTCCAGGGCCTCCGGATCAACTTCGAGAGCGTCCAGGTAGTCTCGCAGTGCGCGCGCCGACTCCTCAGCCTGAATGAGCGCACCGCCCAGAGCTTCGCCTTCGGTCAACAGAGCAGCGTCTATTCGGCCAGCATCCTGGCAGGCGCTAACGGCCTGGCCGAGAAGATCTACGGCGCCTGGGCGTTCCATCGCATCTTCGTTGCTTTCACTGCCCATGAGCCCTTCATACGCAGCAAGCGCTGATTGGCGGAGTCGCTCAACATGCTGCAGTCGAGCCCGGTGGGTTGAGAGTTGATCTTCTTCGTCCTCCCGCTGCAACCCGGCGCTGTCAATCTCCGCCACCTCATGCCGAAGCATGTCCTGCAAGCGGGCAGTCTCGCGCTCCTCGGCGACCAGCTTGCGCCGCTTGTCGCGGGTAACGCGCAGCTCGCGGACGAGTCTCGCGACTTCGGCCCGATCGACCAGGACCGCGGCGTAACGATCCAGGTAGGCGAGCTGCTCGCGCGCGCGCAGCAGGGCCATGTGTTCGGACTGACCATGTACGTCGACGAGTAGCTCACCGAGCTCCTGCAACACAGCCAGGGGTACGCCGCGGCCGTTGATGCGCGCGCCACCCCGGCTACCGCTGCCGGCGATCTCACGGCTCACGATCAGCGCGCCATCTTCTGGCTGCAATCCGTACTGATCCAGAACTGTCGTCAGATCGGCTGGCGGGTTGTCAAGCAAAGTGAAGACCCCCTCGACAAGCGCGCGCTGAGCGCCGCTGCGAACAACCTCGGGCCCCAGCCGATCGCCAAGCAACGCGCCGACAGCGTCGATCAGGATTGACTTGCCCGCGCCAGTCTCGCCCGTGATGACGTTGAGCCCGGCGTGCCAGTCGATCTGCAGAAGATCGATGATGGCGAAGTTACGGATGGTCAGCTGCGTTAGCACCCGCGTTGATTATCGCCGCCTCAGCGAGCGCTTGTTGGATTGTCTCGAGCCGGGCGGGCTCCAAGCCTTTTACCCAGCGACTGAGAAACTCCACGTTGCCAGCGGGACCTTTGATCGGGGACGGGAGCAGGTGCGTGATGCGCCACGGCTGGGTGCCCGACCAGTCCACCAGCTCCACCAGCACCTGTCGGTGGACGGACGCGGCGCGGACCACCCCGCCCTTCTGCACGTGCTCGCGACCAGCCTCGAACTGCGGCTTGACGAGCGCAACGACCTGCGCGTCGGGCTTCAGAAGATCGAAGACTGGCGGGAGGACGAGGCGCAGCGAGATGAACGACACGTCCACGACTGCGATCTCCGGGGCTTCCGGCAACTGGGTCAACGAACGCGCATTGGTGCGCTCCATGGATACGACGCGGGGGTCGCTGCGCAGTTTGTAGTGCAGTTGACCGTAGCCCACGTCAACTGCATACACACGGACAGCGCCGCGTCTCAACAGCACATCCGTGAAGCCCCCAGTGGATGCGCCAATATCGAGCCCGATCATCCCAGACGGATCGATCGCCCACTGATCCAGTGCTCCTTTCAGCTTGAGCGCGCCTCGGCTGACATACTCGGGGCCGGGTGTGTTCAGCTCGAGGGCAGCATCAGCGGCTACCGACTGCGCCGGTCGCCTAGCGCGTACGCCATCCACCCGCACCGCGCCCGCCAGGATCAGCGACTGCGCCCGCTCACGCGTCTCGACCAACCGGCGCTGCACCAGCAACTGATCCAGCCGCACCCGCACAGAATGAGCCTACGCGCGTAGACGGAGCCCTACGCGACGTATTCATCCAGATATTCGCGGAGCCTGTTTTTCGATTTGGGGTGGCGCAGTTTGGAGAGGGCGGCCGACTCGATCTGGCGTACGCGTTCGCTCGTAACGCCGAGTTGGTCGGCGATCTCGCCGAGTGTGTGCTCGCGGCTGCCGTCGAGGCCATAGCGCATTCTCAAGACCTGACGGTCGCGCGGCAAAAGGGCCTGCATGGCATCATCCATATGGCGGCACAGCATCGCGTGCGCAGCCAGGTCATGCGGGGTGCGGACCGACCGATCGGCGATCAGATCGCCAAGCGTGCCGCTGGAATCCTCGCCGCCGAGCGGCGTCTCCAGCGAAATGGGCTGGCGAGATGACGATTGGATCTCCTGGACGCGCTCGGCACTCAAGTCGAGCCGCAGGGCAATCTCGTGCACACGCGGCTCCCGGCCAAGCTCCTGCTGGAGATCGCGTGCGGCTTTGTAGACATCGCCCATGGCGGCCACCATGTGCGTCGGCACGCGGATTGAGCGGGATTGCTCCGCCAGCGCGCGAGTCATCCCCTGACGGATCCACCAGTACGCGTACGTACTAAAACGATAGCCTTTCCGCCACTCGTATTTGTCGACCGCGCGCGCCAGCCCAATGTTGCCTTCCTGAATGAGGTCCAGCATGGGCAAACCACGATTGAGGTACTTGCGCGCGACGCTGACGACCAGCCGCAGATTAGCCTCGGTCAGCCGATCGCGAGCCCGTTCGCCCGCATGCACCGCATGCTCGAGCTCGTCGCGCCTGGGTGGTGACACGCCGTGCCGGGACAAGTGGAGGTCGCTCCGGGCGTCTTCACCCCGCTCGATGGCCTGGGCGAGCTCAATCTCCTGTTCAGCAGTCAGCAGGGTTGCGGCCGAAATATCCCGAAAGTAGATGGCCGTACTGGTCGGCGGAGCATCGTCGTCACCGCGGCTCCGCTCGGGTGTGCGTCGGAGGCGAGGAGCCGTCTCGGGCGCGTTGGCGCCGGGGTCCTGCTCAGGTTGATCGGCGCCACTTGCCCACGCGCCACGATCCGACACACCCTCACCCGTAACGCTCGAGTCCCCGTCGACGCCCGCCTCCTCTAGCAGCTTACGTAGCTCATCAGCGTCGATTCCCAAGGGCAGCTCCCATGTCATGCGACTTGCACGACGCGTGCCCATGCAGGCAACCGCGCATGCGGCGCAGACAGATGGGTGTTTAGCGACGCTTCTTCTTTTTCCGGGCTTTGTGGTGCTGGCGGTTGCCTCCACCAGGCGCCCCAGTCGGAAGTGCGGGCGTCTCTACGGTGCCGCCGTTGGCGACACGTGGCACGCCGGGCAACCCCGCGCCGAGTCCGCCGAGCCCCCCTCCCAGAGCGCCCAGTCCGCGCATGCCAGCCATGCCGCCGGTCAGCTGCTTCATCATCGCCTGCATCTGGCGGAACTGCGTGAGGAGCTGGTTGATTTCGGCTGCCGACGTGCCTGAGCCACTCGCGATCCGCCGCTTCCGCGAGCCCCCGAGAATCTCTGGGCGGCGGCGCTCCTCAGCCGTCATGGACTGGATCATTGCCTCAATTCGCTTGAATTGCTTTTCGTCGACCGCCTGGCCCGCCGAGCGAGCCTCCTTCAAGGCTTTACCCACCCCTGGCAGCATTTCGACGAGCCCCGTCAGGCCACCGCCACCCGCCATTTTGCGCAGCTGAGTCATCTGATCCAGGAAGTCCTGCAAGTCAAACTCGCCCTTGACGACCTTCGATTGCATCCTGGCGGCTTGTTCCTGGTCAACGTGCTCCTGGGCCCGTTCGATCAGGCTCATGACGTCGCCCATACCGAGAATCCGCTGTGCGACGCGGTCTGGGTGGAACTGTTCGAGGGCGTCCAGCTTCTCGCCCGTAGCGACGTATTTGATGGGGACGCCCGTCACCTCGCGCAGCGACAGCGCTGCGCCACCCCGCGCGTCGCCATCCATTTTGGTGAGGATGACGCCCGTGAGCTGCACGTGTTCGAGAAAGCCGTCAGCTACGCGGACGGCCTCCTGGCCGGTCATGGCGTCGGCGACGAGAAGAATTTCGTGGGGCGCAACCCGCGACTTCATCGATTCGAGCTCGCGCATGAGCTCTTCGTTGATCTGGAGACGCCCCGCGGTGTCGAGAATGACATAGCTGAGCCCAGTTTGCTCGGCGTATTTGACCGCCGCCTGGGCCAGTTCAGGCGGCTTCTTGTTCGGATCGTGAAAGACTGGCACGTCAATCTGTTTGCCCAGCGTCTGCAGCTGAGCTACGGCAGCGGGACGATACGGGTCGGCGGCCACCAGCAGCGGCTTGTGGCCGGTCTTACGCAGCTGCATGGCAAGTTTGGCGGAGGTGGTTGTCTTGCCAGAGCCTTGCAGCCCAACCAGCATGACCACAGTCGGGGGCTTGGGCGAGACCGTCAATTGTGGCGGCGAAGTGCCCAACAGCTCGACGAGCTGATCGTGGACAATCTTGATGACCGTCTGGGCAGGGGTAAGGCTGTGCAGGACATCCTGGCCGACCGCCTTGTCTTTGACCGCGGCGACGAACTGGCGCACGATCTTGAGTGAAACGTCGGCCTCGAGCAGTGCGATACGTACCTCGCGCAGGGCAAGCTCGACGTCCTCCTCGCCCAGGCGCCCCTTGCGGCCCAGGCGGTCGAAGACGGATTGCAGTTTTTCGGACAGGGATTCAAACATAGGGAGGTCCTGACCTTCTCAGCTCTTGAACAGCGCCCGAACAAACGCCTCGGAATCGAACTCTGATATATCGCCGACCTGCTCCCCGGTCCCGACAAATAGGACGGGGATCTCGAGCTCGTCCACGATCGCAAAAATCACTCCACCCTTGGCGGTGCCGTCGAGCTTGGCCAAAACCAGGCCATCGAGACCGGTGGCTTGCTTGAAGGCACGACCCTGGACGATAGCGTTCTGGCCCGTCGATGCGTCGAGCACCAGGAGCGTACGCACGTGCTCCACATTCTGGCGATCGAGAACACGGCGGATCTTTTTGAGCTCCTCCATCAGGTTGACCTTGGTGTGCAGGCGTCCAGCCGTATCCACGATCAGCAGCTCGATGCCCCGCGAACGGGCGGCTGTGACGGCGTCGAAGACCACCGAGCCTGGGTCAGCGCCTGGATGTTGCGCGACCACAGGCACGTCGACGCGCTCGCCCCAGAGCTTGAGCTGGTCGATCGCGGCGGCACGAAAGGTATCTCCAGCGGCCAGCATGACGTGCCGGCCCTGACGCTTCCAGTAGCTGGCCAATTTGGCAATGCTGGTCGTCTTGCCGACACCATTCACCCCGACGATGAGCAGTACCCCAAGCTGGCCCTGGGCGGCCAACATCTCTTCAGGGGTCGCAGGCGCCACCTCGCTCAGGCTCAGCACCAGCTCTTCCCGTAGCACCCGGTACAGGTCCTTGGACGAGCTAGCGCTGCCGAGCTCAACCTCATTGCGCAGGATCTCCAGGAGTTGATCCGTGGTATGCACGCCGACATCTGCTTGCAGCAGGAGCTCTTCTAGCTCATCCCAGAGGGTGTCGTCGATCGGTCGCGGCTGCTCGAACACACTTGCAATGCGAGCGAAAATACCGTCGCGAGACTTCTGGGCACCTTTATCCAGCTTGAACCAGCGGCTGAGAATCATGTTCGAGCGTCCGCGACAGCGCGCGGCCGGACGGAGAAAATCTGAGAGATGCCCTGTGCATCCATGCTGACGCCGTACAGAGCGTCGGCCTTGTCCATCGTCGCGCGGTTATGGGTAACGACAAGGAATTGTATGCGGCGGGCGAATTCGGCCAGCAGATTCGCGAAGCGCTGCACGTTGGCCTCATCCAGCGCGGCGTCGACCTCGTCGAGAACACAAAACGGGGTCGGATTGATCTTGAGCAGGCCGAACAGCAGCGACACGATCGTCAGCGCGCGCTCGCCGCCGCTCAAGGACAGCAGACCCTGCAGCTTTTTGCCTGGCGGCCGTGCCACGATCTCAATACCTGTCCGCAACAGGTCGTCTGGCTGTGTCAGCACCAGACGTGCCTCGCCACCGCCGAACAGGTCTGAAAAGCACTCCTGAAAGGCGGCTTGGATGGAGCCGAAGACTTCTGCGAAGCGCTCGCGCATGTGCTCCTCGAGCTCGACGGCCGCGGACACCAGCTCTGCCATTGCGGCGCGCAGATCGGCGGACTGCTGCTCGAGGAATGTATGCCGCTGGCTCATCTCACGGTATTCCTCAACCACCGATTCGGCGACGCCGTCCACGGCCCGTAGCTCACGCTGTAGCGTGCCGATTCGTCGGCGCGCGGCCTCGAGGTCGACGCCTTCGTGCGGTTCCGCCAGGGTGTCTAGCTGAAGGCGGAGTTGCTCAGCCCAGGCTGCGCCGCCGCTCATTGCGGCCCCCAGATCCTGGGCTTCGTTGATCTCAGTGTTGAGCCGCTCAACCTCATCCGCGGCACGTTGAGCGACGATATGCCGTGCCTCGCGGGTCTCGTGCGCAACCCGCTCTGCAGTCCGAAGAACGCCCAGATCGTGCTCGACGGCCTGGCGCTCGCCGACCATGATTGCTCGGTGCTGCTCTGCTGACCGCAGCTCGTCTTCGAGCGGCGCGAGCTCGGCCTGGAGGGTCCCAAGGTCGAGCGTCAGTTGGGCTTCGCGGTGCGTCAGCTCGGCTTGTTGCGCTTGAAGCTGGTCCATCCGCGCGGCGACCACCTCGCGGGCCACTGCATTGGCGGTTATCTCGGACTGGATGCGCGCGTGCAGCGCTTGACGCGCTGCTCGCTCGGCCTCGCGTCGACCCGCCGCCGCCTCCAGCGCACCAACCTCGGCTCGGGCCTGGGCGACCTGCTGGCTCTGGGCCGCGGCTTGCTCCGCTCGAGCCTGCAGCCTGTCTCGTAGCGAGTCCCGCTGTCCAGTCGCCCTGACCAACTCTTCGCGAATGGACTGCGCGCGCATCGTCTCGCGAGCGCGCTCGTTGGATCGCTGCCCGACCGAGCGAGCACTGCGCTCGAGCTCGGAGCGCAGTTGGAGGAGCTCGTTTCGCGCTGCCGACTCGGCTCGACGTAGTTCGTCCAGGCGGGCCTCCAACTCACCGACGCGTACGCGCGTGGTGCCCTCTTCGGCGTTGGCCGAAGCGACCGCCAATCGCGCGGCTCGCAAGTCCGCGTCGGCGCCCCGGCGACGCGTTTCGGCCGCACCAAGCTCATCCTCCAATTGCCGGACCTGGCGGGCCCAATCCGCGAGTATCGATTGGCCCTTGTCGCCGATCGTTTCGAGCGGACGTTCGCCTGGCGAGGCGAACAGGAGGCCCTCCATCGACAGGACAGCCCAGGCCGGCGCGTCGGCGGGCACATTGGCGGACAGTCGGCGATGCGCCTCGCGCGCAGCGGTGTCGCTGGCGAGCACGACGATCCGTCTCAGCAATCCTCCGAGCAATAGATCTATGGGACGAATACGGGCCGCGAGGTCACCGGCGATCCCGAGTACCGGCAAGTCGTGGAGTGTCGCCTGCCAGTCGAGCGGCAGATCGGCGTTGTTGGGGCGACTGTGGTCGGCGGCGCCCAGGGCAGCCAGCGAGCCCGCCAGGCGATCGGCGTGTTGGCTCGCCTCCGACACCAGCTCGGCGGCGTGCGCGAGCCTTAACGCGGCCTCACGCTGCGCGGACGAGGCGCTGGATTGGCGGCCACGTGCCTCCTGGAGCTGCTCGGAAACGGTGCCCACTTGTGTGTGGAGCCCTTCGATGTGTGCGTCGAGCTTGGCCAGACGCGTCTCGCGATCGCTCTGGCGAGCCTGGTCAACTGCGAGACTTGCTTGCAGCGATTGCAGGTGCTGTTCGGTGCGCAGCAGGCCGGCGGTCGTTTCGCGGATGCGTCGTTCTGCGGCTTCGAGCTCAGCTTGAGCACCTGCGTGGTCCGTCGTGGCAGCGTCTAGAGCCGCCAGGTCGCTTGCGAGCTGGCTGCGGGCCGCGAGCAGGCCGTCCGGGTCGCCCGGCGCTGCGCCACCAGGGATCTCACTTGCTGCTCGAGCGGCTTCGCCCTCCTCGCCCGTCAGCCGATCGAGCAGGCCCTGCAGTCGTTCGAGCTCGGCTGAAAGCGTGTGGCGATGCTCGCCCGTGCCAGTCATGCGCTCCCGGACTACGGCCAGGCTCCGCTCGACGATGCTGCTTTGCTCGCGAAGCCCTTCCGCGGCGGGCCGCAGGGCGATAAATCGTTGGTCGAGGGCAGCGATGCGCTCGTCGACCTCGCGTAGGGCTAGTTCACCCGCTACCCTGTCACTCTCTGCCAGCTGGGCCGCGACTGTTGCCTTGATGAGCGCTTCGCCGGCTCGCTGGCGGTCGGCGTGCGCGCGTGCCAGCCGCGCTCGGAAAAAGCGCACCAGTAATGTGTGCAGCTCCACGCGGAACGTCTCGGCACGTTCGGCGCGATCGGCCTGACTCTTGAGCCGGCGGACGTGGGGCGTCAGCTCGGCTAGCACGTCCTGGACCCGCACCAGGTTTGCCTCGGTCGCGGCCAACTTCGAGCGTGTTTCGTTCAATCGAAGCTGATGACGGCGAATGTCGGCCACGTTTTCGAAGACCACGCGGCGCTCATCCGGCCGCTGCAGGATCAGTTCGTCGATTGACCCCTGGCCGATGACGGTGTAGCTATCCGGGCTCAACCCGGCATGCAGCAGGAGCTGAGAGATGTCCCTCAAGCGCACGCGTGCGCCATTCAGCAGGTATTCGCTATCGCCCGAGCGGTACAGGCGTCGCGTGACTCGGACTTCGGCGTACTCGATGGGCAGGCCGCCGTCTGTGTTGTCGACGACAAGCGAGACCTCGGCCATGCCCAGCGGCTGGCGCGTGGTGGAGCCAGCAAAGATGACCTCCTCGGGCTTGCGCGCCCTGACCGCGCGTGCGGACTGCTCGCCGAGCACCCACAGCACAGCGTCGGCAATGTTGGACTTGCCTGACCCGTTGGGGCCCACCACGACGACGATCCCGGGCAGGAACTCGGTCGAGGTCCGAGCCGCGAACGACTTGAAGCCGACGAGCTCGAGACGCTTCAGAAACAAGGGCGAACACGCTGGAGAAGGAAGGCGCCGGTTGTCATAAAGGTTGGCTACAGAGTCTACGGCCGCGCACCCCAGCAGCTGGCCGCGCGCCGCTGCGGGCGAGTTTGTCCATCTGTCGAGGACCGAGCTGTTGAACTTCAGTCCTCAATTCGCTCGTGGTGCTCGTCTGGCTCGTCTGCCTCGTCCTGCGGCTGCTCGTAGCCTTCGGTTACGTTGAGTTGCTGAAGGGCCGCGTGCGCGGCGGCTTGCTGGGCCGCGCGTTTCGAGTGGCCGGTCCCGCGCGCCAGGATCTGCGGACCAGCCCTGACTTCCACGACGAAGCGTGGCGCGTGTCCGGGCCCAGTGTGGTCCACCACGTTGTAGACCGGCGTCGACTCAAAACGCGCCTGCGTGACATGCTGCAGCCGCGACTTCGCATCCACCACCCGCTGCGGGCTGAAACCAACCTGAATGTCCTGATCGATGAACGGCAGCAGCACGGCGCGCGCGGCGTCCAGCCCGCCATCCAGGTAGATCGACCCGACGAGCGCTTCAAACCCGCGCGCGAGTATCGCCGATCGATCACGGCCTCCGCCGCGCGACTCGCCGCGGCCGAGCAGCAGATGCGCGCCCACCGACACCTGGCGGGCCCATCGAGCCAGGGTCGACTGCCGAACCAGCCATGCCCGCAAAACGGTCAGCTCGCCTTCAGCTGACTCCGGTCGCAGCTCATACAGACGATGCGCGGCGACGACGCCCAGCACCGCGTCCCCGAGAAACTCCAGCCGTTCGTTCGACTCGAGCCCGCGGCCGGGCCGTTCGTTCACATACGACGTGTGGATCAGCGCTGCCTCGAGCAGCAACGGATCACGGAACGAGTAGCCGAGCGCCTGGGACAGGGCAGACGCCGCGGACAACGTGTCTTGCATCGTGCGGTGACCGGAAGCTCGTTCAGATGGTACGACCCGCCACGGCAGCGGTGCGTCGAGAGCTCCCGCGGATGGTGCTCAATAGGACCACCCTGCGCCGCGCCAGCAGGTCTGTCGTGGCTGGGTTCACAGTAGCTACAGTACTGGCATGCGCATCTCGATCGTGGGGCTGGGGCCTGGGCCCGCCGACTGGGTGACGGGTGCGGCCCGCGCCCGATTGAACACACCGGGTGCGCGCGTGTTTCTCAGAACACGCCTGTTCCCGAACATCGACCAGCTGCTGCAGGGCTTGGCCTGGGAGAGCTTCGACGAGCTGTATGAATGGGCTACGTCGCTGCAGGATGTCCACGCCGAGATGGCCGCGCGTTTGCTTGCGGCCGGCGAAGAGGTAGTGCTGGGAGTGCCCGGCGATGGCGCTCTAGGCGAGGCAGTACTAGACCGGCTGCGGGCGACAGGAGCAAACGTGGAAATTGTCCCGGGCATCGCGCTAGGCATCGCCGCGCTGACTGGCGCTGGCATCTCGGCCGCTGATGGAGCGCAATTGGTCGAGGCCACCGCAATTGGCGGCACCGGTACCGACCTGCTGGTTGAGCTGAACCCACGTTGGCCAGCAATTGTGACCGGCGTGTTCAGTCCGCGCATCGCCGGAGATGTCAAGCTGACACTCCAACGCGTCTACCCTGCCGAGCACGGCCTGCACGTGATCCATCACCCTGGTCTGCCCGACGAACGTGTGCAGAGCCTGCCGCTAGCGGAGGTGGATCGAGCCCAGGTCGATTTCGATCATTTGACCCACCTCGTCGTGCCGCCCGTGGTCGGATATGAGCCGACCGGCTCAGCTCACACGCTGCGTGCCATCGTTGCTCGCCTGCGCGCACCAGAGATCGGTTGCCCGTGGGACCTCGAGCAGACACATCACAGTTTGATCCCGTACGTCATAGAGGAAGCTTACGAGGTCGTCGACGCCATCGCCGACGACGATTCAGCCGGCTTGTGCGATGAGCTCGGTGACCTGCTGCTGCAGGTGGCTCTGCACGCCGAGGTGGCGGACCAGGCCGACGAGTTCGACTGGAACGACGTCGTGCGCGAGCTTTCGGAAAAGCTGGTGCGCAGGCACCCGCACGTGTTTGGCGAGGTCGCGGCGACTTCTACCGCCGAGGTGGTTCGCAATTGGGATCAGATCAAGCAGACCGAACGCATCCATCAACCCCAGCCGCACTCGGCCCTGGACGGCGTGCCGAAGAGTTTGCCGCAACTCAAGCGTGCCGCCGAGCTAGCGCGCAGGGCGCACAAGGCCGGCTTCGATTGGCCTACCCGCGATGGGACGTTGGACAAGGTGCACGAGGAGCTGGGCGAGCTGCTGGAGGCTCACAGCCCGGCCGAACGGACCGAGGAGTTGGGCGACTTGTTGTACATCCTGGCCAAGTTGGGCTGGCAAGACGGCATCGACCCCGAAGAAGCGTTGCGCGCGGCCAATCGGAAATTTGCATCCCGCTTTGCGGCTCTGGAAACAATCGCAGCCGAACGCAACTGGCCAGGTCTCGTCGGCCGATCCCTGTCCGACCTGGAGTCCGCCTGGGCCGAAGCCAAGCGAAGGACAGCCGAGCCGTCGTCGCCTGGGGTGGCCGAGCCCTGAAGGCCTTCGCTACACTACGAGCACTTCGGGTACTGGCGCAGGTCGCCTCGGCGCGCGTTATTCGAAGCCCGAGTTCGCGGTCCCGGACGTACAAGCGCATACGCGGGCGGTGGCTTAGACAGGTAGAGCACTCGGTTCGGTACCGAGAGGTCGGAGGTTTAAATCCTCCCCGCCCGACCAATTCACGGCAACGGTGAGCGTCGGCGAGTGCTGCGGGCTTGGCCAGAAAC
>JBPCIO010000012.1:0-12243 GCA_051006215.1 Chloroflexota bacterium
CCCCCCCCCCCCCCCCCCCCCCCCCCCCCCCCCCCCCCCATCCCCACCCCCCCCCCCCCCCCCCCCCCCCCCCCCCCCCCACTTCCCCCCCCCCCCCCCCCCCCCCCCCCCCCCCCCCCCCCCCCCCCCCCCCCCCCCCCGCTGCCATGCTTGGTGAGACGCCAACACCGATGAGCTCGGCAGCGTAGGGGCTGGGGTCCAACCCGCACGGAGTGGTCACCAATAACCAAGCTCAGGTGTTTGCATCCGCAGCGCTGGAATGTGCCCATAGGCCAGCATGGGGTGGCCCGCGCCGCCACGAGCGGAGGATCGTCCGCTTTGTTCAAGGCACACCCGAAAGGAATAATAGAAGTGAACCTCTCGATCATTACGGGCGCAGTCGACGCAGCGTGGCGCCGCACCGGCGTCATGGCGCGCGTCGCGACTGTGTTCAGCATCCTGTTGAGCACCCAGGCGCCGGTCGTCACCACCGTCGCTCACGCGCGGATCAGTACGACCTGGGTTGACAACGCGGCCTCCACGCCAGTGCACGACCACTGGATGGCGGACCTGGCGGCTGGCCATCTTGGTGAGCTGCGGGCGGGCGAGACGATGGGCCGTCGATTTGCCAAACTCCTACAGCTGTTTGGGCATCCACGGGTAACGGCGGCCTTCGCTGATCCGCTGCTGCCGCTGGCTAGCTCCGTCTTCGTGTATTCCCAGTATTTTGCCCGGAAAGGGGACCGAATGTCGTGATCTCCAGAATGAACACCGCTACACCCGTGCAGTCGAGTACGGATCGGGGCGGCACCGAGCTGACCCGCAGCCAATTCGTTGGCGGCACACTCGGCGCCGCGCTGGGCGGCTGGATGTGGACGCCGCTGACGGTCCATGCCCAGGCATTCGTGGCGGCCAGCCGCCACCCCACGTCAGTGGCCAAAGCGACCAGCGGACCCCGTTGCTCGCCGCCGGCGCCGCCGGCGCGCTGTCACTCGTGTTGGAGTTTCCCGACCCGAGCAGTCCGTCGTCAGTCACGGTCCAGTGCAACTCCATGGCAGCGGGCCACGCCGCCGCAGTCGACCTGCTCGGCGCCAGTTTAGGCGCCAAAAAATCCCTTCACCATCAGCCCGGCCAGCGGTGGAGCGGGTGTCGGAAAGCTGTCGTTTTCGGCGATCCGCATCCAGAAGACTTTCGATTCAGCCTCGACCGCCCTCTTTACCACGCTCACGGCTGGCGAACACTTCCCGCGAGTCCTCCTGTATGTCAGCCAGGTGGGCGCCGCAAACTATGACCTGTTCTACGAACTCGGCACCGTCCTGGTCACGTCAATCGACATCGAGGCCGCAACCGGCGACTCCGCGGCCACTGAAACCGTCGAGATGGTGTTCGGCGCGATGCAGATCGACTACACACCCACTGGTGCCTCGGCCCTGGTCGTTGGCTGGGATCAGGTCGCCAACGCGCCCGTCAACTTGCCGGACGTGGCTACACCCGCGCCAGCGCCAGTTCCACCAGCACCGGCCACGATCTGGATAATTGGCACGAGTGGCACCGGCAGCCATCCGATTCTGCACTACGCTCAACCGACTGCCTCCTGGGTCACGACCGACGGACTTGCTGCCCGAGTCGCGGTTGCCTCTGACGGACGACCCTGGGTGGTGAACGCAGCCGGCGCCGTTTTTCGCCGACTTGCCGGACGGACGAGCTATGACGACGGCAGCTGGCAGTACATCAGCGGCATTGCCGCATCGGACATCGGCGTGGGCGCAGACGGTTCAGTGTGGGTCCTCGACATGGCGACGCTGAACGGCGGTCACGGAATCTGGCCCATGACGAGCGCACCGGCGTCCGGCCTAAGCGGCGTCGGCACCTGGCGGCAAATCGAAGGTGCGGCGGTGGCGGTCTCGGTGGGCCCTGACGGGCAGCGATTTGTCGTGAACAGCAGCGGCAGCGTCTTCTCGCGCGCCCGCGGCGGCAGCACCAACAGCTGTCTCGTGCTGCCCCGCCCGGGTAGCAAATAGCCGCGCACCTGATCGAGTCCGGAGCCGATACTTGACGGTGCGCGCCAGATGGGTCCCAGCACGCCTTCAGGGTGGGGTTCGATACGTCGGAGGGTCGTGAGCAAAACAGAAAGCGAAGCACTGCCGTGCTGCTGATGGGCGAGGTACACCTGGTGCGCAAAGCGGGCCTCAGCAACATCGCTGACAGTGACAAAGAACAGTGTGGGGGAGCCATCGTAATCGCGGGCGGCGCTGTGATGAGAAAGCCGGGCCGCCCGCGCCCACCGAAGCGCGGGTCTTCGATGACCAGGCCGCGCACTCGAAGCCTCTCGATGACCGCATCGCTATCCACACTGCGGATGGTCCGAATGTCGGAGCGAGTGACAGGCTGCTCGTAGGCGATCTGAGGTTGTGGCGGACTGGCGGCAACGGCCACTTCGACGCCAACCAGTTCGGCCGATCGTCCCGACCGGTCCGCCGGCGCACACCAAACGCCGGCAACCCCCTATAAACGACCTCGCCGATCTTCCACTCGGGACCCTGCACGCCCGCTCCGCGCGTGTGCCGCGTAACTGAGCTCCAGATGCCGAGCAGCGGCTGGTACGGGGTGACGGGGACTATCCGATCCGCCACCGACCGGCTGCTCGCTGCGCGCCAGGTACATCCGCAGAGGCTCTAGATCGTGCGTACGTTCCGGCCCGATGTACTTCAGAAACCCCTCAGCCAATGTGTACAGCAGCGGTTGCTGGGCGGTCACGATCAGCCCGAGCCGGTTCGCCCGTGCCCAGTGGTCCTCGCGTGCCAGCATCATGTGGATCAACGTCCAGCGGCGGCCGGCGAATGGGGCGGTCCGGTCAGCGGCCTCGAAGGCGGAGAGGGTCGCGTCGATGGCGGCGTCGCCGACGCAATGGCGCCGATCTGCCAGCCCAGCCGGGCCGCCTCGCTGCAGAACGCCGAGGTCAAGACCCTCGAGGCGCAGCTGGAGCTCCTGGTTTGTGGCGATTGCAGCGTCAGGCGTCCGCCGGACCAGGGTCTTGAGTCGTGCGAGTCATGCCACGCGTGCTAAGGCTGCGCCCCCCGCGGCAGTGAGCAGAACGACCAGCCACGGCGGAACTGACCAGACCGCGAGCAAGCCGAATGCTGCGAGGGCAAGCGCGAAATCCTGTGGGTTGAAGATCGCGCTGGTCCAGACTGTCTGATACAGCACTGCCAGGAGCAAGCCGACCACGGCAGCATTGATCCCGCGCAGGCCTGCCTGGATGTCGGGCATTCGCCGCAATGCGCCCCAGGACGGCAGTGTTCCAATCAACATAAGGAATGAAGGCACATAAATAGCCACCAGCGTGAGCGCAGCACCCGCCACTCCGTTCGGCTGGAGCGCCATGACCGCGCCCAGGTACGCGGCGAAGGTAAACAGCGGGCCGGGCACGGCCTGTGCTGCCCCATAGCCGGCTACAAACTGCTCGTTCCTGACCCAGGCGGTCGGAACCACCTCAGCCTGCAAAAGCGGCAACACGACATGTCCGCCACCAAAGACCAGCGAGCCGACGCGGTAAAAACTGTCGAAGACGGCCACGCCCTGCATTGGAACGACCTGGCGGAGGACTGGCAGTCCAACCAGCAGAACAAAGAACGAGACCCAGGCAGCAGTGGCCGTGGATCTCCCGATTGGCACTCGCACCTGGGGTGAGACTGGGCCGCTTTCGGCGCGCAGCAGACACCAGCCGACAATGCCTGCGGCCGCAATGATCAAGACCTGTCCCAGGGCGATCGGAAGCTGGGCACTCGACCAGGCGATGGTCACGATTGCAGCCACTATGGCGATCGTGGCTCGTGGTCGGTCGGACGCGAGGCTTCTGGCCATGCCCCAGACCGCCAGCGCCACGACCGCGACGGCTACCACCTGGAGACCGTGCAGCCACCCCAGCGCCTCTGGCCCGAGCCCTTGTACCACCCTTGCAAACATCACCAGGGCGATGGCGGACGGCAAGGTGAACCCAAGCCAGGCCGCTAGTCCTCCGAGCAGACCGGCGCGCAGAATCCCAATGGAGATGCCGACCTGGCTGCTCGCCGGCCCAGGCAACGTCTGACACAGGGCGATCAGGTCCGCGTAGGTTGCCTCATCGATCCACTGGCGCCGCGTGACGTACTCGTGGCGAAAGTAGCCCAGATGAGCCACGGGGCCACCGAAGCAGCTGAGCCCCAGTCGAGTAGCAACAACAAGGACCTCCGCGACTGAGCCAGTCCCTGGCGCAAGCTGGCCGGGGGCTGTCTTGACGGTCACGCCGGCTGGGACGGTCGTCAACGCAGCCCTCAGTGCTGGGCTGGTTGAAAGAGCTCGATTGGATTGCCCGAGGGGTCTTGGAGCAGGATCTGGGAGCCTCCAGGTCCGGTGACGATCTCGTTGCGGAAGGTCACCCCAGCCACCCTTAGCCGGTCGACCTCAGCAGCGATGTTGTCGACCAGCAGGTGAATCCGATTCCATCCACCGTGGCTAGGCTGGCGGCCATCGGGCATGGGCCGCCCCGCAGAGCTAGTAGGACCACTGAGGAGCAGTCGAAGTCTGCCGCGAACAACATCGGCGAACGCCGGCGTTGCATTCGACAGCACGGCGAAGCCGAGCTGGGAGGTGTAGAAGGCGAGCGCGGCGTCCACATCGTCGACCATGTAGCGAACATGGACAAGACCCTGATCCACTGTCAGTTGACCTCCTGTTTGAGGCGTGTGCTCTCGATCACATGGAGCAGGAACCGAATGCGCGTCTCCAGTTCGGCAACTGTGCGTTGGAACGCGGGGTAGGTTTCTTCGTCCGAACTACGCTCAGCGGCGGGATCGGCCATGCTCCAGTGGATCGCCTGGGGTTGTCCGGGGAACTCGGGGCAGACCTCACGGACTCGATCACACAGCGTGATGACGAAGGCGAACTCGTCCGCAATGAACTCCGTCAGGTGCATCGTGCGTTGTCCACCGATGTCGATTCCGCGCTCGTGCATGACTCGAACCGCATTCGGATGGAGCGGTTTGGGGCGACTACCAGCACTCGACGCCACTACGGTCGTGTTTGAAAGATGCTCGATCAGCGCCTCGGCCATCTGGGAGCGAGCACTGTTACCCGTGCACAGAAACAGCACCCGCGTGGTGCCGACACTCGCGCCCGTGTCCACAAGAACCTCGGGCACGAGCCGCAACGCGGGAAGCAGCGCTCCACCTGCACTGCTGAGGAGTTCACCGCACTGGGCGAGATCAACGCTGTAGTAGGCGTCACGCCCATCGGCTGAGCTGCGCCGCATCGACAGCACGCGCGCCGAACGCAGACGGCCAAGGTGGTAGGAAACCAAACTCTTCGGACGGTCGAGCAAGGCCGTGAGCTCGCGCACCTGGCGGTCGCTGTGCGCCAGTTCGGTCAAGAGCCGCCAGCGCAGGGGATGACCAGCCAGACGCAGGAAGGTAGGCGGCAGAGAAGTCCGAGTCCGTGTGCGAGCGTGGCATCCGCGTACTGGTTACACTACATCAAGCTAGATGGATTGACCAAATTGAGTTGCTGCATCTAGCAGCGGCGCCGTTCTGCTCTTGGCTTTGAGCATGCGTGCTGCTCGGCTCCAGACCCATTCGAGGTATCTCTGGAATCAATCGGTTGGGGGAGATCGCTGATGACCGCGCTGCAAACGCCAACATCGGCCCCTGGTCCCAATTCGAGTTCGGCTTCGTTGCGAGTCTCCCGACGTACGGCAGTTCTCGGCGCAGTCGTCGCTGCGTTGACGGTCGGTCTCGGAATGTATGCGTTGCGCTCGATCCTGCAGGTGCGGAGCGTGCCCGAGCGGCTCATGGAGTGGCTGCTGCTCTTTATCACCCCGGAGCAGTTCGAAGCTGCCCTGCAGCGGTTCGGATTTGACGCCAAGCGCTACGAGCTGGCCGCGGCAATCGTCGGTATGCTCGGCGTGCTGAGCGGCCTTGGTTATCTGGTGCTCCGACGGGAGTGGCCCCTGCGCATCATGGTAGCGCTTGGGATCGGCCAGTGGCTGTTTGTCATGCTGGTGATCATGCCGCTGACTTCGGCCGGCCCATTCGCCCTCGACTTGCTCGATGGGAAGCAAGCAGCCATTGGGGGCTACCTGACACTGGCGCTCAGCTTTGCGGGGGTGCTCGCGCTGACCTCTACCTGTTCACAACGTCGAGTTCGGCAGGACACGCTGCCAGCCGCCTCGCCCAGCCCAACAAAAGCTCCGCGCGTCGCCACGGGTGCTCTCGTCTTGGCTCCAGCCGCGCCGCGGCGCCCTCGCGCTGCTTGGCAGTGCTGGAGCAACCTACCCTGGCGACCTATCTAGCGTTGCGCATGATTCCGATAGGCGCGGGTGTCGCGTCGGTCATGCTGGAGGATCCACAGGAACCTGTTCCCTCAGGCGGTATCGACCCGCCCAATCCGCATCCGAACGCGGTCGGTACACCTGACTGCGTCGATGCAAGTCCGGTTGCGCAGAGCCCGACTACGCAGCGTACAGCCGCACCCGCGCCAGTAAGCCGCCCCGAGTTCCCCGAGCCAGCGTTCGTCCCTCAGGTGGTGCGTGACAAAGATGGGTCGGTGCTGCCCGGCGGACGTGTACCTGGCCAGCTACCGCCCTCGATCACCAGCAATAACGATTTCTACGTAGTGACCAAGAACGCAGCTGGTGATCCGTTTATCCATCCTCGGGATTGGCCGCTCCTGATCGACGGGGATGTTGATCGTCCGATGCAGCTTGATTACGCCACGCTGCGCCAGATGCCCGCCATGGAGTTCACCAAAACCCTCGAGTGCATCAGCAACTACGTCGGCAAGCCTGAGCTCGCCCCATTTGGCGCCGAGCTGATCGGTACGGTGGTGTGGATAGGCGTCCGCCTGCGGGACATCCTCGGGCTCGTCAGCCTAAAGTCTGATGCTGCCTGGGTCGCCGTGCTGTCGGCGGACGAATTCACCAGTGCGCTGCCGCTGGCCGCGGCCATGGACCCGAACACCGTCCTGGTCTACGAAATGAATGGCGAAGTCTTGCCTCGCGAGCACGGCTATCCCGCGCGCTTGCTGGTGCCCGGACGGTACGGCATGAAAAACGCCAATGGGTCATCGGCTTGCGCCCGCTGCGACGCGAGTTCACCGACTGGTACGGTCAGCATAACTGGAGTAAGCAGGGCATCGTGAAGACCATGTCGCGGATTGACTCGCCGGTGGCGGGTGCATCGCTCAGCCCAGGCCCGCAGGTCGTGGCCGGCATCGCCTACGCCGGCACGCGCCGCATTCGGAGCGTCGAATATAGCGCCGACGATGGGCAGGCGTGGGCAACCGCCGAGTTGCTCGAACCGGCGCCGCCTGGCGACGATCGTTGGGTTCGCTGGCGCGGCACCTTCACCATGCCGGACACTGATACGGAAGTCACGCTCATCGCGCGGGCCACCGATGGTGACGGCGACGTTCAGACATCGACATTCTGCTTGCCCGAACCCTGGTGGCGGCACCGGCTGGCCCCAGGTCACAGTGCATGCTGTCTGACCAACGGCCACAGTGGGTGCGAGCTCGCGACAGTTGCGCGATCGCAGGCGCCAGCCAGTGGCGAGGACGTCGTCGAGCTACCGTTCTAAGCCACAGTCATGGACCCTGGCCCTGCGGCACTGAGTCTGCAGGGGTCGATCATGTGCGCCGCGGCTTCAACGCCACCACGGATCTGACCAACCTGCAACTGCTGCATCGCCATTGCCACGATCAGAAATCGGTGCTCGAGTAGCCGAATGCTGCGAAGGTGGGTTGTTCGGGTTTGCAGACGAGTCTCGCTCGCGAGGGTGCGGCTTAGTTCAACACACGAACCTTAAACCTTAATGCTGGGCCTGGTCACGTCCTTCGACACGCCAGGTACGACACGGGCGTCCGTCTGTATACCGAACCGCAGGGATAAAAGGAGACACGATGACCCAGCGCCCGCGCTGAATCCAGTCGGTCCGGGTGCGTTCACCGGCCGCAATCTCCTAAGTCCTGTGATCGACCCACAGTCATTTCTTAGCCCGAAATGCCACAGGAAACGCTGCAGTTACGGGAACAGCATAGGCGAGCCGCCGTGGCCTCTCAGACTCACCGAAAGGTCGCGCGAATGATCAAACTTCATGACACGCAACGTGTCGACGCGCAGACTCAATCGAGTGTCCGGGTTGAGTCGTGCACCGCGGCGGGTGGCCGCAGTTGTCGATACGAACGAAGTAGCAACCACAAGGCGAGTACTGGTAGTGGATGACGAGCCGGCTATGCGTCGGCTCCTCCGCGACATGTTTGCCAGTGAGGGGTACCTGGTCGGGCAGGCTGCCAATGGCGCGCAGGCGCTCCAGCAGTTGCAAGTGTTCCGACCCGACATCGTCATTCTGGACATGATGATGCCAGTCATGGACGGTTTGGAGTTTGTCGCGGCGTGCCGTCACATCGATGGGTGCGTCGACCTGCCAATCATTCTCCTCTCGGCAATGTACGAGGACGCCCGTAAGGCAAGTTGGCTGCCAGGCATGGGCATAAACGCGTGCCTGGGCAAGCCGTTCGGCGTTCAGGAACTACTCGCGCTGGTCGAACTGCATGCACGACCCGGCGGACACGATGGTACGCTGGCAGTAACCATGCTGCCCCCAGACGGCCGTCTCCGAGTGCTTCTGGTGCTCGATCAGCCGATCATGGCGGGCATCGCCAAGCTAACGCTGAATCATGGCGCCTACGACACACGGGCCGTCCCCACAAGTGCCGAGGCCGCGGCAGCTCTCGCCACGTGGCAACCCCACCTCGTGCTGCTGGACATGGAGCTCGAGGGTGCCAAGATCATCCAGGAAATTGGCGCTCGGCAATCGGGCAGCGCGCACTTGCCGGTCGTTGGTCTGAGCCGTCGTGGCGACCTGAAAAGCAAACTGGCTGCGTACGAGCTTGGAGTTCAAGACATCTTGACGCTGCCGTTCACGCCAGAAGAACTACTGGCACGTGTGGTTGCTGTCGTTCGGAGGACCTACAGTGATACGGTCGCGCTCACGCCGGTGATCGAGATCGGCCAGTTGGAAATCGATATTCTCAAGCGCACGGCGCGCAGCGGGACTTCCGAGTTACGCCTGACTTCGTTGGAGCAGAGCTTGCTCTACCTGCTGGCGGCTAATGCTGGCCGTGTCGTCAGTCGCAAGGAAATCAGCAACACGCTGTGGGGAGCAGACTCCGTCGCCGAAAGGGGCAGTGTGGATCGGGATGTGCGCAATTTGCGAGCACGCCTGCTGAACATCTCCAGTCGGCAGGACTTCATTGCCACAGTGCCCGGCAAAGGGTATCGGTTTCTCCCAACGTTTGACGCAGTGGCGTAATGAGGCTGGGCACAATACTCGGAAGTGGCCTGCACTTGCTCGTGATCTAAATCTGGAAAAGCTTGCAACTGGCACACTCGATGAGCGAACGTTCAAGGTGGATCGCTACGCCGTGGCCGCGGCAAAACGCGCCATGGACCTGGTTAGCCGACAGAAAGTCACTTGCTCGCGGCCTAATGAGGAGCCACCAGCCGCTCGACCTTGGCGATCAACTTCAGAAGGTCAAAGGGCTTACTGAGCCAGCCCACCGCACCGATTTCATCGGCCCACTGCTGTTGGTATGCCCCACCCCGGTAGCGGTCGCATGACGGTCCTCGGCGATGGGCATCTCCCAGCATTGAGGGTCGAGGACCGCGACGGCAGCCTCGACAGCCACCTGGACCTGGCCAGCTGCGGGTGTCTCGGCGCCCGTCACTGGGTCAATCGGGAGCTGGCGCGGCAATCCACATTCGAGGTAGCCGACGGGCCCATGGGAGTGGCGTTCCACCCCGACGGGCAGGCGGCGGTGGTGGACAACCATGGTGACGGTCGGATCACCATCGTCGACCTGGCGGCGGGTCGGCCAAGCGGCGAGTTCGCGGCCGGCGTGGGAGTGGAGACTCTCGCCTTCTACTGACACGTTCGTCAGTGTGGAGGGCGGCGCGCACGATTGTGGCCACTCCTGCTCATCCAAGCACCGCACTACGCCGACGGCTCCTGTACGGCTACGTGGGCATTATCTCCACGACCGCCGCCGTGCTGGTGGCCAGGAGTCTGGGCGCCAGCTCGAGCATCAGTCTCGAACCGTCGTTGCTGTGGCTGAGCCTGGTGGTCGCCTGTGCCGCGGCTGAGCATCTCAGCTTCCGTCTCCATCCCGGCTGGCTCACCGCCGCGGGCACGTTGCCCCACCTGGCCAGCGCCGTCCTTGTGGGCCCAGGTGCGGCGATGCTGGCCGGCGTGATCGGCGCACTGGCCTACGCCGCGGCTCGACGCGAGCTGCCGGTCAAGGCAGCCTTGAATGCCGCGAGCGTCGCGCTGGCGATTGGCGCGGCTTCGGCAGTGCTGGCCCGATTCGGAGGTCTGCCGCTGCTGCTGTCCGGAACTTGGCTGGGCCCCGTTGTCGCGGTCGCGGCGAGCGGCGCCTACTACGTCATGTCGGTGGTGAGCGTCGCGGTCGCCGTGGCGCTGGACCAGCAGCAGCCCTTCTGGAGCCTCGTCCTTAGCAAGCTCGGCGGACGAGCCCTGCCAGAGATTGCGCTCGGCCTGCTGGGCGTAACGATGGCCATCGTCCTCAGCACCCTGCCCATCTGGAGCGTCGCGCTCATCCTGCCCGCGGTGCTGGTCTATATGGGCAAGCGCAGCAGCGAAGCACTCCACCGCACGGAGAGCCGCCTGGAGCGCATCCTTGCAACGGCTCAGGACGCCATCGTGCTCACTCAGGCCGACGGCCGCATCGTGCTGTTCAATGCCGCGGCCGAGCAGATGTTCGGCCACTCCGCTGCCTTCGCGCTCGGCCGACCAATCGCCATGCTGATCCCCGAGTGGGACCAGGCCACGCCAGGCAAGACGCTCCAGGGTATCCGAGCCTCGGGCGAGGAGTTCCCCCTGGAAGCCACCCTGTCGCCGACGCGCAGCGGTACGGAAGAGCTGTACACACTGATCGCTCGTGACGTCACTGAACGCAAACGAGCTGAAGCCGAGCGCGCGCAGCTGCTGGCCCGCGAGGAATCGGCGCACGCGCAGGCGGACGCGGCCGTGCGAGCGCGGGACGAGTTCCTGAGCATCGCGGCACACGAGCTGCGGACGCCCATCACCACCCTGCGCGGCTACGCGCAACTACTGAGTGGGGCGGCGGACGGCAATGACCTCGATCCTGCGTTGCTCGTCCGCGGCCTGAGCCAGATCGAGGATCGCTCGCTCAAGCTGGCGGAGTTGGTCAACGAGCTGATGGATGCCTCACGCCTCGAAACCGGCAAGGTCGTCCTGAAATTCCAGCGCACCGACCTGATGCAACTGGTGCGGGGCGTGGTGTTCAGCGCCAGCTCGGCGAACAAAACCAGCAAGCTGCACGTCGAGGGCCCGGATGCCGCGTGGGTTGACGTCGACACGCTGCGCATCGAGCAGGTGCTGACGAACCTGGTCGGCAACGCCGTCAAGTTCAGCCCGAACAACGGCCTGATCGAACTGGTCGTCAGAACGATCGAACCCGACCGGGTGGAGCTGGCGGTGCGCGATCACGGCGTAGGCATCGCCGCCGAGCGGCGTGCGCGCTTGTTCGATCGATTTTACCAGGCGCATGGAGAAGGGCACCTGGGTGGAATGGGTCTGGGTCTGTACCTCAGCCGACAGTTTGTGGAGCTCCACCACGGCCGGCTGACGGTTGAATTTCCGGCCGATGGCGGCACGCGCTTCATCATGCGCCTGCCGTCGACGCAACCGTCAACGCTCGCCGAAGACGTCGCCAAGCTGCCGGAGATCTAGTAGCCCAGGCGTCGACAGGGCCAGGCCATGAGGCACATTGGGACTGATGGGCTCTGGCTGGCCAGACATTCGGCCAGGTCAGTATGGTCCCGCAGACCTCCGGACTCTTGGGCTGTGCGCGGATAGTGCCGCACACCGCACGACCAACCTGGAGGTCTTCCATGTCTTCTCACAACTCACTTGCTGCAACTGTTCGTGCCGCGCTGGTGCTGTCCTGGATGGCGCTGAGTGTGCTCAGCCCTGGGCTCGCCCATGCTTCGACCTTCGCGACATTCTCTTCGGTGCACGCCGTTTCGCAGATTGCTCACATTGTCAAGCCAGCCAACGAGCGCTGGGGCTGATTCGGCACTGCAGGCTCGCGCCGGTCATGCGCGATGAACACGAGCACGTACAGAGACTTGAACGTGAGCGGCGGGACGGTCAGCAGGTCGGCTGCCCAGATGTAGTGGGCGTGGTTGTG
>JBPCIO010000013.1:0-4467 GCA_051006215.1 Chloroflexota bacterium
AGGCAGGGGCCCGCTCATGGGTGAGCGGCCCCTGTCGCGTCCTGACGCGGGGAGGAGCGTCGGTCGAACTGCGGGCGGCCAGGGCGCGTGTGTTCATCTGATAAGGCACCGCCGAACTCGCTCCATCAGGTGCAAAGTAAACCGCTCGAAAGTGCCGAGAACGACGAGAGTCGGTACTTCCGCTGCCCGATCGCCGCGGCAGCGAGCCTCCAATCGCACTTCTGAATGCGCCGGAGGCTTAAACGGGATATGCCGCCACACGTCTACCCCACGCGCTGACACCTCAAGAGGCCACGGGCGCGCGCTCCGCGCTTGTTCGCCCGCCGAGGACCTCCCCGTGTCCTCGGTGGCGATGTCGTGACCCGATTATCACCGTCGCGCAGAGCGCAACAGCTATACGAGCGGGCCACCGTGACGTGAAGAAGCCCCTAGGCTGAGGGTCATGAGTCGCCCACTCCAAGATTTCTGCTGGCGTGGCCATCCCTTGCAGGGACCGAATGTTCGGTACAAGAGCAACGGCTCCCGTGAGTGTTGGCGGTGCAGGTCGGTCCACAGCACCAGCAGATCGTCCGGATGAGCGCTTGACCGGCCGTGACTATCGCCAGTCGGTGAGAATTGACTCTTGAAGAACTCCGCAGGAATGCGGGCTGGGTCCCGCGGGAATAGGTGCGTGCCTGGACAGTCGCGCCCGTTTCTGAACACGTTCCAGGTTGGACAGTGGTAGAGCTGGTCGTCACCTGTCCGCGGCCGCGCCTTAGCGGCGAACACATACGGCGCCTGCGCGGCTGGCAGACATAGGAAGACGAGACCTGGCATTGGCAGCCGGAAGCGACGTGGCTGTTTGCCATAGGTCTCTTGCAGGCGTACTGACCACATGCGCGGTGGGCACCACAGGGCCACGCGCGGGCCGGTCGCGGTCTTCACATACCAGACTGAACGACATCCGCAATGCGCCCTCGGATCGCCGGGTCGCCTATGAGCCGTTCGGTCCCGACGGCCTCTCGGCCCGCTGAAATGCGCACGCAGGTCTGCTCGACGATAACTGCACCGACGTAGCCAAGCCCCCTGGCGAGTGACACGTGATGTGAGCATCCGCTCCTCCAGTCGGCGCTGCCAGTGAAGCAGCATTGATCCCGAACTGGCTTGCCGGACATCTCGCCACTGCCGACGGTCCAGTCGAGCAGCTTCTTGAAGTGCCGGGCTGCTAGGCTGGATCTCCATGGCTCAGGCCCGACCCGGCGTCAAGCGCGTCGTGATCATGGTTCAGGAGAACCACACGACTGACAACTATTTCGGCTCACTGGCTGCGTACGGGGCGAATGTAGCGACCGGCTGGCCGAACGCGACGAATCCGCCTACTGGCGATCAACCACACGATCGGCACGCCTACTACAACTGGCTGACGCACAAGATCAGCGGTGCGCATGTGCAATTCGACACACTGACCACTTTACCCTTCTACGCTTACGTAGCTGCAACGGGCGCGTTTCTCGAGAACCACTGTTCGGGCTTCGGGACGAACTCCACGCCGAACCACCTGCTACTGGTCGGCGGCCAGTCGCCCACGCTGCGCAACCCGCCGAGGGCGCTTCCACAGCCCTTGTGGGATATGCCGTCAGTGCCCGGCCTGGCCGCCGAACACGGAGTGCAGTGGCGCGCCTACACCGGCCGGTCGCACTATCCGCTCGAGTTCTATGCGCAGCTCAAGGGCTCACCAAATGTTGTCTTAACTGCGCACTTCGCCGCCGACGCGCAGGCCGGCACGTTACCTCCTCTCAGCTACATCTGGCATGACTCGCCGCTCGACGAACATCCGCCGGCCAATGTGACGCTGGGCATGAACGCCATCTGGCAGGCGGTCGACGCGGTCGTCCGCGCTGGTGGTTGGAACGAAACAGTGTTCATGCTGACATGGGACGACTGGGGCGGCTACGACGATCATGTGGCGTCGCCGAACGTGGAGGTAACTCCCGACGGAGTCCAGGTGGCGTTCGGTCCGCGCGTACCGCTGCTGATGTTCGGCGGGCACGTGCGGCCCGGTATCGACAGCAGGTGGTGCTCGCACGTGAGCGTGCCGAAGACTGCTCTACAACTGTTGGGCCTGCCCAAGCTCGGCGTGCCTCGGCTTGACGACGACGCGGGGCTGGCCGACTTGATCGACCCGGGCCACTCGAACCCGCCCCCTCCAGCGTTCGGCTCGTCGATCACCCAGCCGCCTGCGCCACATCCGACACCTGCACCGCGTCCGCTGCCAGCACCGCCGGTCGCCCAGCCGACGCCCATCGGACCCATCCTGCTGCGCAACGGGAAGACGCTCCCAGCTCCCAACGACGTACCGCTTGGCCCAGCAGCTCGCCGACGGAGTCCGCCACGCCCACGGCCGCCCAGGCGCGACAAGTCATCCCACGCCTGACGCCTACCTGCCCGATGAGCGAGAGGCGCCGCGGCCCTGTCGGGACCGCCAGGCCGAGCGTCGAAGGACCGGGTCTACTTGCGCGCTGCCACTCACAGGCCGATTGCTTCTCCAGAACCTGCGGGTGGATCGAGAATCGATCGTCCGGCGAAGTTTGACCGGCACCCTTCCGAACGCGTTGGCTGGCTGCCGTACTGTGGCGGCTCGTCGCCAGCTCGACGTGTTGACCGCGACACTCTCGTCGGTCCCGCTGATGCAGCAACGCTAGGTGGGCCGCTATTCAACCTATCGCGGCCGGGTCCAATAGCAGGCGAACGGATGCGCGTCGATAGTCGGCCGGCCCAGGCTCGTCTGACTGCGAGGGCCCGCAACTAACGCGGATCTAATGAGCTCTCTCAGACGCCCGATCGCCTACCGGTTACCGCGCGTAGTACTGCCCGTCGTTGCCGCAGGCGGCATCGCCGATGGCGCCGGACGTGCAGCGGTTTTGATGCTCGGCACTGAAGGCGCACTGATTGGCACCCACTTCCTGGCCACACCCGAATCGCCACTGCCGGCAAGCTTCAAGCAGGCGATCTGTCGGAGCGGTGGCCACGACACGCTGCTCAGCGAATTACCTGACGTGATTAATGGCTCGGTCTGGCCACGCGCCTTTGCGCGGGTGTTGCGGACGCCGTTCATCTGGGTGCTTTCGATTGAGACGCGCTGTCATCGTGCACCCCGCCGACAGGCTGCCTCCCACGGTTTGTCCCGCTCTCAAAGCATCCCGCTGGCGGCGAACGGAGCGACTCACTGACGAACGCTCAGTCCACGCCGATCGAGCACGTCAAGGGGAGCTTTTTAGGCCGCACCTGGCGCTACTTCTCACTTGGTGGCGCGAACCTTAATGGATGGCCAGGAGAGGCTCGCTCCTCGGTTCCGGGAGATGTAATTCCTTCGCTGCCAAGGCCCAGCCAGCCAGCGGCAATCGAGCTTTTGCGTCGTGTAAGGCAATCAGCACTTACTATGGATCCGTGTACGGCTTATGCGCTCGGACCGCGCAAAGCTGACAACCTGGTACCCAAGAAGACACCCAGCCACCCGCCAAATAGGCTTGCGCCTTGCCCATCCAGCCTCCACCTTCGGAGGATCAGTGACCAACGCTGATAGCACCATTGCTGCGCTTCGCTCGGGACACGACGGGCTTTTCGCCTTGGTCCCGGGCTTAGACGAGGAGGCTCTGGCCGGCCCATCGGGCGCAGCCAACTGGGACATCTCGCAGGTGCTTAGCCACCTCGGCAGCGGCGCCGAGATCACCCACGCAACCGTACGAGCCGCGCTCGACGGGCAGGCAAACCCCGGCGGCGAGTTCAATCAAAGTGTCTGGGCTAGGTGGAACGCAATGAGTCGCCACGAGCGCGCCGACGGGTTCATCCGAGCCAACGAGAGGCTCACGGAGCTCTACGAGTCGATGGACGCCGACACCCGTGAGACGTTGCGGATCGACATGGGGTTCCTTCCCGCTCCGGCTGATGTGGCGACCGCCGCAGGGCTACGCCTCAACGAGCTCGCATTGCACTCATGGGATGTGCGCGTCGCGCTGGACGAGAATGCCACCCTGGACCCGTCCGCCGCCGCCGCCTTGCTGCCCGTCCCACCTATGCTGATCGCCTGGATCAGCAAGCCGGAGCAGCTGGGCGACCACCATGGCGTTCTGCGTGTCACTACGACCGGTCCAGAATCGACGTTCTCCCTGCGGCTGGCCGATCAGGTCAGCATCGACACCAACACCACCGCCCAGCCCGATGGCACCCTCACTCTCCCCGCCGAGGCATGGCTGCGGTTGGCGTCCGGCCGGCTTGCTCCTCGCCACACTCCGAGCGGGACCGTCACCACAGGCTCCGCCAATCTCGACCTGCTGCGACAGGTCTTCCCCGGCTTCTAAATTCTAGCCAGGTGAACCTGAAAGCCTGTTCTGGAGCCGGCGTCGGCGGCTGAGCCGAGTGGGCTGATCGGGGATTGACGGGGCTGCGCCCCCTCGCGAGTCAACTGCCCCGCGGGCAGTCGTCCACTCG
>JBPCIO010000014.1:0-13009 GCA_051006215.1 Chloroflexota bacterium
CATCCACACCGACCACGTCCAGGCCGGCCCGAACCAGCGGGACAAGCACACGACCGCTGCCACACGCGACTTCCAGCACGCGTGGGCCTTGAGCCCGAGCAAGCTCGAGATACAGCGGCAGATCGCCGTCGAAGGCGAACACGTCGTACAGGCTGGCCAGTTGCGCGTCGCCCCAGGGATGCTCTGCCTGAACCAGCGCGCCGTTTTGCATCATGCCGTCGCGGAACACGCTTCACAGAGTATCGTGCTGCCTGGGCCAATGCCCCCCAAGACCTACTGATGCTCGTCGCTTTCGCCATTTTGCCTTTCTTCTCGACCCTGCTCGGTGGCACAGCCGCGATTCGCCTGCGGCACCGCCTGCATCCGTTCATGGCGTTTGCCGCCGGCGTGCTCGTCGCCACTGCAGTGGCCGACCTGTTGCCCGAAGGCACCGCCTTGATCGGCACGGGTACCAATCCGGTCCTGCCCGGTGCGGCCGCCGTGCTAGGTTTCCTTGCCTTTTCGGCGCTCGAGGCGTTTGTCCATCGTGAGACCTGGGAGCACGAGCATCAGCGTCTGACGCCGCACACCGAGGCCAGCGATCCGCACGAGCACGCCTCGGTCGCTCCGCTGGCACTGATCGGTCCGGTTAGTCTGATCGCCCACAGCACCATCGATGGTCTGGCCATCGGCCTGGCGTTCCGGGCAGGCACGGAGGTCGGTTTGCTGGTCGGGCTGGCGGTCCTGGCCCACGATTTCGCCGACGGTATGAATGTCGTGACGCTGTGGCTGTCTGGAGGTGGACGGTTGCCCGCCGCACGCGTACTGTTGCTGCTCGATGCTCTGGCGCCACCGATTGGCGCGGCAATTGGCACCTTCGCTCAACTGGAGGACACCATCCTGGGATTCCTGCTAGCCGCGTTTGCAGGAGTATTTCTGGCCATCGGCGCTGGTCACTTGCTGCCGGAGGCCCACCACCACCGCCCTGGCTCCAGCCCACTACTCGTGGCGCTTTCGGGCGCTGGCGCGGCGCTGGTGCTAGTGATCAGGCTCGTCCTGGGCTAGGTGGTCCAGAACCGATGAGCCGTTTCGCCGCCATCATTTTCGACATGGATGGTGTGCTCATCGATAGTGAGCCGCTCCACTTCGAGGTCTTGAACGAGGTCCTGGCTCGCGACGGCCAGACGCTGAGTCGGAAGGACAATGAAGAGTTCATCGGGACAACCTCCCAAGCGATGTGGACAACGCTTATTGCTCGGCGCGGGCTGCCGGGCACGCTCACCGAGTACAAGGCGCTGTACGACCAGACCCTCCTGCGCGAGCTTCTGCAGTCGCGCGACCCTGCACCTGGCGCGGTGGGGTTGATTCAACGCGCGCGCGAGGTCGGAATGCGGCTGGGCGTGGCGTCGTCATCACGGCAGATCTGGATCGACGCCACGCTGACATCTCTGGGCCTGTCCGATGCGTTTGACGCCGTCGTCTCGGGTGACGATGTCGAGCGCGGCAAACCCGACCCGCAAATCTACCTGCTCGCGGCGCACCGGCTTGGCATCATTCCAGATCGGTGTCTGGCCATCGAAGACTCGCCCAACGGAGTCGTGTCCGCTCGGCGAGCTGGCATGACGGTCCTCGGCGTCCGCACGTCATATACAGCCCACCTGCACCTTGAAGGCGCCGAGAGAATTGTGGACTCGCTGGGCGAGCTCAACCTTATCGAGGACGAGCTCTCGCTGTGATTGGGGCTGAGCCTGACGTGCTCGACGCCTGGCAAGCTGCTATTTGCTCGGGCGCGCGGGTGCTCGACCCGGCGCCTGTATGACGGAGCAGTGGTTGGACACCAGTCTCATTGAAGCCGATCTGAGTGAAACCGACCTTGTGGAGGCCGAGCTACGTGGGTGCCGATTCGAACACTGCACGTTCCGAGGTGCCCGCATGACCGAAGCCAGGTTGACGAGCTGTATCTTTGATGCTTGTGATTTCCGAGGCGCGAAGCTTGGCAGCGCAATGTTTTCCGGTACCGCCATCGTGAATTGCCAGTTCGGAATGACGGACCTGTTTCTCACCACCTTCCGAGAATGCAAACTGACTGGCAGCACATTCACGGATGCGGACCTTTCTCAGTCAGTCATCCAGGCTGGGGATTGGTCACTCGTCAACCTCCGCTCGGCCAACTTGAAGAAACTAGATCTTCGCCGAGTCCGCTTGGGCGAAGCGGACCTGTACGCCGCCAATCTGACTGGAGCTGACTTGCGCGAGGCCGACCTCAGCGGTGCCAATCTCGACAGGATCCGGCTGGTAGGCGCCGACCTGCGGGGTGCGCGCCTGGACGGCATAGATCTGAGCGCACTGGATCTGAGGGGCGTGCGTCTGGACCTGGAGCAGGTCGTCTACCTCGCCCGTTGCCATGGCGCGGTGGTTGAGTAGCTGCCGAAGTTGGCAACCTCAGGCGACCCGAATGTCGGTTTCGGCGGGGTGCTGCAACACGGCGGTTCGATACAATTCGCGCGCCCGCGCACAGCGTGTTCGTCTACGGTTCATCACATCACGCCCGCTCCCATAGCTCAGCGGATAGAGCAGCACCCTTCTAAGGTGACGGTCGGGGGTTCAAGTCCCTCTGGGAGCGCCCCCAAGGAGCCCTCCGCACAGAGCGCGTGTCAAAAGCCCAGGACGAACTCACAGCGGCCTGGATGTCATCCCTTGCTATACTGCATTCGTTTAACTGAAGGATGCTATTGAAAGAGCGGGTGCCCCCGCCGGGCTGCGGCTGCGGGCGGCGAATTGAACTCCCGGAGCGCCCGTCGAGGAGGAGATCACCACTATGGCCCTGGCCGAGGCCGACCGAGCCGTCGTCATTGAAAAGCACCGGCTCCACACTAGCGATACCGGTTCATCAGATGTGCAGGTCGCGCTGCTGACGCAGCGCATCAACAGCGTGGCTGAACACCTGCGGGGCCACAAGCACGACAATCACTCCCGTCGCGGACTGCTCAAAATGGTCGGCCGTCGCCGCCGTCTGCTGAACTATCTGTCCCGCACCGAGCACGACCGCTACGTGAAGCTGATCGCGGATCTGGGACTGCGGCGCTAGGCCTGAGGCGTCCTCGTCGTTTGGCGAGCCGCTCCTGTCACGGAATCGCTGCGTCGTGTTCGATCCGCCATTTTCCGAGGCCGGTGTGGCTGCTGCATGCCACGCGCGCCTGACCGTTTAGGAGACAACCACCTGTGGCTACCACCCACAAACTCGAAATAGACATCGCCGGGCGTAAGATGACGCTCGAGACCGGTCGGCTGGCTGGCCTGGCTGACGGAGCCGTGCTCGTGACATACGGCGACGCTGCGCTTCTCGGCACGGCCGTCTCATCCCAGGAACCCCGCGACATCGACTTTTTCCCGCTCACCGTCGAATACGAAGAGCGCATGTACGCCGCAGGCAAAATCCCGGGCGGCTTCATCAAGCGCGAAGGTCGACCAGGCGAGCAGGCCACCCTGTCGGCTCGCATGACGGACCGGCCCATCCGACCGCTGTTCCCGAAGTATTACCGAAACGACATCCAGGTCGTGAATCTGGTCATGTCGGCTGACCAGGAGAGCGACCCCGCCATCTTGAGCATCATCGGCGCAAGCGCAGCGCTGACCGTCTCCAGCATTCCATTTCAGGGACCGGTCGCCGCGGTCAAGATGGGCTACCTGGACGGCAAGCTGGTCGTCAACCCAAGCATGCGCCAGCTCCATGACTAGTCGCTGCTCGACCTTACAGTCGCGGGTACGCGAGACGCTGTCTTGATGGTCGAGGCGGCCGCGAATGAGCTGCCTGAGGCGGTGATCCTCGAAGCCATCATGACCGGCCACCGGGCCATGCAACCCATCATCGACGCCCAAGAAAAACTGCGCGGGTTGGCCGGTAAGCCAAAACAGATCACCGCGCCCCCGCCAGTGGACGAGGCGCTCAAGAAGAAGCTCGTGAAGCGGCTCGGCAAGGAGCTCGAGGCCGCCATCTTCAGCCCCGACAAGGACAAAGCCGGCCGCGAAGACTCCACGCGCGAGCTGCGCAAAGCCGTCACCGCCGAGTTCGTCGAGCAAGGCGCAGACCCGAAGGCGCTCGGCAAACTTTTCGACAGCCTGGAAAAGGATCTGGTCCGCACCAAGATCCTGAAGGACGGCAAACGCCCAGACGGCCGTGGCATGAAGGACATCCGCCCGATCTCGATCGAAGTCGGGGTTCTGCCCCGCGCCCACGGCTCGGGTCTGTTCACCCGTGGCCAGACGCAGGTGCTGAGTGTGGCCACCCTGGGCACCGAGTCGGACGAGCAGTCGATCGACTCGATCGGCCTCGACGAGCCAAAACGCTACATCCACCACTACAACTTCCCGCCTTTCAGTGTCGGCGAGGCGCGCCAAATGCGGGGTGTCAGTCGCCGCGATATCGGTCACGGCGCACTCGCTGAGCGCGCCCTGGTGGCGGTGTTGCCAAGCGAAAAGGACTTCCCCTACGTCGTTCGCGTGGTGTCCGAGACGCTGTCCTCGAATGGGTCGAGCTCGATGGCCTCGGCGTGTGGCAGCACGTTGGCGCTGCTCGACGCGGGCGTACCGCTCAAGGCCATGGTCGGCGGGGTCGCGATGGGTCTGGTGACGGAGGACGGCACGGCCAAGGGCAAGTACGCCATCTTGACCGACATCCAGGGTTTCGAAGATGCGCTCGGGGATATGGACTTCAAGGTCACCGGTACACGCACCGGGGTGACCGCCATTCAGATGGACATCAAGGTCGACGGGCTGACCGAGGAAATCCTGAGCAACGCGCTGGCACAAGCCCGCGAAGGGCGCATGGTCATCCTGAACAAGATGGAGGCAGTGATCTCAAAGCCGCGGGCTGAGGTAAGCCGCTTCGCTCCGCGCATTACCACCATTAAGATCAACCCTGACAAGATCCGCGAGATCATCGGCCCAGGCGGCAAGATGATCCGCAAAATCACCGAGGAAACCAAGACCAGCATCGACATCCAGGATGACGGTTCGGTCAACATCGGCTCGAACAACGCTGAGAATACGCAGAAAGCCGTGGACTGGATTCGCTCTCTGACACGCGAGGTGGAGGCAGGCGAAATCTACACCGGCAAAGTGACGCGCGTTCTGCCATTTGGCGCGTTTGTCGAGATCGTGCCTGGCAAAGAGGGCCTGGTCCATATTTCTGAGCTCGCCAATTATCGAGTCCCGAGCGTCGAGGACGTGGTCAAAATCGGAGATGAAATCCAGGTGTTGGTCACCGAGATCGACCGCCAGGGACGCGTGAACCTGTCGCGCCGGGCGCTTCTCGAACCAGCCGAAAACGGCCAGGACGGTGGCGGCGAAGAATCTCAGCGCAACTCCGCTGATGGCGACGGCGAGCGCCGACCGTTCAACGAACGCCGTGGCCGCGAAGGTGGCGACCGAGGCGGCCGGCCCGGTGGGGGCGGCTTTGGCGGACGCGACCGCGACTCCGGCCCGCGCCACGAGGCTGCGCCATCTGCCGGCGGCGGGGGCGGTGGCTTCCGCGAACGAGAGCCCGAGCGCGAGCGACCCCGCCGCGAAAACCCGAGCGATCGACCGCGGGGTTCGTCTACCGGCCGTCGCGCTGGACTCCGCGGTGACAGCGCCGCCGGCCCGGATGCGGCCGCCACGCCGCCCGAAGCATAGGCCGGAATGACACCCCGTCTTCAGGCCAACTGCCCCCCGGCCGAGCCAGTCTCAGAGAGTTCGGGCCGTGCGGGCCTGCTCTAGGGACGTTCGGACGTCCCTAGAGCTTTGATCCGCCTCGTCGTCGCCGGCGCCACCGGGCGTGTTGGTCGAGTCATGATGGACGGGTTGGCGCGCCAACCCGGTCTATCGGTGATTGGTGGCTTCGGCAGCACCAACGCCCACCAGGAGCTTGAGCGCCTGGCGCCTGAGGCCGAGGTGCTGGTCGACTTCACCAATGGCCATGCCGCCCCTGACCTCCTCCAGGCCGCCGTCGCGGCTGGTCTGCACGTGGTTAGCGGCACCAGTGGCCTGCTGCCCGAGTCGCTGGATGCGCTGGACGCTGCCCTCCACACAGCAGGCAAGGGCGGTCTTTGGGCTGCCAACTTCGCAATTGGTGGTGCCCTGATGATGCACTTCGCGCGTGTCGCGGCGCGCTTCATGGACGCTGCCGAAGTCATCGAGATGCACCACGACGCCAAGGTTGACGCACCCTCGGGGACCGCCATCCAGACGGCCCGCGACATCCGCCAGGCCCACGGCAGCGACCTACCGGATCCGCAGGTCAAGCGCTTGACCCTCGAAGGCGCGCGCGGGGCAGTCGACGGCGGCGTTCGCATCCACAGCATTCGGCTGCCGGGGTTCAACGCTCACCAGGAGGTACTGTTCGGCTCGCTGGGGCAGGTGCTCACCATTCGCCACGATGCGCTCGGCCGCGAAGCGTACCTTCCAGGCGTCGTGCTGGCCGTTCGGGAGGTCCCCAAACAGGTGGGCCTGATCCGGGGCCTGGATACACTCATGGGTCTTGAATGAGCTACGCGATCGGAGTGGTTGGCGCGACCGGCCAGGTGGGTCGCGAGTTCCTGCGCATTCTCGACGAAGGAGACCGACCAGATCTCCACATCAGCCGACTGCGCCTGTTCGCCTCCGAACGTAGCGCTGGCAAACGCATCGCCGTGCGCGGCCAGGAGCATGTTGTCGAGCGCGCCGAGCCAGACCCCTCGCTGTTCGACGGGCTGGACTTCGTCCTCACCGCCATTGGCGACGAGCAGGCGAAACTCTACTCACCCGCCATTGCTCGCGCGGGTGCGCTCAACGTCGACAAGTCGAATGCCTGGCGTATGGACGCAACGGTGCCGTTGGTAGTGCCCGAGGTCAACCCCCGGGACGCCCGCGCGCATCACGGAATCATCGCTGGACCGAATTGCTCGACCACCCAGATGGTGGTTGCCCTGTGGCCGATTCACCAGGTCAACCCCATTCAGCGCATCATCGTCGACACGTATCAGGCTGTTTCGGGCACCGGCTGGCGCGCTGTCGACGAGTTGCAGGCGCAGGCAGCGGCGCAGGTGGCGGGTAGCGCGCCGACGCGCGAGGTGTACCCGCACCAGATCCACCTGAACGTCATCCCCGAGATCGGCAGCTACAAGGGCCACGGCGTCTACGGCGAAGAGCAGAAGATGATCGACGAGACGCGCAAGATCTTCCACCTGCCTGACTTGCCGATCAGCGCCACGTGCGTGCGCGTCCCCGTCGCCGTTGGACACGCCGAGGCTATCCATATCGAGCTCGAGCGAGCCATGCAGCCTGACGAGGCGCGCGAGATCCTGCGATCCGCACCCGGCGTCGTCGTGATCGACGATCCTCGCGCATCCGACTACCCGATGCCGCTGAGCGCACAGGGGGCAGACCCGGTGTTCGTCGGCCGCCTCCGCACAGACCCCTCACACTCTCGCGGCCTTGCCTTGTGGGTAGTCGGTGATAACCTGAGAAAGGGCGCGGCGCTGAATGCGGTCCAAGTGTTCGAGCTCGTAGCCCGCAATGGCTGGCGGTCGCCAGCCATTCGACAGGAGGTGCACGCATGACGCAGTTGAGTCCGAATCGACCAGGACGCCTGCTTACAGCGATGGTGACCCCATTCGACGAAGCGAGCGGGGCCCTGGATCTTGACCAGGCCAAGCGTCTTGCGACAGCGCTACTCGACTCCGGCACCGAAGGTCTGGTGGTGTGTGGTACGACCGGAGAGTCGCCCACGCTCAGCAACCACGAGAAGCTGGCTGTGTTGGAGGCCACGCTGGAAGTGGCGCATGCGCGGGGTGCGCCCGTCATCGCGGGGACGACCACCTACAACACCGTCGAGAGCATCGAGATGTCGCGCGAGGCCGCGCGGCTCGGCGTCGACGGCATCCTGGGCACCGTCCCGTATTACAACAATCCGCCCCAGGAGGGGCTTTTCCAGCACTTCCGTGCTATCGCTCGCGCAGTCGACCTGCCGGTCATCCTCTACAACATCCCAGCGCGTTCTCCTCGCAACATGGAGGCCAGCACGACGCTCCGCCTCGCGCGCGAGGTGCCGAACATCATCGGCATCAAGGAAGCCAGCGCCAACCTGAAACAGATCGGCGAGATCATCCGTGATGCACCAACGGGATTCCGAGTCTGGAGCGGCAACGACGCTGACATTCTGACGATCATGGCGCTTGGCGGTTACGGCGTGGTGTCCGTGGCCGCGCACCTGGTCGGAGCGCAGATCGCTCAGTTGATGAGCGCGTTCGTGGCTGGCGACAACGCCCGCGCCGCCGAGCTCCACCATCGGCTGATGCCTCTCGTGGACGCCCTGTTCGTCACCAGCAGTCCAATCCCGTTGAAGTACGCCCTGAACAAGATCGGCATGCGAGTCGGACCAACGCGATTACCGCTCGTGCCCATCGACTCACGCAGCCAGGCGCTCATGGACGCGGCCCTGGCGAGCACTCGCGTCGATCTGGAGGCGCGGGTTCCGGCGTAAATGTTTCCATGCGTTACGCTCGGTTTGCTAGGATCGCGGCGCGTGAATCCGTACGAATCGACTGACCAGCGCCTGCGTTGCGCCGCGTGTGGAGACGGTTTCGTCTTCAGCGCGGGCGAGCAGGAGTTATACCGCCTGCGCGGAATCAGCCTGCAGCCTGAACGGTGCCCAACCTGCGCCCGCGGTGGCCCACGTACCAGCCCGCGCCGAAGCAAGCGATAAACGCCACGGGCCCATGACATCCGAGCCCAGCTTCGCGCGTCGCCGGGCTAGCCCGCTCCTGCGCCTGTTTCTCAAAGTGCCGGTGCTTGTGTATCGGGGCCCGATGGCCGATCTCCTGAGATCACGTTGCGTCATGCTGTTGACGACCAGGGGTCGGCGAAGCGGTCTACCGCGAACTGGTCCAGTGAGCTTTATGCCCCTGGACCACCACTTCGTGGTCTTCTCCGGGTGGGGGACCACCTCTCAGTGGTACAAAAATGTGCGGGCCAACCCGGAGGTGCTGATCACGGTCGGGCAGCGTCGTATGCGCGCCACGGCCAGGCTCGTCGAGGACCCCGAGCGTCGCCGCGAGCTGATGCTGCGCATGCAAGCGCGGTCGGGCAGCTGCGGGCCGCCGGGCCTGATCCGTCCTGCCCTCAAAGCCCTCAGGCTGTTCGATTACCAGGGCGAAATCGACATGGCCGTGGCCGCGGGCGGATCGCTGCCGGTGATTGAAATCATCCCTCGCTCAGCCTGAACTGAACAACAGAGCTCTTCAGAAGGCGAACAGCAGATATAGATCATTGACGTTGGTGTTGGTGGGCCCGGTGCGGATGAGGGCGCCCAGGCGGTCAAAGAAGGTGTAGCTGTCGTTGGTGGCCAGGTGGGCGGCGGGGTCGAGCCCCAGGGCGGCGGCTCGGTCGAGCGTCGCTCCATCGACGAACGCTCCCGCCGCATCGGTGGGTCCGTCGTTGCCGTCGGTGCCGATGCTTGCCAGAAGCACATCCTCCACACCACGCAAGGGAACCGCGGCCGACAGGCACAACTCCTGGTTCCGCCCACCTCGTCCCTGTCCGCGCATGGTCACAGTTGTTTCACCACCAGCCACGATGCAGCACGGTCGCGCCAGGGGATGCCCACTCGCGTCCACTTCGCGCAGCACGCCTGCTAGGACGCGGCCCACCTCGCGCGCCTCGCCCTCCGCAAACGTCGTGAGCACGAGTGCCTGGAGTCCGATCCGCTGGGCCTCGACCGCCGCAGCCTCGCACGCCACCAGATTGCTGCCGACGACGACCGTCTGGGTGCGTTCGAACATGAGGTCGCCTGGCTTGGGTGTCTCCGGCAGCCGCCCGGCCAGTCCGTCTCGGATCCGCTCTCCGACTGACCGCGGCACGAGGTCCCACAGGGTGTAGCGGCTGAACACCGCTGCCGCCTCCGCCCAGGTCGACGTGTCGGGCACCGTTGGACCTGACGCGATCGAGTCCAGGGGGTTACCAACCACGTCACTCAGCACCAGAGTGATCACCTGGGCCGGCGCTGCCAGCCGCGCCAGCCCGCCCCCCTTGACCGAATCGAGGTGCTTACGGACAACGTTGATCTCGTTTATGGAGGCGCCGCTGCGCAAGAGCGCGTCCGTCGTCTGCTGCACGTCCTCGAGGGTGATGCCGTCGGCTGGCAGCATGAGCAGAGCCGACCCGCCCCCGGAGATCACGCACACGACCAGATCATGCGTGTCGGCGGCCTCGAGCAACTCCACGATGGCTCGCGTGGCTTCGAGGCCAGCAGCGTCGGGTACCGGGTGGCTCGCCTCCCGTATCCGCACAGAGCGCGTTGGCGCCGCGTGCCCGTAGCGCACGGTGACGCTGCCCTCGACTGGTACGCGCTCGCCCAAGACCTGTTCGACGGCCGCGGCCATCGGCGCTGACGCCTTGCCGGCGCCGACCACCAGCACCCGTCGCAGGGCCTCAAGCGGGTAGCGGCGTCCATGCAGCACGAGGGAGCCAGCTTCGACCACCAATGCCCGCCGAACAGCCTGACCCGGCTCGACAGCCGCAAGCGCCGCCTTGAGCACGGTGGCGAGCTCCGCTCTAGCCGCTGGCATGTGTCTGCGTGCCGGGCAGCGCGAGCCGCAGCGTTAGCGCGCGGAGTCCGCGCGCGACGCCACGTCGATCGTTTCGCCACTCTCCAATTCAGTGGCGGCATGGCCGTTGCTGGACAGGAGCCGATTGAAGTCGCGCTCGATCACATCCGCGGCGATCAGGCAATTGCGGCCGATGCTGAGCCCGGTGGGAATCCGAGCGCCTTTGCCCACCATGCTGATGCCCGACTGCAAATTGCGCGGCTGGCTGCGGTTCGGTCGAATGTCCTGCCCCTGCCCGAGTCGCACGCCCGCGCCGACGACCACATTCTTGTCGAGGATGGCCCGGTCGACGATGCTGCCCGGTCCGACGATGCAGTCGGGAAACAGAACGCTGTCCCGCACGACGGCGCCTTCGGCCACGAACACGCCTGGCGAAAGCACCGAGTGCTCGACCGCACCGTTGATAATCGAGCCATGTGAAACCAAGCTGCAGCTGACGCGGCCGCGTTGCGTGACACGCGCTGGAGGGCGCTCCTCCGAACGGGTGTGGATAACCCAATCCGTGTCATACAGGTCAAAGTCGGGCGGCTCGTTCAGCAACCCTATGTTCGACTCCCAGTACGTCTGGATGGTCCCAACGTCGCGCCAGTAGCCTCGGAAGGGATAGGCAAACACACGATCCATGGCGACCATGCGCGGGACGACGTCGCGCCCGAAATCACGCCTGGACCCAGCCAGGTGCGCATCTTCTTCGAGCCGCCGCACCAGAACTTCGCGGTTGAACACGTAGATGCCCATACTGATCAGGTTGCTTTTCGGCTGAGCCGGCTTTTCCTCGAAACCCACGATCCGGCCGTCGGCCGCCGCGACCAGCGTTCCAAAGCGAGGCGCCTCTTCCATCGGCACCTGCATCACGGCCACGGTGGCATCTGCATTGCGCTCGTCGTGGAAGGCGAGCATTGCGTTGTAGTCCATCTTGTAGACGTGGTCGCCGGAGAGGATCAAAAGCGTTTCAGACCGCCAGTCGGACGTAGCCGACAAATTCTGATACACCGCGTCGGCAGTACCCTTGTACCAGTCGCTGCCCTTGCGACCCAGATACGGCTGCAACATGCGAACCCCGCCCCGCATGCGGTCAAGGTCCCATGGGCGCCCGATGCCAATGTGATCGTTGAGACTATGCGGCCGATATTGCGTCAGCACAGCCACGCGGTAGATACCCGAATTGACGCAGTTCGAAAGCGTGAAGTCGATGATGCGGTACTTGCCTGCGAAGGGAACCGCCGGTTTGGCGCGCTGAGCCGATAGCACGCTCAACCGCTCTCCCTGGCCGCCCGCGAGGATGATGGCGGCCACGTTGCGGACCGGCATGCCCAGGAAGTGTATCCGCTGCGAGCATTGGCTTACAGCACCTCCAACAGCACTGCGTGCACGTGCCAGAACAGCCGCCACACATCCGGAACGAACGTTTGCCAGGGCACGGGGCGGTCGGGGATGACATGCGCGAAGATCGAGAATTCGGTGTAGCGGTGTACGACACCCGAGGGCGCCCGAGCCGCCAGATCGCGACTCTGGGTGAACGGGATGAAGCTGTCGTCGACGTCGTGCATGAGGTACAGGTGCGCGCGAAGCTGCGCGATATAGGTCGACGGCGAGATGATGCGCAACTGCTCGAGCGTCGCCGGCGACAGTTGGGCGACCAGTTCTCGAGCGCGCTCTCGGCTCGGCGTCTCATCCATCAGCTCGCTGGTCGCACCAGTTGCGGCGCCAGCCAGGGCCTTGGCCACAACCTCTCGGGTGCGTTCCTCCGGCTGCCATGAACGCACCTGCCCGTCCACCTCGATCGAGCGGGTCGATACGTCCAGGAGCAGGCTGCGGGCGTCGTCGTAGCTGCCGAAGCTGTTCACGAAGCGCACCTGGTCGCGCAGATCAGGTTGGGCTGCGGCCACGATGCTCACACCCCCCGACGCTGAAAGCCCGATCAGGCCGATTCGGTCCCTATCGACGTCAGGTTGAGCCCGCAACAGGTCGAGGCTGACCCGCACGGCATCAACCTCGTTGAAGGACAACTGCTCGGCCAGCATGCCCTAGGATTCAGGCACCAGAGTCAAGATCCCGAGCCGGGCCAGCTCGCTCGCGAAGTGGACCGCAACGTCGCTGCGCGGCAGATCGCCGGCACCCAGCAGCAACATCATGGCGCCGTGTCGGCCGCCGGTCCGGGGGCGGTAGAGGTCAGCTTGGACGGTCCCGCCCGCGTAGGCGTAGGCGTACTGCTCTCGAGCCGGCGCGGCCGTTACCTGGGCCAGGGGGTCGAACGGGGCGGACGGAAACAGGGCGGGCAGAAGCAGCATCGTTTGCACCGCAACGTGCGCGGGATGCCAGAGTAGGAATGCAGCCATCGATCCCGCCACGAGCCCAAGTAGGACACCTCTCGCCCGCCACTGCGCAGCTCCGTGCGACATTCACCG
>JBPCIO010000015.1:0-10025 GCA_051006215.1 Chloroflexota bacterium
AATGCGGACGATTCGGCCGCTCTGCGTGCCGGCGGCGACCTTCAGGGTGACTTCCTTGGCGTCCAGCGTGGGCACCGCGAACTCGTCCCCCAGCGCAGCTTGGGCCATGTTGATTGGCATCTCGAGCAGCAAGTCGTTGCCCTGACGCTTGAAGAACCGGTGCGGCTGGACGTGCAGCACCACATACAGGTGCCCGGCCACACCGCCCCGCGGCGCAGGCTCGCCCTGACCGTTCAGCCGCAGTTGGATGCCTTCGTCGGCGCCCGCTGGAACATCCACCGAGACGCTTTGTTTGGCCCGTACGACCCCCCGCCCCTGACACTCGGTACACGGGTTCGAGATGATCTGGCCTTCCCCGTTGCAGCGGTCGCACAGCGTGACGTTCACAAACTGACCGAAAATTGACTGCTGCGTTCGCCTGATCTCGCCACTGCCTTCACAGCGCGTGCACTTGGTGCGCTGGCTGCCAGGCTCCATGCCGTCGCCCGTGCAGCGCGAACACGCGGCGTGCTTGGTGAGGCTGATTTCTTTGGTCGTGCCAAAGACGGCTTCTTCCAGCGTGAGGTGCAGGTCGTAGCGCAGGTCCTGGCCGCGCTGCACCCGCTGGCGGGCGCCGCGACCTCCCTGAGCACCGAAGAACGACTCGAACAGATCCTCGATCGACAGGCCGACGAAATTGCTGAAGTCGACGCCGCCCCCGCCAGCACCCCGCTCGAACGCCGAGTGCCCGAAGCGGTCATACATGGTCCGCTTCTCCGTGTCTGAGAGCACCTGGTACGCCTCGGTTGCTTCTTTGAACATCTCGGTTGCTTCCGGAGCGTTGTTCCGGTCGGGGTGATACTGCAGGGCCAGCTTGCGGTACGCCTTCTTGATGTCATCATCAGAGGCAGTCCGACTGACGCTCAGGACTTCGTAGTAGTCACGTTTGGTGGATGGTCGGGCCATGGTGCGGCTTTCGGAACCTTAGCGTAGTCTTGGGGTGAGCAACTGAACTTTCATCGAGGCGTATCACATACCTGGTCGGGCGTTGACCACGTCCATCAGCTCGGCCATGAACCGCACCATCGGCACGGCACGCCAGTATGGTAGACGCGTCGGTCCGAGCACGCCGAGCACGCCCCACGCATCGTCCTCGGAACCGTACCGGGTCAGCACAAGCGACGCTTCGCGCATCTGCTCGAGACGGTTTTCGGCACCAATGATGACTTGCACGCCCGGCCTCGCCAGCGACTCGGCCAAAAACCGGGCCAGTAGCGGCTGCTGGTCAAGGATCTCGAGGATGGGCCGCAGCTTCTCACTCTGGGCAAATTCGGGCTGGTTGAGGAGCTGCGCCAGGCCCTCGAGCGAAACGGCGGCGAAGGCTTGCTCCTGTGCCTGCTGTAGTAAGCGCGCCGCAGCGCTGGCAAAGACCTTGGCGGGCTCGCTGAGTACCTTCATCGCGCGCCGCACCTGGCCGGCGGTCTTGTCGGCCAGCTTCTCAGACAGCTCGTTGCTGAGCCGAGTGAGGTCCTCTCGGGGCAGCGATCCTGCTTCGCTGCGATAGACGACCTGGCGGACCCCGCCAGACTGCATCAGCAAGGTGACCAGGACCTGGTCGTCTTCAAGCGGGACGAGCTCGATGCGCCGAACGCGGGCATGCGTCGCGGCCGGGCGTGTGGCCACCGCGGCGCTTCTCAGCGCTCGGGCTAGCAGCGTCGCCGCGAGCACGGTTGAGTCGGTACCAGTAGCCGCCAGGTGGTTGAATTGCTGCCGCAGCGTGCGGCGCTCGGCAGGCGCGAGGGCGCGCTCCTCTTGCATCAACAGCTCGACGAAGTAGCGATACCCGCGGTCGGTGGGCACGCGCCCAGCTGAGGTGTGCGGGTGAGCGATCAAGCCGGCTTCTTCGAGAGCCACCAGCTCGCTTCGTACCGTCGCTGGTGACAGGTCGGCCTCATATTTGCGAGCGATCAGGTCAGACGGCACGGGCTGGGCCAGGGCGACGTACTCCTGGACGACGTGACGAAGGATGCGTTCTCGGCGGGATGTCAGCTCGGGCACGGTGTGGCTCGCCAGGGCTCGGTTAGCACTCTGCATGCCGGAGTGCCAGCTCGGCGTGGGCGAATGATACTCGACACTGCTGCGAGCGCCTCCGCGTTACGCCCTGGCTGGCTCAGGATGAGCGCTGAGCGGCGCTATACTGCCGCGAATGTCCCTCTCAGCGCGCGAAGAGCCGCGCCGCGTTGTCGTCACCGGCATGGGGGCGGTTACGCCCGTTGGACTCGATGTGCCGTCCACCTGGGACGCACTTGTCCAGGGACGCTCAGGGGTCGCGACAGTCGAGGCATTCGACACCAGCGACCTGAACGTGCGGATTGCCGGTGAGGTCAAAGGCTTTGATCCGAGCCAGTACATGGACCGCAAAGAAGCGCGGCGGATGGATCGATTCCTTCAACTTGGCATCGTTGCTGCCCACGAAGCCATGCGGGACGCGGCGCTCGACGTACGAGCAGAAGACGCCGAACGCGTAGGGGTGATCGTCGGCAGTGGTATCGGCGGCATCGGTACGATCGTCGACGCAGCGGTCGTGCTGCACACGCGCGGTCCGGATCGAGTCAGCCCGTTCGTGATTCCGATGATGCTCTCGGACATGCTGCCTGGGATGATCGCCATTCAAACAGGCGCCAAGGGACCCAACTTCGGCGTTTCCAGCGCTTGTTCAACGGCCGGACATGCTCTGGGTGAAGGCGCAGAGACGATCCGCCGGGGTGATGCCGACGTCATCATCGCCGGGGGATCCGAAGCACCGATCACGCGCATCGGGCTGGCAGCCTTCGACTCGATGCGCGCGATTTCACGTCGCAACGACGAGCCACACCGGGCGAGTCGCCCGTTCGACGCGGGGCGAGACGGGTTCATCCTGGGAGAAGCGGCTGGCATCCTGGTGCTGGAATCACTGGAGCACGCCTCGCAGCGCGGGGCGCGCGTCTACGCTGAGCTGAGCGGCTACGGGGCAACCGCCGACGCGTATCACATCACCGCGCCAGCCGAAAACGGGGAAGGCGCGGCGCGCGCCATGAAGCTGGCATTACGTCGGGCTTCGATCCAGCCGGATGCTATCGACTACATCAACGCCCACGGCACGTCGACACAGCACAACGATCGCACCGAGTCCAAGGCGATCAGGTCGGTGTTCGGGCAACAGGCGCCGCCTGTCTCGTCTACCAAGAGCATGACTGGTCACATGATTGGAGCCAGCGCAGCGGTCGAGGCGATCATTTGCATCAAGACGATTCTGGAGGGGTGTCTGCCGCCGACAATCAACTATGAGTGCCCCGATCCTGCCTGCGACCTCGACTATGTGCCGAACATCGCCCGATCTGCGCAGGTCAACGCGGCGCTCTCGAACTCCTTCGGGTTCGGCGGCCACAATACCGCGCTCGTGCTCCAGCGATTCGCGGTCTAGGACCTAAGGCGTTGGCTGAAGCGTCGGCTCTGGACTGGCTCGAGGCCGTGCGGCAAGTGGTCTCGGCAGTGCGAACCAGCGACGTAACGGAACTGGAGATCGCCAACCCGGACTTCGGCGTGCGCGTCCGGCGCGATCCCGTCGCGCCCGTGCCGGCGTCCGGCCTGGCGCTTGCCCGGCCGACTGAATCTCACGAAGATCAGGACGCCCACCTGCACGCCGTGGTGGCGCCGTTTACGGGCGTGTTCTACCGATCGCCAACGCCGTCCGCCCGGGCCTACGTGAGCGACGGCGATTGGGTGGACGCCGACGCGGTCATTGGACTCGTGGAGACCATGAAGATTTTCAATGAGGTCACAGCCGACTATTCGGGCCGGATCGTGAGGTTTACCGCTGAGACGGGCGCGCTCGTTCACGCCGGTGAAACGCTGGTGCTCATCGAGCCAGGTGAGCGGGCGCCGGCCGAGTCGGAGCCGCATTTGTGACTCAGCGGTTTGTGCGGATTGGCGGCTGGGGGAAATACCTGCCCGAGCGCATCATGCCCAATTCCGAGCTCGCGGAGTTGGTCGATACCTCGGACGAGTGGATCCGCTCGCGGACGGGTATCCGGGAACGCCGCATCGCTGCGCCCGACGAGACAACCTGCACACTCGCCGTCCACGCCGCCCGAGCCGCGCTGGACCAGGCTCAGGTTCGGCCAGAGGACCTGGACCTGATCATCGTCGCCACGTGTACGCCGGATTACGCAAGCATGCCCGCGACCGCCTCTCTCGTGCAGCACGCGCTGGGGGCTGCGCGCGCCGGCGCCTTCGACCTGAATGCGGTCTGCAGCGGCTTTCTGTATGGGCTCGCAACGGGAAGTCAGTTCATCCTCAGCGGAGCGCACCGCTCGGTCCTGGTGATCGGCGCCGACGTTTTCACGCGCATACTTGACTGGCAGGACCGATCGACGTGCGTGCTGTTCGGGGATGGGGCTGGGGCGGTGGTGCTGCAGCCGACACACGAACCTGGCGGGCTGTTGTCGTTCGTGCTGGGTAGCGACGGTGCGGGGGCTTGCAGCCTGTACGTGCCGGCCGGCGGGAGCCGCGCGCCGACCTCAGCTGAGACAGTGACCGCCCGGGCGCATTACGTCAAAATGCAGGGCCGCGACGTGTTTCGCTTCGCAACGCGAGTAGTACCGGAGTCCGTTCTCCAAGCCGTAGCCCAAGCCGGCCTCACCACCCACGACATCGACGTGTTTATCCCGCATCAGGCGAACGTGCGGATCATCGATGCCACTGCGCGGCGGCTGAAGCTCCCGCCGTCAGTCGTGTTTTCGAACGTCGAGCGGTATGGCAATACCTCGGCGGCAAGCATCCCGGTGGCGTTGTGCGAGGCCGTCGAAACTGACCGCGTGAAGGCCGGCTCGACCGTGGTGCTGAGTGGGTTCGGAGCGGGTTTGAGCTGGGGGACTGCCGTCTGGAAGTGGCAGGCTTGACCCGACTTTAGCGCAGCAGGCTGGCCAGTCGGGGGCCAAACAGCAGCAGGGCGACCACGACCGCTGCCGCGGCAGACAGCAGCACGGCCGCGGCCGAGATGTCCTTGGCGCGCTTGATCAGCGGGTGATGACCGGGCGAGATCAGGTCGCACATCGTTTCGATGCCGGTGTTCACGCTTTCGACAACCAATACCAGGGCGATGCTCAGCACGATGACCGCCAGCTCGACCAGGGTGAGGTGGAGCGTGATGCCGAGAATCAACGCCAGGCAGGCCGCCAGGACGTGCACCCAGAAGTTGGGTTGCGTGCGCACAATCGTCGCCACGCCCTCGAAGGCGTAGCCGAAGGAGCGGACGATCCTCCCGAATCCTCCAAGCGGCCCCAGGCGAGGATCTTCGCCGGTGCCGTTATCGGGTGAGGCCAAGCGGTCGAAGAGCCTCCTCTTCGCGCTCACGCATGCGACGACCATCCTCGACCGCTTCGTGGTCGTAGCCGAGTACATGCAGCACACCATGGGCAACCAGATAGCCAATCTCGCGGTCCAACGAGTGACCGAAGTCGTGCGCCTGAGCTGCTGCCGCAGGCTGCGAGACAACCACGTCGCCAAGGTTGGCCGGCTGGCTGGGAGGCAGAACGAACCGCATTCCGCTCGGGTCGTGGAGCGGGAACGACAGCACGTCAGTATGCGCGTCCACGCCACGGTACTCGGCGTTCAGCTGCCGAATCGTGGCCTCGCCGACCAGGTGCAGGCTGATGGCATAGTCGCCCCCGTGCGGAAACTCGCGGCCGACGATCGACTGCACGAGGACGGTGATGCGCGGCTCGTCCCAGGTGACAGCGACGCCATCCTCAACCGAAAGCTCGACGCCGACCCGGAGATTGCCGCCGTTCGACGCCGGCGGAGATCGGGGGTCCTCAGGCCGAGGCAGCGACATCAACACCGACTCCCGATCGCGGCTGATCGACCACCGGTCGGACGTCCCCGCCGGAGGGTGGGTAGGGGATACGCGGGTGGTAGATGCCGGTCAGGAGCGTGACGAACGACTGCTTGATGCGGGTAAGGTCGCGCAGGGTGAGATTACAGTCGTCGAATTGCCCCTCTTCGAGCCGCTGCCTGACGATGTGCTCGACCAGGTCTTCGATACCTTTGCGGGAATGGTCGCGCGAAGCGCGGGCGGCGGCCTCGGTGCTGTCGGAAAGCATGAGGATGGCTGCTTCACGCGTCTGCGGGCGCGGCCCCGGATACGTGAACAGTTCGGCGTCGACAGTCTCTGTCGTGCGCTCGGAGGCCTGCTGGTAGAAGAAGCTGATCGTGCGGGTACCGTGGTGTTGCGGAATCATCTCTCGGATCTTGAGCGACAAACCCGCCTTTTCAGCCAGCTTCACGCCGTCCGATACATGCGCAGCGATGATCTGAGCGGAAGCAACCGGCTCGAGCGAATCATGGACGTTGGCGAGCGTATCCGTTTGATTCTCGATGAACGCCCACGGCCGCTCCAGTTTGCCGATGTCGTGGTAATACGCCGCCACCCGCACGAGCAGCGAGTCGGCGCCGATCACCTCCGCGGCCCGTTCGGCCAGATTGCCGACCATGATGCTGTGGTGGTAGGTGCCCGGCGCCTCCATCAGCAGGCGTCTCAGGAGCGGCTGCGTCGGGTTGGCCATCTCGAGCAGGTGCATCGTCGTCAAAATCCCGAAAAGGCGCCCAAGCACGGCAAAGCTCCCCACGGCCAGCAGCGAAGACAAGATGCCGTTGACGAGCAGCTCGAAGCTGACGATAGACAGCAGCCCCGGATCGTCCGAGCGGCTTGCCAGAAAGAACGCAGCGTAGGTCGCAATCATGGCCACGGCTACTTCGCCACCAGCCACGAAGTAGGCGAACATGCGCTCCCGGCGCCAGACCGCAAGGCCGGCGACCGTCGTGCCGACCAACGCGATGACGCCCACCTCCAGACTGCCGCCGGCGATCCAGGCCAGCAGGATCGAGAGCATCACGCCGACGCAGAGTGCCAGGGGTGCGTCGATAAGAATCGCCAGCAGCATGCTGACCGCCGGCAGCGGGAATACAAACGCCCACAGCGGGCGGCCCGGAATGATCATCCTTGCGGCGATCGTGGCCAACAGGATCAAGCCGGCCAGCAGGATCATGCGCCGGTCGCGGTACATCAGGGGTCGATCGAATTGCCAGATGAAGCCAGCCAACACGCCGATCAAGCTGACCGACAGCAGACCGGCGGCCGCGACGGATCGCCAATCAAGCTCTGGGTTGCGCAGCCCGAGCGCCTCAAGCGCTTCGACCTCTAACGGGCCGACCACCTGTCCATCCCGAATCACGGTTTGGCCTCGCTCATAGGTCTGCACGACGGGCGCCACGGCTTCACGGGCGTCTTGCTGGGCGCGCAGGGTGGCATCGCGATTCAGGACCTGGTTTCCGCGCACGAAGCGCTGAACAAGCTCGACGACCACGGTCCGATCGGCTTCGGCAAAGAACGGGCTCACGCGTAGTTGGACGCCACCCCGAACCTCCTCGACCCGATCGTCGGGGACGCGGTCTTTGAGAATGTCCTGCAGGACGCGCTGGGTCTCGTTGGCGATAATCGACCAGTGGAAATCGTCGAGCAACGCCAACTGACGTGCGGTCGTATCCGTGAGAGGTGGGGCGCTGAGCGTGGCGATCGCCTGTGCGCGCTCGTCGGGGGTGCGCCGAGCGGGGTCACCCCGAACACCGTTGACGGCCTGAATCAGGTCGGCCAGGGCGCGGGTCTGTTGCACGATGCGATCGCGGTCCAGCTCGATCACCGGCGGCACCTGGGCCGCGGCGGCGTCGCGAGCCTCGCGGGTACGGATCTGGCTGACGTAGGCGCGCTTGCTGGGCGCCTTGACCGCTACGGCAGCTACGTCACCTTCATTGACTTCGTAGACCCGCGGCAGCAGGTCAACGCTGAGCACCACCGTCAACAACACCGCCGTAGCGGCGCCGACGGCCACTCCGAGCGCAACCCGCGGGCGCGGACTGGTCCGCGGTACCGGAGAAGGTGCGGACTTGTGGACGAGGCGCATCCGAAATGTCAGTGGGTCAGAGATGAGCGTTCGGTGAGTTGGGTGGACGCGGCTACGTTAGACTAACACGCGCTAACATGGCGCACTCTCAAACTCACCGCTGACCACCAGGAGCAAAGCCACCCATGGCGCGCTGCGAAGAATGTAATCGTAAAGTCGAGCAACCCTCACGACACCTGGTGAATGGCCGCATTCTGTGTGGCATTCACGATCCGCGGCCGCCGCACGAGCGACAGACGCAGGAGCTTCCACGTGACCGTGCCACAGTGCGGCGACCCGTTGCGCCAGCCCCGAGTGAGCCGGTGGGCTAAGTCCAGCCGAGGCTGTCGTGTCGCAGGTCATCGTCTTCTTAGCGCTCGCGTTTTCCATCGTGATCGCGATTTTCGCGGTGCAGAACACCACGCCCGTGGCGGTGTCGTTCCTGGCGTTCCGCGCGGATGCTGTGGCCGTTTCGGTGCTGGTCCTGATCTCAGCCGCGTCCGGGGCAGCAGTAATGCTCTTGCTGGGGCTATCACGTGAGGTGAACTTGCGCTGGCGCCACCGCGGGGTGACGCAGCAGCTCAAGGCGACGCAGGCGCGCGTCTCGCAGCTCGAAGCAACCCAAGCCGCACCGACGACGGCGCTGAGCACCACCGACACTGTCCCGATCAGAACTCAGGAACAAAGCGAACACACTTCGCCCTGACTGCTACTCGGTGCCCTCGTATTGCTGTTTGATCGAGGCGAGGACGGTGGGGTCGGCCAGGGTGGTGGTATCGCCCAGGACCTTGCCTTCGGCGACGTCGCGCAGGAGCCGGCGCATGATCTTGGCGCTGCGGGTCTTGGGTAGCTCGGCGGTGAAGAAGATCTTGTCGGGCTTCGCTATCGCGCCAATTTTCTCGCCGACATGATTTCGCAACTCGTCGACCATTTTCTGGCCGCCCTGCTGGCCCGCGCGGAGTGTGACAAACGCGGCGATGCCCTGGCCCTTGATGTCGTGGGTGATACCGATCACGGCTGCTTCCGCAACGCCGGCATGCGATACCAGCGCTGACTCGACCTCCATGGTGCCGATGCGATGCCCGGCCACGTTGAGCACGTCGTCGACGCGTCCGAGCAGCCAGTAGTAGCCTTCTTCGTCGCGCTTGGCGCCGTCACCAGCAAAGTAACTGCCCGGAAATCTGCTCCAGTACTGTGTCTGGAACCGCTCCGCGTCCCCCCATATGGTGCGGGCCATGCCGGGCCAGGGCCGCTGCAGCACCAGATAGCCGCCCTTCCCCAAGGGCACGTTGTTGCCCTGCTCATCCAACACCTCGGCCTTGATCGATGGGAACGGGAACGTGGCTGAGCCCGGCTTGAGGACGGTGATGCCAGGCAGTGGCGTGATCAGGATCTGACCGGTTTCCGTCATCCACCACGTGTCGACCACCGGGCAGCGGTCCAATCCGATGACCTCGCGGTACCAGACCCACGCCTCCGGATTGATCGGCTCGCCGACTGAACCGAGCACCCGCAGGCTCGACAGGTCGTGCCTGGCCGGATACTCCTTGCCCCAGCGCATGAAGGTGCGGATCGCCGTGGGCGCGGTGTACAGGATGGTGACCCCGTACTTCTCGACAATCGACCAGAAGCGGTCCTTGTCCGGGTAGTCAGGCGAACCCTCGTACATGATGCACGTGGCGCCGTTGGCCAGCGGACCGAAGACGATGTACGAGTGGCCGGTCACCCAGCCGCCATCAGCGGTGCAAAAGAACACGTCTTCTTCTTTGAGGTCGAAAACGTACTTGTGTGTGCAGGCTGTCCCAACCAGGTATCCGCCGGTGGTGTGCAGCATGCCCTTGGGCTTACCTGTGGTACCAGACGTGTACAGGATGTAGAGCGGGTGTTCCGAATCGAGGTGCTCCGGCTCGACGATCTGCGCACCGGACTCCTCGAGAGCGCGGTGCCACCAGACGTCGCGTCCGGACTTCATCGGCACGGCTTTCGGGTCATCGGTGCGATTGACCACCAGGACGTTCTTGATAGCCGGGCACTTCTCCAGCGCCTTGTCCATGGTCTCTTTGAGAG
>JBPCIO010000016.1:0-3712 GCA_051006215.1 Chloroflexota bacterium
CGGTCCAGCAGCCGCGTTTCCGCCCAAAACGATCAGGTCAGCAAACGAAACCTTTTTTCCGCCGACCTCTGAGCGGTTGAACTCCTGCTGGATCTGCTCGAGGGTCTGCAACACCTTGGGCAGCTCGGCGGGCTCGTTCGCCTCCCAGTCCCGTTGCGGCGCAAGGCGAATGCGCGCTCCGTTCGCCCCACCACGCTTGTCAGTGCCGCGGAAGCTTGCCGCCGACTTCCACGCAGTGGAGACCAACTGCGGGATGGACAGTCCCGATCCAAGGATCTTGCTCTTGAGCGAAGCGATCTCCGATTCGCCGATCAGTTCATGATCGACAGCATGGACCGGATCCTGCCACAGCTGCGGCTCCGCCACCCATGGGCCGAGGTAGCGCGACAAAGGACCCATGTCGCGATGCAACAGCTTGTACCAGGCCTTGGCGAACGCGTCCGCCAGCTGGTCCGGATGCTCGTGAAAGCGCTTCGCGATCTCGGTGTACTTCGGGTCCGCCAGGAGTGCCAGGTCCGACGTGAGCATCATCGGCGCGTGCCGCTTGGATGGATCGTGCGCATCCGGCACCGTGCCGTTGGCCTCGGGATTCTTGGGCTTCCACTGTTTGGCACCGGCGGGGCTCGTCGTCAGCTCCCATTCGTACTTGATCAGATTATCCAGGTACCCGTTGTCCCACTTCGTCGGGTTGTCGGTCCATGCGCCCTCGAGGCCGCTGGTGATCGTGTCGTCGCCTTTGCCGCTGCCGAAGCCGTTCTTCCAGCCGAGGCCTTGCTGTTCTGTCGGGGCACCCTCTGGTTCCGGACCGACATTGCCATCCGCGGGGCCGCCACCATGTACCTTGCCGAACGTGTGTCCACCAATGATGAGCGCCGCCGTCTCCTCATCGTTCATGGCCATGCGTCGGAAGGTTTCGCGAATATCTCTGGCAGAACCACGCGGATCCGGGTTGCCGCTCGGTCCCTCCGGATTCACGTAGATGAGGCCCATCTGGACGTTGGCCAGAGCGCCCTGGAGCTGTCTATCGTCGCCGCTGTAACGCTCATCGCCCAGCCACGTGTTCTCAGGTCCCCAGAAGATCTCTTCGGGCTCCCAGACGTCTGGTCGCCCGAAGCCGAAGCCGAAAGTCTTGAAACCCATCGATTCCATTGCCACGTTGCCCGCCAAGACCAAAAGGTCAGCCCACGAGATCTGCGGACCGTACTTCTGTTTGATCGGCCAGAGCAGGCGGCGCGCCTTATCGAGGTTCGCGTTGTCGGGCCAACTGTTGAGGGGGGCAAAGCGCTGCTGGCCACTGCCGCCACCGCCGCGACCATCCGCGATGCGGTACGTGCCCGCGGCATGCCAGGACATACGGATGAAGAGTGGGCCGTAGTGACCGTAGTCGGCCGGCCACCAGTCCTGCGACGTCGTCATCAGCTCGACGAGGTCCCGCTTGAGCGCCTCGAGGTCGAGATCCTTGAACGCTTGTGCGTAGTCGAACTCGTCGTCCATCGGATTGGATGGCGCGGATTGGCGGTGGAGAATCGACAAGTCAAGCTGATTTGGCCACCAGTCCTGGTTGGTACTGGGCCGAGTGCGTTTGGGAGTCGGGGATGGGATTGCAGGGTTCTCGCTCTCACTGACGCTCGCCGTGTTTGCCTTCTTCTCAGTCAGGTCTATGTCAGACATGTCGGTCTGCTCCTCTCTCGCTGTGTGGTTCTGATAGTTCACCGCTCGTGACAAGAGTCGCCCTACAGTCGGGGCAGCGGCCCCAGAAGATGACCTCTGCCTCGTCGATTTCGTAGCCCGCGTTGTCGGCGGCCGTGAGGCACGGGGTTTTGCCCACCGCACAGTCCACGTCGGCGATAGCGTCGCAGGTCCGGCACACGATGTGGTGGTGGTTGTCGCCGACGCGGAGCTCGTACAGCCACGGTCGGCCCGCGGGCTCGATGCGGCGCACCAGGCCAACATCCGTGAGCGCTCGAAGCACGTTGTACACAGTCTGGGCCGAGCCATCCCCGAGGCGGTCGCGCACGGCGCTGGCGACCGCGTCGACGCTTGAATGAGGCGCGCCCGCCGCCACCGCGGTCAGCACCGCCAAGCGTGAGGCAGTGACGCGAAGACCTGCACGGCGCAGGGCGGCAGCAGGGCCGAATGAGGCGCTATCCAACCCGAACAGTGTCCGCACTTAGATGCGAGTAAGTCAAGATTGTTAGCAGGACAAAGGCTCCCGGCTTTCCGAGCCAGCGACTACCCTCGCACGCGGGACCTAGCGTTTGCGAATACGATGCTCACTGGACTGCCGGTGTGGACGACGTGACCCGTGAACTGCAGGCCGCCAGCCAGCGGATCGGCTCGGAAGGTTGTAATGCTGTCGCTGGCCTGATTGGCGGCGTACAGGAATTCGCCTGAGGGGTCGATCGCAAAATGCCTGGGCTGGCGCCCCTGAGTTGGCTGCCAGCCCAGCGTCGTCAACTCGCCAGAGACCGGGTCCACGCCGAAGATGGCGATGCTGTCGTGACCCCGATTCGACGCGTAGACATGTGCTCCAGACTGAGCAACCGAAATCTCGGCGCCCGTGCTGTGGCCGAGGAAGCCCGGCGGCAGGCTGCGGACAATCTGCAGGGTTTCGAGCGCTCCGGAATCGGCGTCGAAGCGATAGGTGGTGACCGTCGAATCCAGCTCGTTGATGACGTAGACGTACGGTCGACGCGGGTGGAAGGCGGCGTGCCTAGGACCGGCTCCGGCGCGCGCCTGTACGGAACCCTGCGCAGTCGGCATCAGCGCTCGCCGCTTGATGTCCAGTCGGAACACGAATACCCGGTCCAGACCTTTGTCCGGCACGACGGCGAACGTTCCCGTTGGGTCCAGCGGAATGTCGTGCGGGTGGGGTCCGGACTGCTCGACCGGATCAGGCCCGGGCTCGCCCTTCAGCTCGAGGACCTGGCTGGGCGGAGCCAGGGACCCGTCCGGACCGATCGGCAGTGTCGCCACGCTGGCGCCAGTGTAGTTCGCAACTACCAGGCAACTCGCGCTCGGATGGATGCTCAGATGCACCGGATTGATGCCGCCCGATGGCTGGGTATTCAGCAAACGCAACTCCCCCCGGCCGCGATCTAACGCAAACGCGCTGACGCCCTCGCCGCTGCCGCCATGTACGCAGTACAGCCATCGCTGCTGAGGATCGAGCGCCAGAAACGAGGGGTTGACGATGCCGTCGAGGACGCTGACCTGCTCCCAGACTCCGCTGGCAGGATCGACGCGGTAAGCGCTGATGCCCGCGCCGCGGCCGTCGCGGTCGGCGGTGGTGTAACACCCAACGAAGGCGTACATCTAGCCTAAGCCAAGCTGCATGCGAATGCCGCGCCTTGGCCGCAGCGTAAGCGCGCGTGCCAGGTCAAGCCCAGCATCGCGAACGACTGGGTCGATCAACCGCCGGACGGCAACGTCTGAATAGCCCCGGCCATACACCGGATCATCACGCGTGCGCTCGGTCGCGCCACTCTCGCGCCGTACTTGTGGAGCCAGGTCGCCGCTTCCATGCCTATAAATGAGGTGCGGCACCATTGGACCAAGCGTAATCAGACCTTTTGCCACTTCGCGACGCTCTCCATCTGCCAGTGTATATAACGTATCTCGCAACGCCCGGTCGTGTTTGTGCGCCCTGCCGGACCCGGTTGGATGAGCCCCCGAGCGTGCACTGGCCGAACATCGGATTGACAGTGCGCAG
>JBPCIO010000017.1:0-3964 GCA_051006215.1 Chloroflexota bacterium
CAGTGCTGGATCTTCCCACGCGATCCCCACTTCCTGGAACGGGCTGGACCAGTGCTTGATCTGTACGCTTGCACTTGGCAGGGGAAGCCTCTATGGGCTGACGAGTACGTGCTCAGCGCTGATGAGAAGACCAGCATCCAGGTTCGTCGCCGACGCCATCCCACGCTGCCAAGCGGTTCGTTCCAGCCCACCCGTGTCGAGCACGAATACGAGCGCGGTGGCGCACTCCAGTATTTGGCCGCGTGGGACGTCCATCGCGCCGAGGTCTTCGGCCGCTGTGAACCGCGCACCGGCAGGGCAGCGTTCGGACGCCTGGTGGATCAGGTGATGGACCAGGAGCCGTACCGTTCTGCTCGGCGCGTGTTCTGGATTGTGGACAACGGCTCGTCGCATCGTGGACAACAGGCTGCGGAAGAGCTGCGTGCGCGTCACCCACGCGTCGTCATCGTGCATACACCCGTGCATGCCAGCTGGCTCAACCAGATCGAGATCTATTTTTCGATCATCCAACGCAAAGTGCTGACGCCGAACGACTGCACCACGGTGGACGAGCTTGCTGCCCGAATCCATGCTTTTGGTCAACGCTACTCCGCTCTCCACAAACCCTTCGCCTGGCGTTTCACGCGCCAGGAACTCGCGCGGCGCTTGAACGATCCGCACCTCATCCTCGAGTCACTTCATGCCTTACCGACTGCCGCCTGACACCCGGCCCGGAACTTCCGGGACGCACCACTAAGTCTGTCGCCATGGACAGGTTGAGATCCATCCACGTCCACGAGGCCTGTCCCTTCGAGAGTGAGGCGGGCTGTGGGCCCGACTGCCGGTCGAACCAGGTCTGGCCGGTGACCTGGTCGGTCTGTCCATTCAGGGTCAAAGTGCCGGTGGTGGTCATGGTGGGAAAGGCATACTCGTACTGGGGGTAATGGTTCCCATCGAAGAGAGGAAAATATCCGGTGCCCATGTTGTAGAGGACCGGACCGGTCGGGCGAGTCGTGAGGTTCAGCACCCCTTCGGGGAAGACGGCCTGCACCTGCATTGCGGTGGCATCACCGGTCCAGGTCATGTTGTCGGTGTGGATGTTCACCCCGCCGGTATCGGACAGGCCCTCGCCCGCAGCCAGCCTGAGTTCTGAGCTGGTGTACCAGCCGGTCGTCTCGTCGACCAGGGAGACATCCGAGACGCTCATGCTGGCCGTGTTAAGCTGCAGATAGTGGAAGACGGCACCGTATTGGTGGCCGCCGGCGGCAATGTGGAGGACGTCGTACCATGAATCGTTCTCCGAGCCGGCTGTCGGACGGAGGTTAGCGTTGGGGTCAACCATGACGGCGGCTGAGGTGGTGTCCGGCCCCGTCGGCTGCCCGAGTGCGGCAGGCGCGGCTGCGGCGATGCTCGATCCGCCGCCGCTGCCAACAGCCAGGGCGATCAGGATGGGAACGGCGAGGGCGGCGCGTCGGACGGCGGTGTGCATGCTGAGAGTCATGCGGTCTCCTTGGGGTAAAAGATGATGGGCTTGCCTCCACACAATCGCGCGGTGGAGGGTGAGGCGACATCACACGAATGAGGTGATCGGCCCGCGTTTTGCCGCGTCGCTACGTCCGCGCGAACAGTGGTTGCCGAGCGGCGATGCGCAGTGGGCGCAGCGCTTCCTCCAGACGTTGCGTCTCGACGAGCATCGCTTGCGCGGCGCGCTCGAGTGACTCGGTTGCGTCGAACTGACGGGTGTTGAGCAAGTGGCCGGTGAACGGAATATTGACGGCCTCCGCAACCGGTGTCATCTTGAGCAGGACCAGCACCGGTTTCAGCATCTGCACGGCGCGCGTGCCCGCCGCCACCGCGCCATAACTCACGAAGCCGATCAGCCCAGCCCGAGCTTGCCAACGCGCCAAGGAAGCCCGAGTATGGCTTCCAACACGCGGAGGCCATGAACCGCCGATGCAAGCCCGGCGTGCGGCTCATCGTGAGGTGCACGCAGCTGCGGCACATCGAGAAGCACAACCGGAAAGGGCAGATTACTCGTCACCTCGCCAATACGCCGGTCGCGGTTCGAAGCGGGAGTTGAGCGAAGGCGGAGTCCGCCAGATGCTCCAGCGTTCGAGCTGACGCAACATCTTTTCTCGGCGATTGGAACCCGATCGGTCCCTTACCGGCAGGCCCGACGCTCGGTCATCGGTTTGACTGCCATGCTGTTGGGCGCCCAGGTTCACACCATTTGGCGCGACGCTGACGACGGGCGTCGGAGCGCGAGTCGAACCTGGCCTGTTGATGATGCGCGAGGACTCGTACATGAACGCTTGCGATGGTGGAGCCCGGATCAGTGGCCCCTGCTTGATATGCGGCCATCACTCGGATCTGCCACGCGGTGCACGCTCAGCAGCTCGAGCCCGAGGGATTCGACCTGGTTGAGCACCCCGTACAGCGCGGCCTGGTCGGGCAAGCACCCCGACAGCACAGTCACCCCGCCCTGCGCGGTCCCGCTCAAAGTAGGAAATGCACTCAGCAGCATTTCGCCCAGCACCCCGCGCAGGCGGATCTCGTAGAACATCGAAAGCGTCGCCTCATCCATGCCCGGACTATGCCTTGGGCGGGGGTGAGCCCGCACCGCACGGATCGGGTGAGCGGCGCTTCAGTGTGGCGCCACCGCGGTCAGCAGTGTGAGATTGCGGCTGATTTCCGGTTGCCTGCCGCACACGCACGCGCTGGACGGTTGACGTCGGACGCGGCTGCGCCAGCGTGACGGGTTCGTGCCGGCCGCCAAACCCGTCGCCTATCACCCGAATTGTGTGATGGCGACTCACCCTGGGGTGCAGGACTGTGAACCCATGACTGCCCGTGCAAAGGCACAGTGGCAGGTCGAAGCCGAGACGCCAGCCGCGCGCAGTGGCTGGACGGAAAGTGAAAGGAGAACCTCATGCGCCGATCGACGGTCTTTGTTCTCGTCAGTTGGGCGATCGCGTCAGGGCTGGCTGCGGCCGCCTGTGCTTCGCCGTCCTCCAGCGCACCAGCTCCCGGTGCGCCCCCAGCCGTGGCCGTTTCGGTCGCCGAGGCCATGCAGGGTCCTATCCAACAAACACTGAGCTACAGCGGTGAGCTGCGTGCGCCCGGCCAGGTCAGCATCCTGTCCAGAGTGGCCGGCTCGATTCAGCAGCTCCCAGTTAACGTTGGCGGCCATGTCAAAACCGGTGATGTCCTGGCCGTGCTGGATCCGGCGACGGCGCAAGCACAGGTTGTGCAATCTCAGGCCGCGATCGACCAGGCGCAAGCCAAGCTTGCCACTATCGAGGCTGGTGCGCGCGACGACGACGTGGCTGCCGCCGAGGCGACGCTAAACCAGCAGCAGGCCAAGCTGGCCAGTTTGCGGAACCAGGGCCGCCCCGAAGACGTCAGCGCGGCGCAAGCGGCGCTCGACGCGCAACAGGCGAAGCTCGACCTGATGCTGCACGGCGGACGGCCAGAGTCGATTCAGCAAGCCCAGGACGCGCTCGATTCCGCCCAGGCCAAGCTGTCCACCACCCAGAACGGCGCCACCGCCGACGTGCTGCAAGCCGACCAGAGCGGGGTCGATGCCGATCGAGCCGCGGTCGCCAGCGCCGAAGCAGCGTATGCGGCGCTCGGTGGCACCAACGCGGCCAATCTCCAAACTGCGCAGACCCAGCTGGAGACGGCCCAGGCCGCCGTCAACACGGCCATGGCAGAGATCAGCTCCGCGGATGCTGGCCTCGCCAACCTGCCTGGCTCGAGCGCGTCCGATCTGCAGGCCGCCCAGAGCGCTTACGACCAGGCCAATTCGCAGCTCCAGACTGCCCAGGCGGCACTCAAACAGAACAGCGGCCCGACCCAGGCCGCGATCGCCCAGGCGCAGGCGACGCTCGAGTCTGCCCGCAGCAACCGCCAGGCGGCCGAAGCGACGCAGACTGGACTCGAGCAGAAGGTCAGCGGCGCCTGCGCCGACACGGCAAGTCCCGGA
>JBPCIO010000018.1:0-21314 GCA_051006215.1 Chloroflexota bacterium
GGAAAATCACCTGGACGCCAGAAAGGATGCCGTCCCACGCCTCCACTCCACTACCAGGTGGCCCGGCGCGCTCCGTCACGAGCCGCCTAACCCCACAATTTCTCACAATTTCTTGTCCAAACTTCAAACCCTAAGCGGGACGATCAGTCCGTCCAGCGAGCCAAACACCAGATCGCGCACGCGGCTGAGTCGTTCGATTCGATCTCTCTCCGCGAACACTCCCGACCCCTCTTGCGGAGGCGTAGCTGGGATTTCTGGCATGCAGCGATCGTAGCTTTCGCACCCATGCTGCAGCCACACCAGCGTCCATAACCGAACGCTCAGCCAGACGCGAGCACTACCATTCAGCGGTGCCCGAGGGACATACCATCCATCGCCTGGCGATCGATCACACGCGCGACCTGGCAGGCCAGCCAATCCGCGTCATGTCGCCGCAGGGCCGCAATGCGGACACTGCGGCGGTGCTCGACGGGCACACCCTCGACCAGGTCGAAGCTCGCGGAAAGCACCTGTTCTATCACTGGCGCTGCGCGCCCATCTTGCACATCCACCTCGGATTGATCGGCAGCTTCCGCACGAGCGCAAGCCCGCCCGCGTCACCGCGTCCGAGTGTCCAACTCCGGCTGGTGAGTCCTCGCGCCACGATAGACCTGGTGGGTGCGACGACGCGTGAGCTGATCAGCGCAGAGCAGCGGCAGCAAATATTGGACCGGCTCGGCCCGGATGTGCTGGCCAGCGACGCCGATCCCGAACGCGCCTGGGAGCGCCTCTCGCGGCGCTCGGTACCCATCGGCGCAGCCCTCCTTGATCAGCACATCCTGAGCGGAGTCGGCAACGTATACCGCGCGGAAGCGCTCTTCGTGAACAGTATCCACCCCCAGCGGCTGGCCAACTCCCTCAGCCGGGCCGAGTTCAAACGGCTCTGGACCACCCTGGTGACCATGCTCCGTCAGGGGGTGGAGGATCGCCGCATCATCACGGTGCACGCATCCGAGCGTAGCGCCGCGGTAGGCGACGCAGCGGTCGAGGCCGTCGCCCCAGAGGACGCGTTCTACGTCTATCAGCAGCACCACTGCCGGCGGTGTGGCAGTCCCATCCGCGCCTGGCCGCTCGGCCCACGTCGCGCCTACGCCTGCGAGCGCTGCCAGCCCCTTCCATCCTGAATGGATCGTCTGCGCGGGTTAACACTTTGCGCAACCCTGGCCAGTAGCAAACCTGTGCGTGCCAACCTTCAGAGGAGCGGGCACAATGAAGCGGGTTGCTTTCCACCCGCCCGCCCCTGAGGCCATGGCCACCCCTTCCACTGACGCGCCCTCGTCATTGCCTTTCCCCACGCGGCAGCCCGGCCGCCAGCCCGTCGCGTCCGCACCTCGAGCCGGCCCTGTGCGCCAACAGTCGCGGGCCACGCGCCGGCGGCTGTCCGAGATCGGCTTCGGCTACGCACTTCTCGCGCCGGCCGTAGTCCTGCTGCTCGCCTTTGAAGTCTTTCCGATCCTGTACGGCGCCTACATCAGCGCGTGCGACTGGCGGCTGCAGTGCACCCAATTCGTTGGTCTGGACAACTACACCCGAGCGTTGAACGACTCCGCCCTGTGGCACGCCCTGTTGGTAACGGCTACGTACGCGCTGATCTCCGTCCCGCTCCAACTCGGGCTCGGTCTGTGGATCGCCTATTTGCTCTACCAGAAGGTGCGTGGCCAGGAAATCTTCCGCGTGCTCTTCTTCTTGCCATACATCACCTCGACGGTGGCCTCGGCAGCCGTCTGGAGCTACCTCTACAGCCCCGACAATGGCTTGCTGAATGCCGCCTTGCGCATGGTTGGTTTGCCAGCCCAGCACTGGTTGACTGAACCCAGAGGCGTGTTCGCCCTGGTTGGGCAATCATTCGGAGTAAGCGTCCCAATCGGACTCCAGGGTCCGAGTATGGCGCTGGTGTCGCTGATCGCATTCACCACCTGGGTCTTTATCGGCTACGATATCGCCATCTTCCTCGCCGGACTCGGCAACGTGCCGACTGAGCTCTACGACGCGGCTCGGGTAGACGGTGCCAGCGGCTGGACACTGTTTCGCAGCATCACCTTTCCTCTACTGTCCCCGACGACGTTTTTCCTGTTGATCTTCACCGTCATCGGCACATTCAAAGCCTTCAACCATGTGTGGGTCATGACCGAGGGCGGGCCAGGTGACGCCACAACTACCGCGAGTGTGCTGATCTTTCAGCAGCTGTACCAGTCCAACCGCTACGGCTACAGCGCAGCACTGGCCTTTATCCTGTTCGCGGTCATCCTCGTACTCACGGTGGTTCAGAACCGTCTGGCCGGCCGGCGAGTCGTGTACGACTAGCTAGGTTCTGCGTGGCGCTCGTTGCACCTTACCAACATCCAGCTCAGCCCCACCGGGGCGGCGGCCGCTCTCGGCATCCGATGTCGGCCGGACGGGTCGCGGTGTACGTCCTGCTTGTGCTGGGCGCCGCGGTGAGCGTGTTGCCGTTCGTGTACATGCTGATGACGTCGTTGAAGAGCTACGGCAGCATTGTGAACAATACGATCTGGCCGTGGCCACCGTTCGGCACCGAAAGCGTGCAGTTTCAGAACTATGCGCTGGCGCTCCAGGCCATCGGCTTCGACCGCCAATCCGGTACTCCGTTGCTGCTGCGCTACCTTGCCAACAGCATCGTGGTGTCGCTTGGCATCGTGCTCGGCTCGCTCGTCACCTCGGTGCTGGCCGCGTATGCCCTGGCGAAACTGAATGTGCCAGGCAAGAACCTGCTGTTTCTGTTCGTCTTGGCGGTGATCATGGTGCCCGAGGACGCCACGCTGGTGCCCAAGGTCGTCATGATGTACAACCTCAAGTGGTACAACACGTACCTGGCGTTGATTGTCCCATTCACCGTGAATGTCTTCGGGATCTTTCTCCTGCGCCAGTGGTTTCTCCAGATCCCCAAAGAGCTGTTCGAAGCCGCAACGATGGATGGCATGGGGCATCTGAGATACCTCATCTCGATCGTTATTCCGCTGAGCAAACCCGCCCTATTGACCGTGGCGTTACTCAGCTTCATCTGGTCCTGGGATAGCTTCAAATGGCCACTCTTGGTGACCCGCGATAGTAGTATGCGCGTGCTTGGTGTGGGCTTGCAGCAGTTCAAAGGCGGAGAAGGTGGCACGAACGTGCAATTACTCATGGCCTTCGCCACACTTGTGGTGTTGCCCGTAATTATTTTCTATTTTCTGGCGCAGAAACAGTTCCGAGAAGCCGTCACCACGGTTGGTATCAAAGGCTAGCAAGGTTAGGAGCCGAGTTAAAATGATGAACATGCAGCATTTCGAGGCGCCCCGCGGGTTGGCAATCGCGCTGACACTCTCACTGTTCGCGGTGGCGTGTAGTTCTGGCACGACGACCACTTCGACTTCCGCCCCCACCACCCCACCCGCGGCGGCCGCCGCTACGACTGCACCGGCGGCTGCGCCAACGACCGCTGCCGCCGCGCCAGCCAAACCGACGACCGCCCCACCCGTCATGGCGCCGACCACCGCGGCTACCCAGCCCGCCAGCGTTGCCGTCGCCAATCCGCCTACCACGCCCCAGATGGTCGACGCGATCAACCTCCAGGGTCAGAACGTCGAGGTCACCTACTGGCACAACCGCCCTCAGGCTGACCAGGACCTCCTCCAAGGCATGCTTGACGAGTTCAACAAGAGCAACCCGTACGGTATCGTGGCCCACTCAGAGATCGGCGGCGCGGCTTACCCGGATGTCTACAACAAAGTCAACGCTGCCATCCAGGCCGGCCAGCCCCCCGAAATGTCGGTTGCCTATCAGAACCAGGCGGCCTTCTACCGCGCCCAGGGTGCCGTGGTCGACCTGAACCCGTTCCTCAAAAGCTCCAAGTATGGCCTCAGCGCCGAAGACCTGAAGGACTACTTCCAGGCGTTTTTAGACAGCGACCAGAACCCCCAGTTCAGTGGCGAACGCCTGGGCTTCCCGACCCAGCGCTCGATGGACGTGCTGTACTACAACGCCGATATGTTGAAGCAAGCTGGCCTGGACAGCGCCCCCCGCGACTGGAAGAGCTGGGAGGACGCGGCCTGTAAGGTCACCAGCGGCCAGACCTCCGGCTGGGCAGTCCAGCACGACGCGTCCACATTCGCGGCGATCGTGTTCGGCCATGGCGGCCAGATCCTGGCCGACGACGGGCGCTCCTACGTTTTCAACAGTCCGGCCGGCGTCGAGAGCCTGGCGATGATGCAGCGCATGTTCAAGAACAAGTGCGCCGTCGAAGTGCCCACCAGCGAGCGGAACGGCGAGCAGAACCGTTTCGGGGCTGGCAATGCCATGTTCACGCTCGGCAGCTCGTCCGGGCTTCCGTTTTATCAGCAGGCAGTTGCCGGTGGCGCCAAATTCAACTGGAGCATCGACATGCCGCCTGACAATGGCAAGCCGGCGATCAACCTGTACGGCGCCAGCGTCTCGGTCTACAAGACGACACCCGAAAAGGAGCTCGCCTCGTGGCTGGTCCTGAAGTACCTGGGCGAGACATCGCAAACCACGAAGTGGGCGACAAATACCGGTTACTTGCCGGTCCGCCAGAGCGCCAAGACCGACGTCATCACCGCATTCAAGACTGACCCCAAGTGGGCCGGCGTGGCAGATTCCTACGCCAAGCTGTTCGACTTCGCCCAATATTCGAAGATCGAGTCTCCCGTAGCCGGCTACGATCCCGTGCGTGAACTGATCGATAAACAGGTCATGACACGCGTGATGACCGACTCCACCACTGAGCCCAAAGCCATTCTGGACGAAGTCGTAACCAGCGCCAACAAACTCCTGGCCGACAACGCCCCCCACTAAACCAAGCAGTCCACGTCCACCGTACCCGTGAGCGTGAAATCGACGTCGATGCCCGCTTACCCGGTGTAGCCTCCTAGACACATGCATATGCCGGCGGGGGCGACTGGTGGGGTGTTGCCTGACGCGGTGCGCGAGGTGCTCCGCGAGGAGCGCAGCGTGCTGGGTCGGCTCCGCGAGCGTCTGTCTGCCGAGGTGGCCAGCGATGACGACGTGCGCCAGCTTCGGCAGGCTGAGCTTGACCTGGACGAGCTGTTCCTGCTGGTGGTCGTGGGCGAGTTCAACGCCGGCAAATCCGCGTTCATCAATGCGCTCGTCGGCGCCCGTGTACTGCGCGAAGGTGTCACCCCGACCACTGCCGTGATAACGCGTCTGCGCTATGCGCCCGCGCCCAGCGAGCGGCGCGAGGGCCCACTGTTGGAGGTCGGCTATCCGCTCGATTTACTGCGCGACGTCGCTGTGGTGGATACGCCCGGCACCAATGCTATCGTGCGCGAGCACGAGGAGATCACCAGCCACTTCGTCCCTCGCGCCGACCTGATCCTGTTCGTTACTTCTGCCGACCGTCCGTTCACGGAGACCGAGCGCGCGTTCATGGAGCGCATTCGCACCTGGGGCAAGAAGGTGGTCGTGGTTCTCAACAAAGTCGATCTGCTGGGCGCAGCTCAGGTCGACGAGCAGATGGAGTTCGTGCGTCAGGGCGTCGAGCGTCTGCTCGGCTTTCGACCGGAGGTGTTCCCAGTGTCGGCGCGGCTGGCACTCGCAGCCAAAGACGACCCGGAGCCCGTGAGTCGCGCCGCAGCCTGGAGTGAGAGCCGCTTCCAGGCCTTGGAGGATTTCGTCACCGCCACGCTGGACGAGCGGGGTCGTTTGCTGCTGAAGCTAGCGTCGCCACTCGGCATCGCCGAGCGCATCGCCCGCACGTACGATATGGCAGCCCAGGAAAAGCTCGCGCTGCTGGCCGGTGACCTGTCGCTGGTGGAGTCGATCGAAGTGCAGCTCGGGGTCTACCGCGAGGACATGCAGCGTGACTTTGCCTACCGTCTCGGCGAGGTCGACAACATTCTGCACGAAATGGGCGCGCGCGGTACCGAGTACCTGGACAATACGCTCCGCTTCGGTCGAATGGTGGACCTGTTCCGCCAGCGGGTCCTCAAGCAGGAATTCGAGCGCATCGTCGTCGCCGACGCGCCAGAACGGATCGACCGTCTCACGCAGGACCTCATCGACTGGAGGGTCGACCAGGACCTGCGGCTATGGCGGACGGTCACCGAGCAGGTCGAGAGTCGTCGGCGACTGGGAACATCTGGCCCCGCGGAGCGATTAGCGGGCTCGTTCGAGTACGACCGGCGCGCGCTGCTTGGCACACTCGGACAAACCGCGCGCGGCGTGCTGCAGCGCCATGACCACCAGCGTGAAGCGACCGAGCTTGCGGCCTCCGTGCGCGAGGCCATCACGCAAGCCACGCTACTCGAGGCCGGCGCAGTCGGTCTTGGAGCGGTAAGCATGGCTCTTCTTGGCAGCGCCGCCGCGGACGTGAGCGGGCTGTTTGCCGCAAGCGTGCTGGCGGGCGTTGGCCTATGGCTGTTGCCTCGCAAACGGCGCCAGGCCAAGACCCAGTTTCACGCAGGCACCGAGGAGCTTCGGACGCGATTGGAGACCGCGCTGCGGGATGAGTTCCAGCGCGAGCTCGAGCGCAGCGCTCAGCGGATTCGCGACGCGCTGGCGCCGTACAACCGTTTCGTGCGTGGTGAGCGGGATCGCACGCAAAGCTTCGCGGATGACCTGCGGGCCGCGCTGTCCCAGCTCGGAGAGTTGCGCTCGCGGCTCAGCGGCCTCGCGACGTAGACATCCTCAGTCCGAAGAAACGGGGAGCACCCCCGCCAGCGCGCCACCGGCAGCTCGGGCTTTCAGCAAATCCACATAGGCCGGACGCGCCGAGCCGTCGGCGTTGGTGATCGCCCACCAGTACTCCTCGCGGGCCGTAGTCCAGGTCGGATCAGGTACGGTCCACAAGGTCATGACCCCGATCCACGGCTGCCAATGGTCGCGCGCGTATTGGAAGGCCTTCAGGATGTTGGCGCCCTTCTTCTCTTCACTGACTGCAAACCAGCTGTAGTTAGGATGAACGGAGTCCGAGGTCCAGCCAAACTCCAGAAGCCAGACCCGCTTGTCCGCTTCGCCGTTCTTGACCATCACCTCCCGTAGCTGTTCGATACGCCGAAAATAGAAGCTGGCGTGCGGGAAGTTGGCAATCGAGCCGAATGCAGCTTCGACTTCAGGCGCCTGGGTGTTGCCGTGAGCGCCGAGAACGTCGTACTTGCCCTGCATACCGGCGTCGTACAACCACTGCAGGTACTGCACGTCGTCGGCCGAATGCCCGTCCGTCACGCCGGTGGGTGAAAGGCCCGCGGTCACCACGATCACGTTCGGATCGGCCGCTTTGGCTGCCTGGTAACTCAGACCGAGCAGTCGCACATAGTCGGCGGCTTGTTGCTGGTTGATCGTCTGGCCACCCCACTCGCGATCCAGGTTGACCTCATTCCAGATTTCGATGCCGTGTACGCGACCGACGCGCGAATTGGAGCCGAAGTGGGTGACAAAGGCCGCGACGAAGTCGGCGTAGTCTTGGTAGTTGTCCGGCGGCCCGTTCGCAGCACCGTCCGCGCGCGCCCAGGTAGGCTCAAAATCAAGCCGAGCGATAATCTTGACACCCGCCTGCGTGCTGGCTTTGACGACGCGGTCGGCCTCGCTCCAGTCGAAGCAGCCCTTGCAGGCGCCCTCGATCTGACGCCATTGAAAAAGCGTCTTTTGCCAGTGAAAGCCGACGTCTGTGACCAGCTTGAGGTCGCGGCTGGTGGTATCGGCGTGACCCCACAGGAACACGCTCATGCCAAAGTCGGGGCTGCTGACGGTGACCGTGTCAGGCCCCAGGGCCGCAGCTTGGGCAGGTGCCGGCGCGGCGATCAGCACGGGCGTCTGCGCTGAAAATGCGTCTCCAAAGCTTGTCGCGCGCGGCGCCTTGCCGCTGGAGGCGGCCGCCCTCAACAGGGGACTGCCCGCCGCTTGTGCAGCGAGATCGTCTGGCAGGCGTACGCCAGTCAGGAGGTCCTTGAGATAGTCGGCGAGCAACAGGCCTTGCGTGCAGCGACAACCCCGGTCGTAGTGCATGACTCCGCGCTGGAAGCGCTGATAGATGAACTCATGGTTACTCGGGTCGTAGGCTGGCCTACTGGTCGGCAAGCCCCACAATTGCAGATTCAACAGAGGCAGCAAACTGGGATCGGCCTCGCCGTCTGGAAAGGCGTCCGCCAGCTCAACGCTGCTCTGGAACGTCGTCAGGAAGTGCACCGGTTCGCCGTCGACGGATTCGGGGGCGTTGGCACGCACGAACTCGACCGCCTTGGCAGCGTACGCGGGGTCGCTGGGCAGGGGTGCGCTGGCGATTAGCTCAGGATCGGGAGCGGGCAGGACGCTGCCGTTGAAGCGCGTGTAGGGCAGCAAGCCGTCGTCCAGCAGATTGAGCGTTGCCACGCCTTGGTCGCCGCACTGTTGCATGGCCACGCGTTGGAACAGTTGGGTGGTACAGCCGTACAAGAGAAACTCGCGGCTGACGGGGTACCCGAAGGTCCGCACTCCGCCACGCTTCTGAAAGAAGTCCCAGAAGCCGTCGCGGTCAACGCGAAACTGGGTCGCATCGAAGAAACGTGGATCACCGGTCGTTGTTGGAGTTGGCGGCGGAGCCACGGCGCTTGACGACACGGGTGCCGCGGCTCCGTTAGTCGTGCCGACGAAACGGACCGCGTCAGCCACGACGACGCCATCCGCCTTGTCGGTCAGGCTGATACCGTTGTCGCTGCCTGGCGTAAACCGAAACGTGCCAAGTGATTGCCAGGTGCCGCCGCCGGTGCGTTGATCGACACTCACCGATTTGGCGCCCTCGGCGTGCGCTATCAAGTAGCTAGCGGTGGTGGCTCGATTCGGCCCGCTGGTCCAGCGCGCAAAGACCTCAAAGTTTCCGCCGGTGGCGCCCGGAAACGGCCAGCGCACGCTGCTCGACCCGTCGCCCGCGACACGGTAACGGTAGTCGTTGCCGACAAAGCCTATCCCGTTGGTCGACGCAGCCCAGGCGCCTTTGAAAACCACTCCCGCGGCGTCGTCGTCGACGACGAGCTCATCTGCAAGTGCCTGTCGCGCCGTCGCCGAAACGAGCAGAACGAACGCCAGCACGCACCCCAGCGCTTCACGACCCAGGTACCGCATGTCGCCAGACTCTAGTGGCTGACCCACACAGCGTCTACGCCGATCGCGTCACGGCCGGCTCACGTCTACATCGCTTCGTGGCCAGGACGCTATGTCTAGATCTCAGTCTCCCGCCCGCTGAGCCAGCGCGTTCCAGGCCCGCTCGAGCACCTCCACCTGTTCCAGCAGCGGCCGTAGAGCCTGCCACAGCTCGTCAGCACCTGGTTTGAGCGCGGCTGGGTCTTCGAGCTTGCCATCCGCGGAGTTGGCCTGCTCGACACTCGTCTGCGCCAGGTGCGCCAGCTTCTGCGACGCGACTTGATACTCTTTCAACAATGCCGTCGGGGTGGCTTGCGTTTCAGGTTCGCCGCCGCCAGCGGCGCGCCACACCCCGTAGCGCGGCGGCAATCGCTCACCGTTCTGGCCGTAGAAGGTGTGAGTCGGTTCCACGTGCGGCGACACACTCAGATAGATCACTCCCGTCTTGTCGCCGACGGCCCGTACGGCGTGCGTGGTCCGCGGCGGTACGAAGATCGCCTGCCCTGGGTGACAGACGACGCGCTCGTCAGCCACGCTGAATTCGATCTGGCCTTCCATTACCACAAAGGTCTCGCCACCGAGATCGTGGCTATGGACCGCCGGCACGGGCCCCAGCTCCACACGTCGGAAGCGTGAGCGAATCTCGGGCTGCACCACCAGGTTGGTCAGGTCGGCACGGTAATCGTATATCGGGATCGGCATGCGTTCACCATACCCCCGTGTTTACATAGGCCCATGCCTTCACTGGAATTTGGCGTTCATCTGATCTCACGCGGCGCCGGCGACCCGGCCACCACACCGTTTCCGAGCCACCGAGTGATGATGGAGGACGGCGTACGCGTCGAAAAGCTCGGCTATGCAGCTGTGTGGTTGCCGGATCACTTCTACTTCTCGCGACCCGCTGGGCTGGAGACGTTCCCTGATGTGTGGACACTGCTGACGGCGATCGCGGTCAAGACCGAACGTGTCAAGCTCGGGACCAACGTCCTGGCGGCAACCTTCCGCCACCCGGCTTTGATGGCCAAGATGGCCTCCGCCATCCAGGATCTCTCCGGCGGCCGCTTTCTGCTCGGGCTGGGCGCCGGCAACCAGGCCCACGAGCACGCCGCCTTCGGACTGGACTTCGAGCATCGTATTGGCCGCATCAAAGAATACCTGCCGATCATGACCGATCTCCTGAAGGGTGAAACGGTCACCCATGCAGGGCGCTATTACCAGCTGCATGAGGCGAGCCTTCGAACGGTCGTGCCACCGGTACCGGTCTGGCTCGCATCTGGTGGGCCGCAGATGTTCGAGTTGACGGCCCGCTACGCCAGCGGCTGGAACATGGCCGGGGGGGGAATGGACCCGGCCGTCATTCAACAGAAGTATGACGGCTTCGCCGCGGCATGCCGAGCCGCGCAGCGCAATGTGAAGGACCTGGACGTCTGCAAAATGACATTCATGGCAGTCGCACCAGACGCGGCCAGCGTGAAAACAATGGTCGACGAATTGGCAACCAAGAGCAACCTGACACCCGAGGCGCTTGCCGCGCGCATGATCGTGGCCACGCCAGACGGAATCGCCTCGCACCTGCGCGACCTGACCGCAATCGGGGTCAATCACCACATCTTCTCGGTCTCCCCATCGGACCAGTGGCCGAACTACTGGGACAGTGTGGAGCTCCTGGCCCGAGAGGTCGTCCCCCGCGTCCGCAAAGACTAGCCCTTCTACGCGCAGACCCCGATTGGGCGAACCCGCTGGAATGCGATACTGGTGGCTGGCGTGCGGCTTCGGCTTGGACTTCTGACCCATCTGCACGCTGGCGACGACGCCGGCGACTCTGGCCTGGGGGTGGCAGCGGCGACTCGACTGGAGGCGCTGATCCGCGCGTCAGCTGATGAGGCGGAAGCGGCGCGACGGTTTCCGGGATCGGTTATTGCGGCGATGGCCGAGGCGCGCATTTTCCGCCAGATGGCGCCTAGAGTGGCGGGCGGCGACGAGATCGATCCGATCACCCTGCTCGACCGAGTCGAAGCAATCTCGCGCATCGATGGCTCTGCTGGTTGGGTGGCCATGATCGGTGCCGGCGCAGGATTCCTGACCGGTTACCTCGATACTGAGGTGGGCCGCCAGATATTCGCCAATCCACACGCTTGTCTGGCCGGCAACATCGGCTTCGCAGGCGCCCGCGCCGTAGCCGTCTCGGGCGGCTATCGCGTCAGTGGCCGCTGGCCATTCGTCAGTGGCTGCGAACATTCGACCTACATCGGCGGCAACGCCAGCGTGTACGACGGCGACAGCCACCGAGTCAACGCCGCCGGCGCGCCAGCCACGCGCATTATGGTCTTCCCACGTGACGACGCGCAGATTGTCGATACGTGGTCGGCCACCGGACTGCGTGCCACCGGCAGCCATGACGTGGTCGTTTCGGATATCTTCGTGCCCGAAGAACGCAGCCTGTGGTGGGCGGATGGGCCGAAACAGCCCGGCCCACTGTATCCAGTGCGGTTTTTGATCGTTACCCATGCCGCACACGCGCTGGGCATCGCCCGCGCTGCGATCGACGCGCTCGTCGAGTTGGCCGAACACAAGGTGCCCACCCGCAGCCCAGGCGTGCTGCGCGGTCTGCCGCAGATGCAGGCCAATCTCGCCCAGGCCGAAGGCCTGGTGCAGGCAGCTCGCGCCTTCATGTGGCAAACCACCGCCGAGGTGTGGGAGCTGCTGTGCGCTGGCCAGCCGGTGACGCTTCGTCACCGCGCCCTGCTACGCCTGGCGATGACCCACGCTGTCCAGAGCGCCGCCCAGGCCGTCGACTTGATGTGGGCGGCCGCAGGCTCGTCGCCGGTCTATACCAACAGTCCCCTGGAACGCTGTTTTCGCGACGTCCACGTGGCCACTCAGCACGCCGCGGTGGGGCTGTTCAGCCTGGAGACCATTGGCTCGGCGTTGATCGGCTCTACAGCGCCGCCATCCCCTGGCTCGCTCATCTAGCATTGGCGCCTGATGCGTGCGATTGTGACTCGCCCGGGCGCCGGCCGGGCCTGGAACGCCAATCTGGCTGAACCGACCCTTGGAACCGACGACGATGTGCTCGTCCAGATCCTGCGGGTTGGCGTCTGCGGAACCGACCGCGAGGTAATGGCCCACGGCATCGGCTCGCGGGGCCTGCCGTCTGGCGACGACTACCTGGTCGTGGGCCACGAGGCGGTCGGACGCGTCTTGGGCGTCGGCCGAGGCGTACAGCGCCTGCGCCCGGGCGATGTGGTTGTGCCAACAGTTCGGCGTGGCTGCAACACGTGCCCGGCCTGCGACGTCGGTCAGGCGGACCTGTGTTTCACCGGCAATGTCCGCGAACGTGGGATCGTCGGACTGCACGGGTTTCTCGCCGAACGGATCGTGGAGCGTGAGGGAAACCTGATTCCGGTACCGCCCGAGCTGGCCACGATCGGGCCCCTGGTGGAATCGCTGTGTACGCCAGAAAAAGCGTTGCGACGCATAGCCGATGCTCGTGCTCATCTACCGGTCGGAGGCGAGCTGCACGGTGTCCAGCGGGCTCTGGTCACCGGCAGCGGACCAATCGCCCTGCTGGCGGTCATGGCGCTGCGCCTGCGGGGTATCGCCACCTGGCAGCTCGCGCGCCAGCCGCCGGATGGCCCGGCCGCCGATCTTGCACACCGCGTGGGCGCCAGCTATGTCGCCTTGAGTGAGGTGGACCGGGAGCAGCCACAGGCCAGCCTCGGCGCCTTTGACGCCATCGTCGAGGCGACCGGCGCAGCCGAGATGTCGGTGCTGATGATTGGCCTTCTGGCTCGTAACGGCGTGCTCGACCTGGTTGGCGGACCATCCGACCGCAAGCCAGTGCCCGTTCAGGCAGCCGCGCTGGGGGCCATGGTCGGCAAGAACCTGACGGTCCTCGGCAGCGTCAATGCGAATGCTGCTGACTGGCAAGCAGCCGTCCGTGATCTGACCGCTATTCATCAGAGCTACGGCAACGCTGCTACTGACCTGATCACGCATCGGTTTGGCTTCTGCGACGTCGACCGAGCGTTCGATCGCGTGCCAGGCCAGATCAAAGCTGTCGTCGACGTCGCAGACGAGGCTTCGGGCTAAACTCCCTCGTACAAAGGGGCCACACATGCCGGTCGAATCATCGCCAAAAACGTTCAACTTCGGCGCGGGAAATCCAGATCCAGGAGTTTTCCCGGCCGGTCAATTGGGCGAGGTCGCCCAGCGCGTTATTGCACGCGAGGGCAAGGAGCTCGCTCACTACCCGGATCCGATGGGCTTGCCGGAGCTGCGGGCCGTGGCCGTCGAGCGATTCGAACACAACCATGGCGTGCGGCCGCGCATTGAAGACGTAGTCATCACCAATGGCGCCATGCAGAGCCTCATCCTCAGCGCACAGGGTCTCGCCAGACCTGGCGATAGCGTGGTACTCGAAGAGTTCGAGTACGGCGGCACCCTGCGCGTGTACAAGCAACACGGTTTGCAGCTCTTGGGCGTGCCGCTCGACGACCACGGCATGCGCATGGACGCACTGGCTGATGTCCTTCAGCACCAGGATCGAATTGGTAAGCGGCCCGCATTCATCTATACGACGTCGAGCTACCAGAATCCAACTGGCACCACGTTACCGTTGGAGCGTCGCCAGCGGCTGATTGAATTGGCAGTGCAGTACGACATTCCAATCGTCGAGGACGACACGTACGGCGACATCAGCTTTGAGCCGTTGACCGATCGCGCCGTCTACGCGCTGGCGGAGCCAGGCCGGGTTATGTACATCGGCTCGTTCTCGAAGATTCTTGGCCCCGGCATCCGACTTGGCTTCTTCATTGCGCCCCGGGCCATCGCTACCAGGTTGCTGCCGTGGAAAATGGACGGCGGCTCGAGCGGCCTGAGCCAGATGATCGCGGCCGAATACTTCAAGGACCATTTGTGGGAGCATGTGGAAGAGGGCCGGCTCGCCGTCAAGGACAAGCGCAACGTGCTCCTCGACGCACTCGAGAGCGAATTCGGCGCAACGCCTGGCATGCACTGGAGCCGACCCGACGGTGGGCTGTTCGTCTGGATCAAGCTACCTGAGGAGGTGGATCGCGCTCGACTCCAGGAGCTCGCAGCCGCCCGACACATCGTGTACGCCACGGGCCAGGCGTTCCATGCCCACAACCAGGACGTAGCCTACCTGCGCCTGGCGTTTGGCTGGATCGACCGCGACGATATCCAGGAAGGCGTTCGGCAGTTGGCCCAGTGCGTCCGCGAAGCCATGCCAGCCGCGGTCACACGCTAATGTCTGCCTAGAGCGCTGCGCCGCCGTCGACGGTGAGCATGGAGCCGGTGATCATGGCTGCGTCGTCTGAGACGACGAACAGGAACGCCCTGGCGATGTCGTCCGGAGTCTGGAGCCGCCCCAGTGGGGTGGCATTCAGTCGGCGCTCGTAATTGTGCGGGTTGTCGATGCTGGTCGCGGCATCGTTCGGGCTGTAGAGCGTATTGGCGCGCACAAATGGCGTGTCCACGTGCCCGGGCGACACCAGCACACAGCGGATGCCCGCACCCGCGTACGCAGCCGCCGTCGAGCGGGTGAGCGCGACCAGACCCATTTTGGCAGCGCCGTACGCTGGGCTACCTGCTCCGGGTCGGATCGAAGCCAGTGAGCCCAGGTTGACAATGACCCCGCCACCTGCTCGGCGCATTGCCGGCACAACCGCCTTGGTACCCAGGAACGATCCGGTCAGAATCGTCCCAAGCACCGTCTGCCACATGTGTTCGCTTTGTTCGTCGAAGCTCACTCGGAAGTTGGCGCCGGCGTTGTTGCACAGAATCGTTACATCACCGAAAGCCCGTTCGGTTGCGGCCACGGCTGCGTGCCACTGGTCGGACCGCTGAACGTCTAGTCCGGCGGCTACGGCCCGCCCACCGTTTGCGGTAATCTCGCGGGCGACAGTCTGGGCCTTCGCCTCGAACAGATCCGCTACACACACGGCTGCGCCTTCGCTTGCGAACAGCCGCGCCTGGGCGCCCCCAATGGCTCCGCCCCCACCTGTGATCAGTGCGATTTTGCCGCTCAACCGCATGTAGACGTACTCCGTATACTGGTCGACGTGAAGCCCGGAATCCTGCAGGTACAGGACTTGCGCGTCTGGTACCACACGCCACGTGGCCCGGTCAAAGCAGTTGATGGCCTGAATTTCTCGCTGCTTCCTGACGAGCGCCTCGGCCTGGTGGGTGAGTCCGGGTCCGGCAAGTCGACCATAGCGCTGGCGCTGATGCGCCTGATCCGTCCCCCAGGCAAGATCGAAAGCGGTGAGGTGTGGCTGGACGGGGTCAACGTGCTCGAGCTCTCGGAAGAGCAGATGCGGCGCCTGCGCCTGGCGTCGATTGCCCTGGTCGCTCAGGGGGCAATGAACTCCCTGAATCCGGTGATTCGCGTGCGGGAACAGATCGCCGACGCTATGCGCGACCACGACGAGAAGATGTCGAGGCATGAGGTCTCAGCTCGCATCACCTCGTTGCTGGAGCAGGTCGGTCTCAACAAAGACATCGCCGACCGCTACCCGCACGAGCTAAGTGGTGGCATGAAGCAGCGGGTGTGCATCGCCATCGCCATTTGCCTGCGCCCCAAGGTGATCCTGGCTGACGAGCCGACCAGCGCTCTGGACGTGGTGGTTCAGCGTCAGGTCATGGAGACGTTGCGACGCGTCCAGGACCAGCTTGGTGCATCGGTCATCCTGGTCGGCCACGACATGGGGCTGATGGCGCAGTTCGTCAACCGGCTTGGGGTGATGTACGCCGGCCGCCTGGCAGAAGTCTCGCCCGTCAACGACATTTTCGCCGAGCCGCTGCACCCATATACGCAGCTACTTATCGCCAGTCTGCCGTCGCTGGAGGAGAAGGGCAAGTTTCAAGGCATTCCCGGTATCGCGCCGTCAGCCCTCGACCGGCCGCCTGGTTGCGCGTTTCACCCGCGCTGTCCATTCGCGATGCCGCGCTGTTCGGTGGACGACCCGCTCTTGCTCGAGGCAAAGCCCAATCGGTGGGTGGCGTGTCACCTGTACGACGGTGGTGAGCCCCCTAAGCCTGCTACCAACGGCGAAGTTCAGGTGGTGACCAGATGAGCACCCTGCTCGAGGCCCATCAGGTTTCAAAGATCTTCGGCGGAGGGTTGTTCGACAAGCGCGTCACCGTCGCCCTCGACGACTTCTCCTTCTCCATCGAGAGCGATCCCCCGCGCATCACCGCGATCGTGGGCGAGAGCGGCAGTGGCAAGACGACGCTGGCGCGCCTCCTGCTCGGCCTGGTCAGCCCGACCACTGGCCAGGTTCTTTACAACGGCACAGACTTGCACAAGTTGGCCAAGCAGGAGCGTCGCGCGTTCTTGCGAGACGTGCAGATGATCTTCCAGGACCCGTATGAGGTGTACAACCCGTTCTACCGGGTCGACCATGTCCTGGAGACGCCCATCTCAGAGTTCAAGCTCGCCAAGTCACCGCAGGCGGGACGCGCACTCATGCAGGAGTCCCTGCGAGCAGTCGGCCTTCGACCGGACGAGACGCTCGGCCGCTACCCGCACCAGCTCAGCGGCGGCCAGCGGCAGCGCATCATGGTCGCCCGCGCGCTCCTGATTCGGCCGCGCCTGATCATTGCCGATGAGCCAGTGTCAATGGTCGACGCATCCCTGCGTGCCACGATCCTGGACAACCTGCGTCAGCTCAACCGTGACTATGGCATCTCGATCATCTACATCACCCACGATCTGACCACCGCCTTCCAGATCAGCGACAACATCATCGTGCTCTACCGCGGCGCGGTCGCCGAAGCTGGCGATGTCGACCTGGTGGTCCAACAGCCGAAGCATCCGTACACCCAGTTGCTGATCAACTCGGTCCCCAATCCTGACCCGAACCACAAGTGGGGCCAGGTGGACGAGGTGGCCGAACCGACCGAGCCGACGAACGGGGTGGCGCCAGTGGCCATCAACGTGCCGGCCGGCTTGCTACCGGCGGCTGCGGCGGCGAGCGCCGTCGCAAAGGCACATGGCGGCCGGCTGATCGGGGGCTGTACGTTCTCCGACCGCTGCCCGCACGTTATGGACATGTGCCGCCAGAGCGCGCCGCCGCTGTTTCACCTCGATCCCGGCCGCGCGGCCTCGTGCTTCCTGTACCGAGAACAGGGGCCCGCGCTGTCTTCGGAGTCGCTCAACGACGTCATGGCGGCGGCGGGTAGCTCGACACGGTCCGAGTCTGCCCCGCCGGCGTTATGAAGCCTGTCCACGTGCGCTCGCATCAGCCCGGCCAGCAGTCGGCCTTGACTCGCCCGAGGCGCGGGCGCCGCGGGGCGTCCGCGCGATAGGCTCAGCCCGCCGGCCACGGTGCCTGCCACTCCAGCCAGGCCCACCAGCCACGGGGCTACCCCGGCATCGGTCTTCCGGGATGGTTGCGCGGGCGCTGCGAGCATGGCGAAAACGCTAATCTTGTTGCCATTCATCATCACCAGCCTGACGTCGGTCCTGCCCTCAGCGCACGAACACGAGTAGGTCCATATTGCGCGATTCGCAACGACGACCAGGGTATCGGTGGTGATGTGCGCCTCCGGGCTGCCGAAGCCGCTGCCAAGCAGGAACTGAGTCAGGCCCGCGCGGCCTTCGAAATGGTGACCAAGCTTATCGGTGGCCGAGCCATTGTCGTCGAACAGCCCGAGAGCCGTGGGCAGATCGTGCGCGTTCAGAGCTGACGAATACGCCGCTACGACCGCGGCAGGATCCCACTCTTGGGCGGCGCTCGATTCTGGTGCCGCGCACAGCACCACGAGCAACAGCCCCATCGCCCCGATAAACAGGCTGCGTCTCGGGTATTGGCGCATCCGACACCACTCGGATCTCGGCCAAGACGCTTCGCCCGCTGCTAGGCGGCTGCCCATCAAGATTGCCTCGTCCTCACCTATTCCTACTAGCGTATGGAGCCGCGCGAACGACCGCGCCCCGTATGGTCAGCATACTCAGGCACCGGCCGCGGTCAAGATGCCCGAATCGGCTATTGACGCCGTGGAAGCGGCTGCCGCCCAGTGTGCCGCATCAAACCTGCTGCCAACATCCAGGATGGCAGCCAGCACGCCCGCCCACCGCTCGCCGGCCGCCAGCCGTTCGTGGCGCTCGGCATTGCTGCTGCTGCTGCGGTCGCCTGCGGCATACTGCACCATCTGCCTGGCCAACCGTGCGGCCATGATGTTCAGGCGGGTTGCCATTCACCGTCAGGAAGCGCAGTGTCACCGAGTGGGGAGCGCAAGCGAATGCCAGCGCGTTGTGCGCGAAACGGTCGACGACTTCGGTGCGTGGAGGGGCTGTTCGACAACGTCGGCGTGCAGCCCCAGAAGTCTCGGGCCACCTTTGACGCGGCCCGGGTGGCGCGGGTTGGGCTAGGGTGTTTCCATCCCGTACGTGAAGCGTGCTGTCGCCGCGACGCCGACCCTATGACCTGGGGGTACGTTGGCCGCAGGTGCGGAATGTTCCTCCTGGTCGTGTGGATCGGCTTGTCCATGAACTTCCTGTTGCCCCGCCTCGCTACCCCCGAGATCTCGCGGCCGCGCTGCGACACGGGGAGCCCGTTTCTTCTGGATCGGCCGCTGTGGGAGCAGTACACCGGTTACCTGTCCAACCTGGCCCACCTCGACTTGAACTACTCCATGTCGAGCTATCCGAGCCGGGTTGCCGATCAAATTGAGTATGCGCTGCCGTGGACCGTGGCGCTGCTAGGAACGACCTCGCTCCTGGCCTGGGCCATAGGCACATTGGTGGGCGCTGCCCTGGCCCTGCCGTCCAGATCTCACCTCGCGCAGTACCTGTTCCCACCTCTGATGATGCTCAGCGCCGCGCCGTACTTCATCACCGGCATGTTGTTGCTGTACATGCTCGCCTTCCACTGGCGCCTGTTTCCGCTGGGCGGCGGTTACGAGGCCGGCACGTTTCCAGAATTCTCGGCCGGCTTTGTGTTGATGCTCGTACAACACGCCACACTCCCCGCCCTGTCGATCATCCTGGCTTCGATTGCCACCTGGAGCATCAGCATGCGTAGCCTGATCGTCTCGCTGCGAGGGGAGGACTTCATGCTGCTTGCCGAGGCCAAGGGCCTGCGGCGGCCAACCATCTTCCTGCGCTACGTGATTCGGAATGCCCTGCTGCCGCAAGTCACCGCCCTGGGCATCGCGCTGGGTCAGATTGCTTCGGGTGGCCTGCTCGTCGAAGCCGTCTTCAGATACCCGGGCCTGGGTGGCCTACTGCTGCACGCGATCCTGACCAAGGACTACTTTCTGGAACAAGGCATCGTGCTGATCATCATCGTGTCCATCGCCTTCGTCACCCTGGTGCTCGACCTTGCCTATCCGCTGCTCGATCCACGCCTGAAAACCGTCGGTCGAGTACCCTAGCCTACATATCGGCAATAGCCCGCCTTCTGAATGGCGGGCACAGTGGAGATTGGAAGATAGGTATGGACAAGCAGATAGCTCTCTCACACGCAATAAGTCGACGCCAATTGCTGCGCACCGCGCTCGTGACTGGCTCAGTAGCAATGGTCGCATCGGTAGTACCGGGTTCCGCATTCGCCGCCCCAGCGCAGGTCGCGGCCGGGCAGGCCGCTGGCCTGAAACAGGTGCCGCGCAATCAGACACTGGTCACGGTGCGTGGGGGCACCCAGGGCAAGTTCACTGAGGACCAGCTCTGGAATCCATTCATCGCCACGGCCACCCACCAGCTCGGGGCACAGTTCGTGTGCGAGCCGCTGGCCTTCTACAGCGCGTACGAGGACAAGCTGATCATGTGGCTGGCCGAGTCCTACCAGTACTCAGCCGACTACAAGACCCTGACCATCAAGACGCGTCCAGAAGCGATGTGGAGCGACGGCGTCCCGTTCACTGCCGACGACGTCGCCTATACGTACAACACGCTCAACGGGCTGGGCTCCAAGGCCAAGTGGGGTGCCGACGTCCAGCAAGTGCTAGCTCAAGCCGTCGTCCTCGATCCCCACACGGTTCAGCTGAACTTCAAGTCGCCGGCGCCGCGCTTCTTCGAATACAGCGCCTACAAGTTCGACATCGGTATCTACATGATGCCGAAGCACATCTTCGAGGGGCAGGACATTACGACGTTCACCCACTTCGATGTGTCGAAGGATTGGCCGGTAACCACGAGCCCCTGGAAAGTGGTGTACGCCGCTCCTGACCAGAAGGTGCTCGACCTCCGCGACAAGTGGTGGGGAACGGGCATCGTCGCAGATATGCCCAAGGTCCAGCGCATCGTGTACCTGCCGGACCCTGGCGAGCAGAACCTGGCCCAGGGCATGATCTCGAACGCCTTCGACATCACCACTGGCATCCAGCCGACGACCTTCCCGACCGTCTTCGCCCAGAACCCCAAAGTTACCACCTGGACCGGCCAGCAGTCGCCCTATGGCTACCAGGACTGGTGGCCGCATTCTCTGTATGTCAACACCCAGCATGGCCCGACGGCCGATCCGGATGTCCGCTGGGCAATCAGCAACTACATCGATCGCGACCAGATCGTCGACTTCGCCTGGGCTGGCGCCGCGAGCACCGCTGCGCTGCCAATCCCGGGTGCACCCTACGGCACGCAGATCTTCTACGATGCGGCTCAGGATCTGCTGAAGCAGTACAACACCCTCGAGTACAACCCGACCAAAGCCGACGGGATACTTTCGGGCAAAGGCTTCACCAAGGGATCCGACGGCATGTGGGTGGGTCCCGACGGCGCGCCGCTGGCCTTCGACATCATCAGCTTCTTCGACTTCACCAGCGTCGGCCCCGTCATCGTCCAACAGCTCAAGCAGGCCGGTATTGCCGCCAGCTACTCTGAGCCGCCCAACTTCGGCGATCGTTTGAACGTCGGCGACTTCTCGATGATGCTGTTCGGCCATGGCGGCTCGTACGGACCCGACCCGTACTACACGCTGCGGCTGTACCAGACCTCATCGGTGGCTATCGTGGCTACCCACCAGACGAACTACTCGCTGTGGGAGAACCCCCAGTACGACGCCATCGTCGACCAGGTGTACAACACCAGCCCGACCGAGCGGCAAAAGATGGTCGACTACTGGCTTCAGGCGATGAACATCTGGTTGCCCAATCTGCCCGACATTCCGATCGAGCAGGGCTACCACCGGCTGCCGACGAACGAGACGTACTGGACAGGCTGGCCA
>JBPCIO010000019.1:0-2954 GCA_051006215.1 Chloroflexota bacterium
GGGCAGCCACCGAGGGCAGATCGTGCACGAAGGCCTGAGCCGGGTCCGAGATCAGCCGACCACCGGTTCGCCGAGCGAGTCGATCGAGCAGCCCATCGTTGGCGCCCAGCACGCGATATTCGGGTGAGTAGGGCACAACAAACCCGCTGGATTGGCTGGCGACGCTCCCGTCTACATTGGATTGCGAGACGTCGAGCGCGTAGATCCCATCATCTGCTACCGGCACGAGTGTGGCGTAGCGGCCAGGCGCCACCTGCGGCAATGTGACCTGTCGATCGACGCCATTCGGGTCGGTAAGCGTCGCTGTGGTGGGCAGGCCATTCAGATACCGACGGTCTGTAGCATCCACTCCGGTCTGGGCGTCGAGAGTGATGCGCGCCTGGTCACCCTCGATGGACACCGCAATCTGACGGTTCGGGTCCTGGGGGAGCCGAACAGAGCGTTTGACGACCTGGGCCCAAAACGACGTGAACTCTGGCCAGTCCAGCCAGCGCGACGACCACCTGTTGCTCGCGTCGGACGTCCACGCCAGCACCCGCCCAAGCCCGTACTGCCACTCGGACAGAATCGGATCGAGCTGTGAGGATGCCAGGAGCACCGTGGCCTGTGGCTTGGGCGTGGTCGCTACGTACCCACGCAACTGAGGCGCCTGTCGAAAGTCGATGCCGGCGGTAGCCGGGCTAGGTGCGACGGCAATGGGCGAGAAATCTTGCTCGACGATCGCGGCGCGCTGGACCTGCTGTGTTTCTTTGACCAGCAAGCGTGGCAAATCGAACGGGTCGTTGCCATCGTAGTAGCGCCCATTGCCCAGCTGGGCGAGCTCCTGCAGCAGCTGCGTATCGGCATCAGTGCCGATGCCGATGGTGCTGAGCGTCACCTGACTGTCGCGCATCTGCTGCATCAAACCCGGATAGTCGCCGCGCGGAGCCTGGCCGTCGGTGAGGAGAACGATGTGTTTGACCTTGGCGTCGATCGGTGCGATGGCCTGGTAGCTTTCCTTGAGCGCCGGATAGATCTCCGTCCCACCTCCGGGCTGCATGCGACCAATTGCCTCCTCGATGGGTGCCAGGTCGCTGGCGAACGTTGGCTGAATCATCCAGTGGTTCTGGTCATCGAACGCTAGAACGCCAACCTGGTCGTATTCGCCTAGCAGCTCGACCGCGGCAATGGCTGCCTCCTTGGCCAAGTCCATTTTGGAGGCGCCGCCAGGCCCACCGCCCATCGAGCCGGACACGTCCACCACGAGCATGAGCGCAACGCTCGCCGACACCGACTTCCCGCGCAAATCCATGCGCACCGGCAACATGTCCTCTAGCGGCGTGCGGGCGTACCCACCTGGCCCGTAGGCGCTGTCGCCCCCAACCACCACAAGTCCCCCGCCGAAGTCGCGAACATAGGCTTGCAGAGCCCGCATCTGGCCTGTCGGCAGGGAGCTAGCCGTCACGTTGGCCAGGACCACGCTGGCGTAGTCACGAAGAGCCTGCGGATCGAGCGACGCAGCGCCGATGGTCGTGAGATCCACTTGCAGCCCGGCGGCGCGCAAGGCATCCGCCAGAAATTTGCCATCGCCAGGGGCACCCTCGGCGACGAGCACCGCGGGTGGCCCAGACACGACCACCACCGCACCGGCGCTGTTATTCTGCGGCAAGGTGTCCAGCGCAGGTTCGATCTGTAAGCGGACCAGGTGCTGGCCGGCGTGGAGAGGTTCCTGAGCCAGTACGAATCGATTGATGCCTTGCAGGAGATCGACGTCCTGGGTGCTCACCAGGCGGCCATCCACGAGCAGGTGCAGCCTGGCACTCGTCGCTACGGTGGCTTCCACCTGGGCCGTGACCGTGAAGCGGTCGCCCTCGTGCAGCAGTGGCGGCGCGTCCAGCTGGCGCACCAGCACTTCGGGCCCACTATCAGCCGCGAGCGACACCGCTAGCAGCTGCACTCCAGCCGCATTGGCCAGAGCCGCCGCCTCGTCGGCATGGTTCTGATTCTCTTGACCATCCGAAAGGAGCACGATGCGGCGGGCGGTGCCCGGCGGCAAGCTCGCGATGCCCGTCCGAATTGCGGCGGCTATGTCTGTTCGGCGCCCGTCCACCGCCGCGGCCGCCAGGCGAGGCGGGCGGTTGTCGGTGCTCAGGCTCCGTTCCAGGGTTGCCTCAGCACCGAAACTGACGACGGCCACCTGGTCCCCGGCACTCTTGGCCGCGAGCGCGCTGGCCAGCCAGCTCTCCTGGTCAATGCGCGCAGCCGGAGCGATGCTGTCAGAGCGGTCAAGGAGCACGGCGACGGCCAGTTGATCCGCGGTGAGCTGCAGCAGTGGGCTAGCCAGCGCCAGCACGAGCAGGCTGACCACGGCCAGGCGCAAGCCGAGCGAGATCTGACGCCGTAGGGGCGGCATGTACGTCCGCGACGCGCGCCACACCCAAACGATCGCGACCGCGCAAGTCGGGAGCAGGATGAGAACGAGCGGATACTCGAAATCGAGGCGCATTGTGCCGACCGATCTGGGAGTGCCATGACCACGGGCTACGCGGGCCGCGGGCCTGTTGGAATACTACGCCGTCAGCGACGCCTCGGCCAGGATGTCGGCCTGTTGTTACGCTCGGACGTGGCAGGTCACTATGCCGCGGCGGGGGTGTACACGCTCCAGCCCGCTCTGGCGCGCTTGGCAGCGTACATGGCCAGGTCTGCGCGCCGCATCAAGGAATCTGGCGTGAGGCCATGGTCCGGAAACAGGGCCACGCCGATACTGACGCCAATCGAGACTGGACGACCTTCGAGGACAAACGGCTGATCGATCAGCTCGAACAAGCTGGTGGCAACCTGGGCTGCGCCCCCGCGTGTCGTGCCGGGCAGCAGGACACAGAACTCGTCGCCCCCTAGCCGAGCCACGAGATCAGAGAGCCGCACGCCACTGGTAAGCCGCTGGCCGACCCCGCGTAGCAGCGCATCTCCAATCG
>JBPCIO010000020.1:0-21968 GCA_051006215.1 Chloroflexota bacterium
GTGCAAACCCGTGCCTCCACTCAGCTGTCGCGCGAGCGCGTTACGCAAGCTTAGTACCTTCTGCCGCGGCGAGGGTTGGGCGCGTGCCATACCGACGTACGATGACTTCGCAAAAATCGGCGAAGTCAGCCAGGTTGAGCGGCGGACTCGTGTGATGTGGCGCGCGGCCGGCTCTAGCCGGCGTGAAGCACAGCGTGAGCGTCACGTCGAACGGTGCCAGGGCGGTCATGACCGATTCGAACCAGGCCGCGGCGCCGGGTCGGTCCCAGTCGGCCCAGCCTATGCCGGTTCGCACGCGTCGAATGCCCAGCGCGCCGAGCAACCCCAGCATGCGCTCGAAGCGTGCCTGTTCTTGCCAGTAGACCCACTCGCATACACCCACGTTTCCGGGCGCCCAGCTTGCCAGGCGAGCGGCAGCGGCCTTGCGCCTCCCCTCGGCATCGCACACGCCCATACGGAAGTGGCGGTAATACGCGCTGCCCTCTCCGCCACGGTGGCGAGTGACCGCCTCCCAGCGCTCGGGCAAGTCCATCAGGGCGTACCAGAAGACGCGCTCGGCGTGCGGCGTGAGTTGTTCCAGGGTGGCGTCTACCGCCCAGGCCTGCAACGCGTCAGAGACCATGCTCGAGGCGCCCACCTCAGTCGCCCAGACGGGCTTGCCGCCGCTCACCTCGCGGATTGTCTCGATACGCGCGGGCCACTCGGCGAGATGCCAGCGATTCCAATCCAGGGGAAACCCGTGGACAGCTACGACATCGATCGCGGCGCCGAGTCCCCGCGCGAAAAGATTGCGTACAAAATGAGCATCAATCGGCGAAATGCCACCCAGCACTCGCGGTAGGCCAGGCGCCACACGCGCCAGGCGCTCGCCAGCCAGACCGATCATCTCCGCAAACAGCGCCCACTCAGGGTCGAGCGTGCGATCCCAGTGGGACAGGTTGTTGGGTTCGTTCCACAGCATGATCGCCTCGATCACCAGGCGGCAGCTCGCGGTTCACACACGTACACCTCGTGGCATGGCCGACCCACGATCTGTAGCCCGACCGATCGCAACAAGGCCTGCGTGCAGGCCGGGTTCGGGATCCACCAGTTGGTGTTGTCGCCAGCGTAGGAGTGCTCGATAAAGTACATACACGGAAACCGAACATCGAAAAACATGTCCCGCTCGGCAATTGGGTAATCCGCGGCAGCCTCGAACGGATCAGCACTGCCACGTTCCATGGTCTGGAACAGGAGCCGCCGGCGCACCAGACCAGCCACCTTCTCCAAGGCGTACAGCGGATGCCGCAAGTGGTACAGCACACCCATGAACACGATGAAGTCGAAGTGCTCGCCGCCGACCAGGCGGTCGATGTTGTAGACGTCGCCCTGCATGAACTCGACGTCCAGGCCAAGCTCCTGGCCGGCAAAGCGCGCCTGAGCGAGGTAGATCGGATCGTGGTCCACGCCGAGCACGCGCGCCGCGCCGCGGCGCTTCATCTCGAACGAGTAGAACCCGCCGTTGCAGCCGATGTCGAGCACGGATTGACCAGTCAGGTCGTCGGGCACGGCCTGCTTGAAAAACTGCCAAAAGTTCGAGGGGAAATCGCCTAAGGGGTGATCTGGCGCGGTATGCACGTCCGCGTCGTGGCCTAGCCGCAAATTGTGGAACCACGGGCCGAGCTCATGCACGCGCGCCTCCAGAGCAGACTCCATGTCGGAGAGCGTAGCGGCTGGCGAGGAACTTGCAAGGCTCGGCGCGTGCGCTTCTGCATCTTCGGCCTGACGCTTTCGTCTTCCTGGGCCAACGGCCACGCGACGCCGTGGCGCGGGCTGCTCAAAGCATTGCGCGCGGCCGGTCATGAGGCCACTTTCTTCGAGCGCAACACCGACTACTACGCGGCACACCGCGACCTGAGCTCCCCGAACTTCTGCGATCTGGTGCTGTACGACGACTGGAGCGCAGTGGCCCCGCGCGCCGGCACCGCTGTGCGCACTGCTGACGTAGCCCTGGTGAGTTCCTACTGCCCGGATGGACTGGCCGCCTGCCAGCTCGTGCTCGAGGCGCCGCAGGTAAAAAAAGTGTTCTACGATCTGGACACGCCAGTGACGCTCTCGGCCCTCGGCCAGCACGGCGTTGCGATGCCCGACGGGGCGCGCTATCTCACTGCCGACCTGATTCCCGAGTTCGACTTGTACCTCAGTTTTACCGGCGGGCCGGTCCTGGACGAGCTGCGGACGCGCTGGGGCGCCCGCTGCGTCGCGCCGCTGTATGGCTCGGTTGACCCAAGCTTGCATACTCGCATCGCGAACCCGCCAGCTCACCTTCGGTGTGCGCTCGGCTACCTGGGTACCTACGCCCCTGACCGCCAACCCAGCCTCGAGCGCCTGCTCATGCAACCGGCTCGGGGGCGGCCAATGGACCGCTTCTTCGTCGTCGGATCACTATATCCACAGGACATCGATTGGCCGACAAACGTCCACACCCTCAGGCACCTCGCCCCCCAGGAGCACGCCGCGTTCTACTCGGCCAGCCGAACCACCTTGAGTATCACCCGCCAGGCCATGCTCGACTGGGGCTATTCGCCGTCCGGTCGTCTGTTCGAGGCTGCCAGTTGCGGAACGCCAGTGCTGACCGACCGTTTTCCCGGCGTCGAGGAGTTCTTCACCCCAGACGACGAGATCCTGGTAGTCGACACCTCCAGCGACGTCGAGGCCGCGCTGAACCTTTCTGACGCTGAGCTGCAGCGGATCGGCACGGCCGCTCGCGAACGAGCCCTGGCCCAACACACTGGCGCCAATCGTGCGCGCGAACTCGTGTCGGCGTGTGAGGCGATCGGGTGCTAGGCATCGTGCCGGCCGCGGGCGCGGCGACGCGCTTGCAGCCGCTCGCCTTTTCCAAAGAGATGCTGCCGGTTGGGAGCGTGCTCGACGAGCACGGTTTCGAACGGCCGAAGGCGGTCAGTGAATTTCTGGTCGAGCGCATGATCCACGCCGGAGCGGACCGCGTGTGCTTCGTGCTGTCGCCTGAAAAAGTGGACATCATCCCGTACTACGCGCGCCACTGGGCGGCCCGACGCTTTTGTTATGTCGTCCAGGAGCGACCCAGCGGCTTATGCGATGCGCTGTTCCGCGCGCTGCAGGTGATCCGAGAAGATGAGGACGTGTTGATCGGGTTGCCGGACACGGTCTGGTTTCCCGCAGATGGGTTTTGTCAACTTCCGCCGGGCGAGCTGTCGTTCCTGTTGTTTTCGGTCCCGGATGCGCATCGCTTCGACGCGGTGTTGACCCGGTCCGACGGCCAGGTGAGCGAGATACGTGTCAAGGCCGAGCGACCGGGCACCGATTGGGTCTGGGGCGCGTTCCGCATGCCAGCCCGGACACTCCACATGCTGCACGCCCTGTGGTCGGAGCCGGGGCGCGGCGACGAGTACGTCGGCACGCTGGTGAATGCGTATCTGGCTCGCGGAGGTCGTGCAGTGGGTGTGCCAGCAGGTGAACGCTACTACGACGTGGGCACCGTCGACGGCTACCGAGCTGCGATCGAGGCGCTCAAACTGGGAGCTCCAGCTCATTCGACGCCGCGGTGAACACCTCCTCCGACGCGTGGATGGAGGCTATGCGGAGTGGCGACTTCGCTCGAGCGTGGGAAATCAGCGATTCGGTTTTGGCTACCCGGCGGGCCTCGGGACCGTGCTGGCATCTGCCACGACACGAGCAGTGGGTGTGGGACGGGCGCCTGCTTGCAGGCAAGCGGGTGCTGGTCCGCTGCTACCACGGGCTGGGCGACACACTCCAGTTCGCGCGTTTTCTGCCAATGCTCGGGGAGATCTGCGGCGAGCTCACGGTCTGGGCGCAACCTCCACTGTTGCCGCTGCTGGAGCGCCTGGCCTCGCCTTGCAAAGTGCTGCCCCTACACGAAGGTGTACCCCCGATTGACTACGACGTGGATATCGAAATCATGGAAGTGGCGCACGCGCTCCGCACCACCATCGAGTCGCTGCCCGAGCACGTGCCGTACTTCCAGGTCGAGCCTGAGCCGCGCCGGTCTTCGGCGCTCTGCATCGGGGTGGTGGCCACCGCTGGGCCCTGGGACGCGCGGCGGTCAGTGCCGCTCGAGCTCATGCCGACGCTGGCCGAAGCCCCAGGTGTTCGCCTGTACAACCTGCAGCTGGACACGCCGGTGCCGCGCGCCGTGAACATCAGCACGTCAGACATCCTGACCCTTGCCGCGCGTATGCGCGGGCTTGACCTGGTCGTCACGGCTGACACGATGGTTGCTCACCTGGCCGGTGCGCTGGCCGTGCCAACCTGGACCCTGCTGACCGCTGACGCTGATTGGCGCTGGATGAGGCACCGCGACGACTCGCCCTGGTACCCAACCATGCGCCTGTTCCGCCAGCCCGCGCCGGGCGACTGGGGTTCGGTCATCCAGCGTGTGCGAGCCTCCCTCGGCGGAGCGTGATGCTGGCAGCGCGTCTGCTCGGGCCGCATGACTTGAAAGTGGTGCAGGTGGCTGATCCGGCGCCCGCAGCTGGGGAAGTCCTGGTCCGGCTACGCGCGTGTGGAATCTGCGCCTCCGACTTGAACGCATGGCGCGGGGTGCCGGGCATCGAGTATCCGCTGCCACCCGGCGCACCCGGGCATGAAACCTGGGGCGAGGTTGTCGAGCTTGGCCACGCTGCAGAATTGACCGGTCTCCGAGTGGGCCAACACGTGACGGGGCTCCTCTGGAACGGACTTGCCGAACTGGGAGTGGCGCGCGCCGAGAACCTGGTCACAATTGACCGGCCATTGCTTGGCGAGCCGTTGGCCTGCGCCGTGAACGTCCTCCGCCGTGCGGGCCCAGCGCACCTTCTGGCATTTGTTGGATTTGGCTACCTGGCTATGCAGTGTGCGCAGCTCCTTCCGCCCGGGACGCGCTGGATCGCGCTGAGTCGCCGGGAGGAGAGTCGCGCGCTGGCTCTGCGCCTGGGTGCCGAGGCGACGTATAGCTTTGACAGCGTGCCGGCCGAGCTATGGGACAGCTTGCCCCTGGTCATCGAGGCAGCCGGCGTGCAGCAGACGCTCGACTACGCGACCTGGCTGACCGCCTACAACGGCCGACTGGTCATCGCCGGCTACCATGCTGATGGCCCGCGCACGGTCAATCTGCAGAGCTGGAACTGGAAGGGCATCAACGTGATCAATGCCCACGATCGTGACCCTGCAGTCTTCGTGCGTGCCTTACGCGACGGCCTGCGCTTGGCCACCGAACGTAGGCTGAACCTGGCCGCTTATGAGACGCACGAATTCGAGCTGGCCGACACTGCCGCGGCGTTTCGGGCCGCCGAGGCCCGGCCGCCAGGCTTTGTCAAGGCGCTGGTGCGGCTGTGACCCCAATCGGCCTAGGCTTCGCTGGAGTGGGATGGCTGGGTGAGTCGTTGATCAGGGAGCTGTCGGCAGTGGCCGGACTGGAGTTGGTCGGCGTGCAGGACACGCAGCTCGAGCGCGCGCAAGCAGTGAGCGCGCGGCACGGTCATCCGTGGGCCGGGCAGCGCTTCGACGACCTGCTTCAACTGCCAGGTGTCGACGCGGTGGTCATCTGTACGCCCAACGCGCTGCACGTCCCCCAGGCTACTCAGGCGCTGCAGGCTGGCAAGCATGTGCTGGTGCAAAAACCGCTGGCGCTCTCGTTCGCCGACGCACAAGCAACGGTGGAGCTAGCCAGGAGTACCGGACGCATGCTGTTCGTCGACTACACGTACCGATTTCTGGCCACTGTCACAGCCCTGCAGCAGGCGCTGGTCAAGTCCGGCCGCGTGCGCGCCATCCGTGCGGAGTTCCACAACATCTACGGGCCGGGCGTCGAAAAGACGTGGTTCTTCGACCCCCAGCTCAGCGGCGGCGGCGCACTGATCGACCTCGGTGTTCACCTCCTGGATCTGGCGCTGTGGTTGGTGGAGCCACGCGCAGTCAGGCTGGAGCATGCTGAGATCGAGCGGGGCGGCATTGAACACACGGCCGCGCTTCGGCTGCATCTGGGCGACGATATCCCCTTCGAGCTGGCGGTCAGCTGGAACGCGCCGCTAGCACACACCCGCATCGCGTTTGAACTGGAGTGCGATCGAGGCCGGCTGAGCTGGCAAAACGTCGACGGCAGCTTCTACCGATTCCGTACCCTGCGGGATAGACACGTGCTGATGGAGCGTGAGACCACGCTTCGGAGCGACACTCTGCGTGCGTTCGCCTCAGCCCTACGAACAGGCGCGTGGCCAGCCGTTGATACCCGTGTGTACGCGCTGCTCGAGCAGGCCTACCACGGCGGCTGAATATCTGTCCTCTGCCCAGCCAATCCTGCGTGCTGAACCACGAAGGACAACGTCACGCCCTGGATCAGCAGACTGAACAGCCCCACCCCGAACGCCATTGCGATCAACAACTGTCGGTCGGCTACCTCGGGCGGCAGGGCCAGGGCCAGAGTAATCGTGAGCGCGCCCCGCAGGCCGCCCCAGATTAGCACGTGGCGTTCGCCACTCGAGCTGCCGCGAAGTCTTCGAGGCAGTACCAGCGCCGGTCCGAGCACGACCAGCACACGTGAGCCCAGTACCGCCACGATGCTCACCAGGACCGGGCCGGCCGCCGCGGCCACGTTGGCCACACTGGAGCTGAAACCGACCAGCAGAAACACCAGCGCGTTGACCAGAAAGCCGAAGTACTCCCACAGATCGTCCAGCAAGCGCCGCGTGCGCTCGGTCATGCCAACCTGGCGGCCGTAGCTGCCGTGGAGCAGGCCCGCCGCGACGCAGGCCAGCGCACCGGACGTGTCGAGCGACTGTGCGACGAGATAGCTGCCGTAGGCCAGCGCGGTCGACAGGGTCATCTCGATCAGGTGGTCGTCAATCACGGCGGTAAGCCGGGACACCACAAATCCGAGAACGACGCCTATCGCCACCCCGCCGACAATTTGCCGCACGAACAAGCTGATCCCACCCACCACGTCGGCGCTGCCCGCGGTGGCCAGCCCGACCGCCAGTGTGTACAGCGTGATCGCCACACCGTCGTTGATCAAACTCTCCCCTTCGATCATGACGACCAGCCGATTCGGGGCGTTCAGACCCCGGAACACTGCGACCACGGCGATCGGGTCCGTGGCCGCGACGATGCTCCCGAAGACCAGCGCCACAGCAAGGGGCAGGTGGAGCGCCACCACGAGTACCAGGCCCACAATCGCGGCTGTTGCAACCGTACCCGGCAGGGCCAGCAAGAGCACGGGCCGAGCCAGGCTACGAAGAGCTGTAGCGTCGAGGCGGAATGCAGCGTCGAACAGGAGCGGCGGCAGAAACACGAACAGCAGTACGCGCGGCTCGAGCTGCGGCAGGATCAGCAAATGGGTCTCCTCGACGATCACCCCGCCCAGAACCAGGGCCACCGCGTAGGGCAGTCTGATTCGCCAGGCCAGCATTCCGAGCACGGCCGCACCCAGGAGCATCCAGGCCAGCGCATGCACCGTGGCCTCAACGTCGAGCGGCATGGCGTTACACAGCCAGCCTCAGCCTACACATCCAGCAATGCCAACCGGCGTTATCCTTAGGGTTGGCCGAGCCCCAGATCGAGGGTCACCCGTGGCGCCGGTTTGCCCTGGCCTCCCGCTGCTCGATTGCTTTGAGGACCGCGCTAGGATCCACGTCCTGCTTGGCATCCTCAATTTCGGATTTCAGCTGCGTCTCGACACCCAGCTTTCGAGCTACGGCGTCGAGCAGGGTCACCATCTGGGTGACTTCGTGTTCGGCCAACAGACTGATCTGGACGTCCAGATCGGCTCTCTTCTCCGCCAACGCCTGCATGCGGGTTCTGGCTGATGAGGACGAATGTGGAGAGGAAGATCGCCTCGACGGACGCTGCCATAGCCAGAACGACAAAGCTCGGATCGAACACGGGCAGACCAGGAATGACTCCCAGGTTCCAGATGATCCAGCCGCCGAAGAGCACCGCGTGGATGACCACGAATCGCATGCTCCCGGTGAACTTGGTGACGGCATCCGAAATGCGGTCCTGAGGCTTCCTGCGGCGCTCCTCTTTGCGACGCTCGGCTACCAACGTGTCGATATTGCGGGCCAGGACCTTGCTGAACTGCTGGGGGCCAGCGCCCTGCTCTGGTGCGCGCGAGGCGGGGGGCGAAAGGGAGTGGGTCAAGATGCGCACGTACCAGGCAACCCGCGTGCCAGCGGTGGGCACGTCCAAGTTCGTCGCCGTCCGCGGGTATGGCTGGCCTGCTGACACTCTCGCGGTGGGAGTAAGCTCTCGAAGGGTGTCGAAAGTGTCCGCACCGGCGATACGTACCTGCGGCCTGCGCTGGCGGCGAAGCCCGATGCGGCAGTCCGGCAGTCACGAGCCGCGCGGCGGCCGGGCGTGAGCTCGAGTGGCTGTTGCGTCGCGGTAATCGGCCTGGGCTCGATGGGGTTCGGCATAGCCCGGGCCCTGCGGCACGCTAGCCTTGACGTGGTCGGCTACGACGTCGAGCCACGCACCGTCCAGCGTTTCGTGGCTGAGGGCGGGCGGGGGTCGGCCACGCCCGCCGAAGCAGGTGCGAGTGCGGACGTCGTCGTTTCGGTGGTCGTCAATGCGGCCCAAACGCAGGCGGTTCTGTTCGGCGAACACGGCTGCGCAGCTTCCATGCCAGTTGGCAGCGTGTTTGTTTCCTCGGCCACCATGGCGCCAGAAGCCGCGCGCGAGCTTGCGACGCGACTTGAAGCTACGCAGCGACATTATCTGGATGCTCCGATGAGTGGCGGCACGCAGCGCGCCATGGAGGGCGAGCTGACGGTGCTGGCGTCCGGCAGCCCTGAGGCGTTTGCCGCCGCCCGGCCGGTGCTCGACGCCATGGCGGCGACGGTGTACGAGCTTGGAGCTACGCCGGGCTATGGAGCCGCGTTCAAGATGATCAATCAGCTGCTGGCTGGTGTGCATATCGCCGCGGCGTGCGAGGCGATAACCTTCGCGGCCAAGCAAGGACTGGACCTCCGCCGGGTGTACGAGGTGATCACCGCTTCGGCTGGCAACTCCTGGATGTTCGAAAACCGCGTGCCCCATGTGCTCGAGGGCGACTACCGCCCGCGCAGCGCCGTAGACATCTTTACCAAGGATCTCGGAATTGTGCTGGATATGGCACGCGCCGAGAAGTTCCCGGTGCCGATGGCCTCCGCGGCGCTCCAACTGTTCTTGATGACGGCCTCAGCCGGTATGGGCCGCGACGACGATGCATCCGTGGCGCGCCTGTTCGGTCGCATCGCGGGCATGGAGCTGCCAGGCCCGGAGCACGACTGAGGTACATGACCAGCTCACTTGCAGATCTGCTCGATGGGCTGCCCCCCGAGCCTTCCGAAGCCGATCTGTTCGCCAACTTGCAACGCTCGGTGCAGCAGGGCCCGCGGCCGCTGGTCGCCATCGACGATGATCCCACCGGCGTGCAAACCGTGCACGACACAAGCGTCCTGCTCACCTGGGGCAAGCCCGAGCTTCAAGCGGAGTTGACGCGCAACGCTCCCGTCTTTTTTGTGCTGACCAATTCCCGCAGCATGCCAACCGAAGAGGCCGAGCGCGTCAACGTCACTGTCGGGCAGAACCTCTCGGCAGCCCGAGCCGCGGCCGGATCAGGGCCGTTCGTGGTAGCCAGCCGGTCAGACTCGACCCTCCGCGGCCACTTTCCCGCCGAGCCGCTAGCCCTACAAGCGGGGTTGGGCGAGCGATTCGATGGCCACCTGCTCGTGCCGGCGTTCTTCGAAGGCGGGCGGTACACGATCGACGATACGCACTGGGTAGCCACCCCTACCGCCAGCTCGCCAGAGGTGGTGCCCGCATCGGCCACATCCTTTGCGCAGGATGCCGTATTCCGCTATCACACCGCCTATCTCCCAGCGTGGGTCGAAGAAAAGAGCCGCGGACGTTGGGCGGCTTCCGAAGTCCTTTCAGTGCCGCTGCCGGTGGTGCGACAGGGACCTGATGCAGTCTGCGCGCGCCTGCTCCAGGTCGACGGTGGCGTACCAGTCGTCGTAAATGCCGCCGGGTATGGCGACCTGAGTGCGTTCGTGCTTGGCCTCCTGCAGGCCGAAGTCCGCGGCAAACGGTTTCTGTATCGGACCGCGGCTTCGTTCGTGCGAATCCGCGCCGGCATGTCAGCGCGGCCTTTGCTGAGTGGCGTCGAAGTGGCCACCGCCTGCGGTGAGGACGATGTGTCGGCGCAGCGGGGGTTGGTGGTGGTTGGGTCGTATCAGCCGTCGACCACCGAGCAGGTGCAGCGGTTGCTTGCGACGCCCGAGTTGCGGCCGCGCGGGATCGAGGTAGACGTCGCGGCCGTGCTGAGTGGTGGCTGGTCGCCGGAGCAATGCGGAGCGATGCTCAACGCCGCGCTCGAGGCTGGAGATCTCCCGGTGCTGTACACCAGCCGTCAGCTGGTGGTGGGCGTCGGCGACGAGAACCTTGGCATTGGTCAGAAAGTGATCGATGGACTTTTAGCTGCATTGCGTCACCTCGAGGTCCGTCCCCGCTTCATCGTCGCCAAAGGCGGTATCACCAGCCATGTCGTAGCCGAACGTGGACTGGGCGCCTTGCGGGCGCAGGTGCTTGGCCAAGTCCTGGCAGGCGTACCGGTGTGGCGCCTGGAAACTGGTCCCGAGTCACGCTTCCCGGGCATGCCCTACGTCGTCTTCCCGGGCAACGTGGGCGACCCTGAAGGGCTCGTGGATGCCGTCCGGCTTCTCGGTTCAACCTGATTCTGACGCGCCCGCAAAAGCGTCACCGACCGTGCGATTCTACGCGTCAACAGGCGCACGACTCGAAGCCGTATAAAAGTGCCGGAGTCGCGGCAGCAATGACGGGCGATCCAGAACGTCCGTCGCATCCGCCCACTGGCTGACCGACCCCACCCGCTTCGGCCAGCTTCGGACGGGCTGGCTGGTAATGGCATGCTCAGTGGCTTCTGCGAAGCGGTCGGCGTGCAGGACTTGGTACGGACGACCGTGGAAGCTCGCCAGCGCCTCTGGCACCCGCTCGGTCACACCTAGCGCGTTGTGCATGCGTGCGACGTGTTCGTACGCTCGGTTGAGGTGGGTTTCGCGCGTCGGAAAGTCTCTGGCGGCGACCGTCGCCTCTAGATGTGGCCCAAGCTCGGACGCACAGCGCAGTCGGTTGAATGCCGTGCCAAGCCACTTCGTGTACGGTGCGTACGTCCGCTCCAGAAGAAACGCCAGCCGCATCACGTCACGCACCAGCCTAGCCCCTACGAGTCGCGATCCAAGCTCGTCACCTGCTTCGGCAGTGCGACCGACAAATGCCTCCTCCTGGCCAATCCGCGCCCACTGTGCCGCCAGCAGGTACAGCCAGACCTCGTGGGGGTAGTACGTCAGTGCCCGGCGGGCTCGGGACAGCTCGCCCGGGTCATCAACGAAGACCGGACCGGAGGTCACCATCCGGAGATTCTGCTCGGACATCAGCAGCCACTCCACCGGCTCCAGCTCGCGCAGTGGATCCACGTGAAGGCAGGCGTGGAAGAATCCCTGGACACTCATGACGCTCACGCCGTGATTGATCGGCCGCTCGATGCGCTGCGCCAGATGGCCAAGCCGGCCAAAGTGCGCCTCGCTGCCTTCGAACGGCCGGAAGTGGGTCGAGTAGCCCCGTACCTCGAACGGAAGCTCAGCCGCCAGAACGTCGTGGATCTGTTGCTCCGAGCGCTCGCGGTCATCATTCGAAACGAACAGCTCCAGCAGCGGGCCCCAGTAGTGATCGGTCGAACGCTCGTCGTCGAAGCCGAGCACATCTGACCCCCTGGCTATCCGTGCGGCGGCATACCCCAGGCCTGGAAAATGGTGCTGAAGGATCGGCTCGACCGCCGCGTACAGCGCGGCGCTCAGCTCGAGACCGGGTAGAAATGGCGGCTCCATGGTTACTGTGCCTCAATCAGGTCCGTGTATCAGCACGACCACGCGCTCGGCCCGCATCGGTTGACCTTCAGCGACTGATCGCATCGCCAATCGCAGGACTGGAAGCCGGCCAGGATCGCCTCGCAAAACGCCTTTCTCGAGGATTCCCGCCCAGCGGTAAGTCGGAGCTACCGCCCATCACAAGAATGCCTCGGCGCGGTGGCAATCCGAAGCCCGACTCACGCAGTGACCGCGACGGGCGCCCAGTCGACGTTCTGGTCGAGAGGGTAAATCGGTCGCTTGACGTGCCTGAACGGCAGCCGTTTCAGGTCCATGTCAGCATAGCCAGGGCTGAGTGTCAAAATCTCGCGCGGGGCGATCGCTCTCAATTCGGGCAGCAGATAGCCGAGCTTGACCACGACCAGCTTGTGCTCGAGTGGGTTCAGCCCAGCACTACGGAAATCTTCGACGCCACTGAACACCTTGCGGAGCTCGGATACGATGATGTGGAGCCCGCCAACGCGCAGCGTAGCGACGCCAACCTCGCGGGTGTTCGGCTGCGGACAATGCACGTGCTCGACGACGGCGGTCACTTGAACAGGTTGGCCGTGTTGGGTGTCGATCTTGCCACCCAGCCGAACGGTCAGCGTACCGCCGACGCCTGCCTCGACAGATCGTCGGTAGACCCCGGCGTCTGGAATGGCGGCGAAGACAGCGTCAGGTACCCGGCGCTCCAGCAGGCGGGCCAGAAATGCCGGCGTGTCGCCAGCGGCTCCGGCGGTTAGATTGTCACCCGAGTCTGTTGCGAAGACGGTCGACTCAGCCGCCACGAGACTGCGGTCGATCGCCTCGTCGATGGTGCCTGCGACCTCCCAAGAGATGCTGAATTCCGAGCGGCGTGCCCACATCGCCGCGGCAAGCTGCTCGGCCGCGCGGCTGGCCGCGTGCAGATGCTGGGCGTCCTCGGCGATCACGCACACACAGCTGCCCGAATGTGGTGCATCAGCCCACCCGAAGCCGACCAGCAGCTCCGAGGTCAGGATGCCGGGTTGCCGTGCGATCACGGCCGACTGCTCGAGCAGGGAGCGCATCGGTTCGACGTCTGTCGTAGCCTGTTCGCCAGGGAGCAACAGTGGCAGGCGCACGAACGCTGCGTGCGGCCGCGATCCACTGCGCAGGGTGCGAACCAGGAGCGTCATCGCTCGCCGAAGGGTTTCTGGAATATCGGTGTGGGGTGCCGTGCGGTAGCTGGTCCAGACGTCGACAATGCGCACGAACTCATCGGTCAGGATCGCGTGCAGATCAAGACGCGCCGCGATGCGCACCTCGTCGCCGACGCGGACGCGGATCGCTCGCACTAGGTCGGTTTCGCCGCTGGAGATGTTGTCGACGAGCAGCGCGCCGTGCAGGACCAGGCAGACACCGTCCACGTCTCCCGCCTGTACGATGCCGTCGACTATGCGATCGCGCAGCGCGCAGTAGGCTGATTCCTCGACGCACCCACCCGGTGAGCGTGTTTCGGCAATAAGCACGGGCACCAGCTCGATATCGAGCTCGCCGGCCAGTCCGGAGACGCCTAGATACGCGAGGACGTCTTCCCGATCCCACACATCGAAGTCCACCAAACGGGTCGGTTCTGGGGAGAAGGTGAGCGCCTCGTGTGCCAGTCCAGCGATCGCAATCCGGACTACCGTGCTCCTTTTGATTCTTGGTCGCCGAGACTACATGGTTCCCGCACGACTTCAACCGAGGTCAGATGAGGCAGGCTGCGCAGGTTCCAGGATCGTCGTCCGCCGTTGGCCAGCGAGTGCGGGTGCCGCTGTAGCCGGAGAGCGCATGGTGCTGCAATCTTAACATTCGTTTCCAAATCGGGCGGTGCCAGGGCCGCACGAAGGCTTTGCAGCCTTTACGGTGAGCGAAGTCGGGCGCGCCCTCGAATACACGCTCGCCCGCTCCGGGAGTCTTCACTATGTTCATCCTGGCACAGACGACGGCGAACAGCTCCGCCTCAGTCGCTGGATCGATCGTCGGTTTGTTGGTATGGCTCGTCGTCACGGTGCTGCTGGTAGTGGCACTCTGGAAAATTTTCGTCAAGGCTGGTCAGCCCGGCTGGGCATCGCTCATTCCGATTTACAACACCATCGTCATGCTGCGCATGACCGGCCACTCGGGTTGGTGGTTCCTGGGGATGCTGGTCCCGTTCCTCAACTTCTTCGTGATCATTCGCCTGATCTTCAACCTGGCATCGGTCTTCGGACGTAGTGTTAGCTTTGGCTTCGGCCTGCTTTTCCTATCGCCGATTTTCATCATGGTTCTGGCGTTCGGAAAGTCTCGGTACGTGGGACCTACTCCTGCTCGCGACGAGCAGCTCCGTGCTCCCCTCCCCACGCCGGCTAGCTTGTAGTAGCGCTGCAGAACCGGTGGCATATACCCCAGTTCTGGACTCCGGACGAACCAGGCGCAGCGGTGAGTAACTGGCGGCGGCTGTGAGCTCGCTCCATCCGACTTCGTGACACACTTGTTACAAGAGTGTGTAGGTTGTCCGCCGTCAATCCAACGCAGGTGCACTACGGTGTGTCGGTGGGGCCATGGCCCCCCAGAAGAGGCGAAGGTATGATACCGCGACGTTCCCAACGATTCCTTTTGGCGCTGACCAGCGCGTTTCTGATCATCGGGTCGATGAGCACGGCGGCACTGGCGGACCAGCGTGACTTCAATATCAATAACACGATCGACTACGTCCTGGCACACGCCTACGTGTCAGCAGCCAGTGACCCCCAGTGGGGCGACGACATCCTCGGCAAAGATGTGCTCAATCCAGGCGAAGCCTGGCGGGTCGGCTTCAATCGCGGCGATGGCAGCACCTGCATCTGGGACGTCAAGGTCGTCACGCTGGATGGAATTGAGGTCAAGTTCCCGGCGGTCGACCTATGCACTGTCACTGACGTCACAGTCCACAACTAGATCGAGCGGAAAGCCCGCTATCACCCCCGGGCTCGCGTAAAGCGCGCCCGGGGGTTTGTTTGCTGGCACAGTCAAGGCTCAGCCGATGCCATCCCGCTGGCAAGCCAGCGAACACCGACACTCCGCCAGTATGCGTCGCACACCTCCCGCACGCGACGGCGTCAGCACCAGCGCTGCGCGTGGCCCGGACCGTCGCTAGTCGACCCTTCGTAGCCAGACACCGTCGGCGAATAGCCGCTGTGGCAGATGCTACGGAAGTGAGAGTTTCGTTACCAAACGGTGTGAGTTGACGCTTGTTCGGGCGAGTACCGTGGTTCCAGAGGCGCCGACGTGGTGACACAGGGACTTGTTGGGGTGAGCCGTTTGGCTGACAGGAAAACAACGCCACCACTACTCACCGACAGGCGCGTACGCGACGTCAACTCTCCACGGGCCAGCCGGCAGCACCCGGCCGCCCGATGGCCAACAGTCGGCCAGGCGCGCGTACTCGTGGTACTCGACCGACCCATGCTCGCCGAGCTCATTGGGATGACCCTCAACCACGGCGTCTGCACCACTCGCGCTGCCGCCAGAGTGTCCGAGGTCAGTGCCGTGGTGATCGCGTGGCAACCGCACCTGCTCATCCTCGACATGGACCTCGACGGAACGCAGATGATTGCACTCCACAACCACAGGACCGCCAGGGGGCGTCTGCCAGTGATCGGTCTAACGCGTCGGGGTGATCTGAGAACCAAGCTGGCTGCCTTCGAGGCCGGCGTCGATGACATCCTGACCGTCCCATTCGCGCCTGAGGAATTGCTGGCGCGGGTAGTCGCGCTGGTTCGACGCGCCTACAGCGACGCGGTGACGTTTACGCCAGTCATCAAACTCGGCGAGCTCGAGATCGACATCCTGAATCGCAGCGTGCGTGCAGGCAGCTCTGAGTTACACCTGACCTCGCTCGAGCAGAGCTTGCTGTATCTGTTGGCCGCCAACGCTGGCAGAGTGGTCAGTCGCGAGGAGATCCTGGATACGCTGTGGGGCACGGATTACGTCGCCGAGAGCAACATCGTGGATCGCCAGATCCGCAATTTACGGGCGCGGCTGCACGACGATTGGCGGCGACCGCGCTTTATCGCTACGGTGCCAGGCCGCGGCTACCGCTTCCTGCTAACCACGGCAGCAGCGTAGATAGATCGGGCGTGGCGTCCGCGCCCGGGCCTGCGGTGCACTGATCAGGCTGTCCGTGTACAAGCTGCCAGACCTGATGACCAGGCCACGGTGAACGACATCCAGCGAGTGGGCAGCTTCGGAGCACACGCTTGAGTCTCTACCGCTCTCGCGCCCGCGTACGTGAGAATGTGCTCGACAGTTGTGCCCCGCTGTATGGACGCCGTCAGGCGGCCGCACGGTCAACTTCATCACCGTTAACTGTCTGCGGGGCTGGTGACGCGGCGCCAGGTAGGCTGCCGGCGCCCAGCTTGACCGCCGGCGACGTACCCAGTCGGTGCTCGCACCGAAGGCCGCCGCTTTGCGCAATGTCCACCGCTGCACGCAATGCCTGAGCGATCAGATGACCGGTCTCGCCGTGATCGGGCGTGTCCCAGTGCTCGGCCTGGTGCTCGAACTCTCGCCGCGCCGCGTCCCAGTCAGCCGGTGCGCCCGGTCGGAATCGATGCTTACTCTCGAGCCATGCCATAGTCCGCGCCCCGCATTGGCATACCGTTCCATTGTGGTCGGCCCCTGCGAGGCCCGTCATGAAGGAAATTCATGACCAGCTGGCTTCAAGGGTGTGTGCAGTTTGTCGCAAGCACGTTCAACACTGCCGGGTTACGAAGGTAACGGATTGAGTGGAATTGAGCCCTCGCCTGACGCATGGCCTACGCTCAGAAACGGTGCGTCATGTCAGAACTTGTTGTCCACCCGACACGGCACCCACTGGGGCATCAGCTACCGCTTTGGGACTACCAATGACCGCGAGCGACAGACCGTTGCGCCGGGCAAGCGGCCGCCCCACCGAGTACCGACCAAATGGCTGCCAGGTACCAGCAATCGATGCAGCGCAGCCGGAAGTCCGCGCGCTAGCGGCCACCGTAGCGTGGAAAGAAGAATTTCTTACCTCGGTCTGTCACGACGTGCAGCAGCCATTAACCGTCATCCTGGCGCAGACGCAGGTGTTGCAGCGCCAACTCGCTCGCGGCGAGACCCTGCCGCCGGAGCAACTCGGGACCTGCCTGGCGTACATCATGGCGGCGACCAACCGCGTGCGAGGCATGACACAGGACCTGCTCGACGCCTCGGTCCAGCAGTCAGGCCATACGCTGGGGCCACTGCTTCTGGCTCGCGCGGAACTGGTCGCCCTGGCTCGAGAGGCAGTGCGTGAGCATGAGCTTGTTTCCAGACGGCACCAATTCCACTTTCAGGCCGACGTGCCGACTCTTGAGGCCATTGTCGACGAGGCCAGGCTGCATCGCGTGCTGGCCAATCTGCTGACCAATGCCGTCAAGTACAGCCCGAAAGGTGGCGCGGTCAACGTCAGCCTAACAGCAACGCATGGACCCGCCGTCAAATCCGCCCTCCTCGTCGTGCGCGACGAAGGTGTGGGTATACCGCGCGACGACCTGGCGCACGTCTTCGACCGATTCCATCGCGGCGCCAACGCGGTGGGCCGCTTCGCGGGCACGGGTCTGGGGCTCGCGAGTGCGCGTGAGCTCGTGGAGCTGCACGGGGGTTCGATCTGTGTGCAGAGCGAGGAAGGCAAGGGCAGCACGTTTGTGGTCCGCCTACCGCTTACCCCGCCAGCCGGGCCAGATTGTCTCGTGCGGAGTGCCGACAACGCATGGCTGGGCACGTGGCCAAATCCCGATGTGGCGCGACCCGTTCCAAACGGTCCTTGAACGGAGTCTCCGACCCCCGACAGCTGGAAATCCACCCACAAGCGTGACGAGCGTGCGCTCGTAGCCAGCATCCCGGGCTGCAGGAGGGTCACTAGTGAGCACGATCATTCTGCTGGTTGAGGACGACCCCGCAACGGCTCGATCTCTGTCGAAGGCCCTGGAAAGTAGCGGATACCGAGTCACCACCGTGGAGACCGGGAGCGATGCCCTCTCGAGTATTCCGCTCTTGCAGCCGCAGCTGATCTTGTTGGATCTGATGCTGCCCGATACGGACGGCCTGGTGTTGACCAATGCCTTCAAGCTGCTCACGAACGCGCCGATCATCATTTGCAGCGCCCGCCAGGGGCAGGTGGATAGGGTGCTTGGCCTCAAGCTCGGGGCTGACGACTTCATCGCCAAGCCGTTCGAGCTGGACGAACTCGAAGCGCGGATTGAAGCGGTCTTGCGGCGGGCGTCGCGGGTCCGTGAGCTAGCGCCACTGCTTGCGGATCAGATCCGGGTTGGCGAACTTGTCATCTCGAAGTCTCGAGGAACAGTCACACTGGGCGGCCAGCCTGTGCACCTGACGCCGACCGAATATCACCTGCTGGTTGCCTTGGCGAGTCGTCCGGACGAGGTGCTCTCTCGCGAAACTCTGGGTCAGCTGGTCTGGGGCTACGAGGACCTCGGCACCGGTCATCTGATTGACGTGCACATCGGGCGTCTGCGGCTCAAGTTACGGCGTGCGTCCGCCTCGGCACCAATCATCGAAACAGTCCGGAGCAGGGGATACACGATGAGTATCCAATCTTCGAACCGGCCTGGCGGGTAGCCCACCCCCGACGATCCGCGTACGGGTGGCGAAGTAAGTCCCATGCAACGCGAAGTCTCGCAGCTGGAGCGTGGGGGCTCTCGATGCGCCGAGAGTGCCCCCATCAAAAGCTACCGTCCGGAGATTCTGCTACAAGATCCCACGCTCGCGATCACGAGCGTGGGATGTGGAGGCTAGGTCAACGCCTTACCGCCGACGGTCCGCAACTAACCGCCGATCGGCGGGTTGCTGCGCGGCTGCTTCCGTAAGACGCTATGCGTATGTCCGTCGCACGGAGTGCAACCCTACCACGCCTGATCGCCGGCTTTGCTGGGTCTCGGGGTCTGTCGTCGTGATCCGCGACAATCGCGAGGCGTGCGCGACGTTCCAGCCCCACCTGGACGCCGTTGCGCCATTGCGCCGGGAGGTCCGCCAAAGCCACGCCAAGCTGGACGAGCTGGGCGTTGCAGGTCTGGCTAACCCCCACTCCTCACCAGCGTGGTCGCCTGCGGTCGGACTGTACGTGCATGCCATGTGCGTGGAGGACATCACGATTCAGTTGGTGCTGCGCGACGTCGCCCCGCTGTTCACTTCCTTCTGCCCAAGTCTAGGCAACCATGTCGACCGGTCGGCCCTTGCCCGGTACGCCAGGGCGGTCCAAGCCTCAACCGACGCCTACCTCGCAGAACTGTCCTCGGATGGACTCAGTCACCTGGTGGATCTCGGCACGCTAGGGCTGGGTCGGCGGACGGTGGCGTGGGTGATTCGGCGGTTCGTCATCGGCGAGCTAGCGCACATCTCTGGTGAGATGTCGGGTAGCACGCCCGGCTTCGTCGCCCAGAGCATCGATCCGATGTTTCTTCAGGCAAGCCGAAGCAGGCCGTTCCGAAGCGCAACCGGCCGTGTCACGCACGCCCGATTGTCGGGGTAGCAGCCAAGCGGCGGCGCCTGAGCGTCGCCCGCGCTTTTCCTGTGGCGCTGAGCTCCCCGCCGAGAACCCGATCGGGCGAAGCCGGACGGTCGGAACCGGTGCGAGAGCGGGTGGTGGAGTCCAGACACGGCCCGCTTCAAGAGCTTGGGCTGCGCGTTTACTCTTCGATTCAGGCCGGGCTGCGGGCTCGGGACAATGTGGCGCGCACCGCCGCTACCACGCGCTCAATCTCGGGCGCCCGGATCGAACGGTGGGTGACAAAGCGGACATGCTGCACCCCCTGCGGGTAAGCTCGGACGCCACGCTCACACAACACGTACACCAGCTGCTCGGCCGTCAGCGGCGAGAGCGACAAATCCAGCGTGACGATGTTCGTGCGAACCGCCACCGGCCGCACGCATACACCTGGTAGTGCGGTCAGGCGCGCTGCGAGTTCGCTGGCCGCGCGGTTGTCCGCCGCGAGCGTTGGTATGGCTGTGTCGAGGGCCACTATAGCGGCCGCGGCGAGTACGCCTGCCTGGTGAATGCTTGCACCACCGAGCCGCTTCAGGTTCAGGCGGGCCCGCACGACAACATCGGTTGAGCCCGCCAGCAGCGCACCCATGGGCGCGCCCAGGCCCTTATTCAAGCTCAACGAGACCGTATCGACGCCCAACGTGAGGTCGTGCGCGTCGATACCCAGAGCGGCAGCCGCGTTCAGCAGGCGCGCGCCGTCGAGATGCACGCTCGCTCCATAGCGGTGCGCGACGTCGGCGAGGGCATTTGTTTGGACCGCCGTCATGGCCGCTCCCCCGGCGCGCGTGTGGGTGTTCTCGAGCACGAGCAGCGAGGTGCCGGGCATCTCCGCTCGAGCCAGCGCATGCTCGACGGCGTCGGGCGAGAGAATCCCGTCGGCACTGTCCAACGCGTGGGCGAAGAGACCGCACACGTAGGCCAAACCCCATGCCTCGCCAACGGCAATATGCGCCTGGCGTTCAAGTACTACCTGGGTTCCGTGTGGACCGAGCGTCATGAGTGCGACCAGGTTGGCCATGCTGCAGGTCGGGGTAAACACACTTGCTTCTTTGCCCAGGAGCCGAGCGCCCAGAGTTTCCAGGCGCGCGACATTGTCGTCCTCATGAACCAGAGCCCAGCCGACTTCGGCAGAACGCATGGCAGTCCACATCGCTTCCGTAGGCGATGTGAGCACGTCGGACCGAAGGTCGACCACCGTCATCCGGGGATGACTGGGAGTATGACCTGCGAGGGATGGTCACGGTCCAGATAGACCGTGTTGTGAGCGACGAGCGTACGGGTGTGGCGGCCCATAGGCTCACCCGTGTTGGGATTCAGGTCGAAGCGTGGGAAGTTACTGCTCGAAATGTCGACACGGATGCGGTGACCGCGGGCGAACAGGTTACTCGTGGGCGGCAGGCCAATCTGGACGGGGTACACCTCGCCAGGCGTCATCAGTTTTTCGGACTCCCAACTATCTCTGTAGCGGAGTCTGAGAATAGAGTCGACCAGGTTGAGGTGATAGCCCTGCGGATACTCTTCGCTGGGCGGGTAGATATCGAGCACTTTGACGGTGATGTCCGTGTCGCGAGCCGAGGAGGCAACCCACAGCTTTGCGAAGATTGACCCCGTCACTTCCAGCGGTTCCGTAAGGGGGCTGGTCTGGAAGACAATGATGTCGGTTCGGGTTGACAGCGCCAGATAGGGCGGGCGGCTGGCGACCATGCCTGGCTCTTCTTTCTGATGGACCGGACCCTCGACGATCAGGTTGCGCATGCGCGCACGGGCCGGCAAATAGTCCGCGTTCACGCCCTCCTGGACCGGCAGCATCTGCCAGAAGCTGGTGCACGTGCCGCCGATGGTCGGGACCGGTGCGGCCGGGTCGTAGGTGAACGTGATCGGCTGAGCGTCAGCCAGAGGCGCAGCCTGGCTCAGAACACCGCGTTCGTGCAGGTAATAGGTTGTGGGTTGGGTGCGCGCCAGCGGCCACTCCTGCTCCGCGCGCCAACAACCGCCGTGGTTCAGGCGCCCATCGCGCGTACGCGAGCCGTCACCGCCGCCCATCACGAAGATGCGCGCGGGTGGGTCGTTGTCGACGCCCGTGGGCAGATCCTTGAGCCAGCGGTCGAACCAACGCAGTCGCTGGTCGTTATAGACGGCGTCGCCCCAGTGTGCGTCGGCTCCGAAGTCCACGTCGCCGACCCAGGTTTGACCGCGACCACGCATCGCACCATGGTTCCAGGGACCCATGATCAGCCGCTGCTGGGTTCGATTCTGCCGCGCCATGGTAGCGAAGTAGTTGGTCGTGGCTGCCGCAAATGGGTCATACCAGCCGCCAGTAAACGTCGCAGGGATGTCGGCGTGGCGATCGAAATAGCGTTCCTGGTCACAACAATCCTGCTTCCAGAACTCGTCGTACTCGCCGCGGTAGTAAAAGTCGAACAAGGTCTTTTCGAGGTTGGGCACCACCGCAAGAGGCGCATAGCCGGGTTTGAATAGGATGCGCCAGAGCAGCTCCCCAATGTGCTCCCTCG